>JANOIR010000452.1:0-3149 GCA_031407765.1 Vicinamibacteraceae bacterium
AGCGACACCACCTCGATCCAGTCGGGGCGCGAGTCGGGGGCACGCTTCTGGTAGAAGTGCTCGCTGCCGATACCGTTCGGATAGCGAACGAGAACGTTGGGGCGGCCGCCGGCGGCGCGCAGCGCGCCCTCCGCCACCGCCAGGTAGTAGCGCGCCAGATCGAGCTTGGTGACGCCGGCCTCGGGAAAGAGGACCTTGCGCGGGTTCGTGACCGCCACGTCCCGACCGCCGCAGTTCAGGACTTCTCGGTCGTCGGTGCTGGCCATTGGACGTCTTGCCCCAGGAACATTCGGACCCGATCCAGCTCCGCGTCGAGCTCCGTCGTGAAGCTCCGATCGGCGGGCCGACCGTCCGCGAACCCGACCTCGGGCCGCAGCACGCCCTCGCGCAGGGAAAGGTTGGCCCAGCCGACGACACGGTCGCGCCACAACAGCGGCAGCGCGTAGTAGCCGAGCTTTCGCTTCGCCAGCGGCGTGTAGGCCTCGAAGCGATACGGCCAGCCCCAGAATAGTTCGAATCGACGGCGATCCCAGACCACCGGATCGAACGGCGCGAGCAGGCGCACGCGATCGTCGACCGCGGCGCGGGCCGGCCGCTCCTCCGCGGGCCAGTACCACTCGAGGCCGTCGATGCGCGCGTGTGCGAGCCGGGCCCTCGCCCGCGCCAGGGCCGCCTTCAGATCGGCGCGCCACTGCGGTGCGCCATAGCGGAGGCGGGCGACGACGAAGGCCAGGCTCAAACGCGGCAGCGGCGCGTAAATCGCGACGGCGACGTCGATCAGGGCGTCGATACGCGCGGCGCGCTCCGTGCGGTCGGCCGGCGGACCGCCATGCTGGTGCGCCGCGTAGATCCGGATGCCGGCGTCGCGCCGCACCACGCGCAGCGCGCCATGGTAGTGCAGGAGGTCCAGGTGGTGGGTCGTCGCGCTCGACGATCCGCCCCAGTAGTTGGTGACCCGTCCGCGCGCGAAGTGGGCGTCGACGTCGCGCGGGTGCACGGCGCCGCGCTCGCGCACGAAGGCCAGCAGATCCTGCGACTGGCGGGCGCGGCCGCCGAACCACCGCCCCGTCGCCGGGCGCGGATGCATCAGCACCTGCACCTCGCGCGTGACGAAGCCGTAGTTGACGAAGACGTCCTCCTCGATGTCCAGCGAGGCGTAGCGCCGTTCGAGGTCGCCGGCGCGGTAGCCCTTCACGCGCGGCCGCAGGATCAGGTCCTGGGCCCGCGCGGGCGCGCGGATCGGATCCGCCTGTACGAAGCCGAGCCGCGTCAGCGCCCGCGGCAGCGTGGTCGGGGCGAACAGGCTGCGCGCGACCGCGTATCGCCGCAGATCATCGACGGTGAGAGCAGTCGCAGACATCGGCGCAGCGTGGCAGTTTCTGCACGGTTTTTCCAAGTTGCTCGGAGCAAGCTCCGAGCACGCTCCGAGCACGCATTCGCGCGAAGGCTCAGAAACCGCGGACGTAGGGGAGACGGGCGGCGACGGCTTCGGTTTCGGCGCCGGCGGAGAGCAGCTGGCCGGTGGCGTCCCAGTCCCCGGACAGGAAGGCCTCCTGCGCCGACTTCGGCAGCCGTGCCTGGATCGTGCGGCCGGCGCGCGTGACCGTCAGCGCCTTGATGTCGACGACCGTCGGCGCCGACGGATCGCGCTCGGCCTCGGCGAGCAGCCAGTCGGCGTCCGCGCCATCGACGGTGAGGCACGGCATCCCGATGGCGAGCGCGTTGCCAAAGAAGATCTCCGAGAACGACTCGCCGACGACGGCGGTGATGCCCCACCGGCGCAGCCCCTGCGGCGCGTGCTCGCGCGACGATCCGCAGCCGAAATTGCGGTTCACGATCAGGATCGACCCGCCGGCGAAGCGCGGATCGTCGAAGGCGTGGACGCCGCCCTGCCGGGTCGCCGCGGCGCGATCGTCCTCGAACACGTGATCCTCGAGGCCCTCGAAGCTGATCGACTTCAGGAACCGGGCCGGCATGATCCGGTCGGTGTCGATGTCGTGGCCGGCGGCAGGAACGGCGGTACCTTCGAGGCGGACGATGCGCGTGATCGGGGGGGTAGGGACGGACACGCCATCATTGTAAGATCCGGCCATGCGGGCCGTCATCCTCGGCGCTTCCGCGCTGGCCGGGTGCCTGGCAGGCAGTTTCGGCGCGCTCCAGGCCGCCGACACGCCGGCCGTCACCATTGCCGTGCTGCGCGGCGACGGCGTCCTCATCCCGATCGTCACGCGCGCTGGCACCAGGTGGGCGCACACGTGGCCGGTCCCAGCCAAGGCGGCCGACGTGCCGCTCGGCCTCGACGGCATCCCGAAGCGCTGGTGGGGCAAAGCGGGCGCCACCACCACGTGGCATGCCTGGCAGATCGACGGGACGACCAGCGACGTCGTCGCCGAGCGGCCGACCTGGTATCTGGCGCACTGCCAGCAGGGCGTCGGCTTGAAAACGGGCCTCACGGCGCGGCCGCCGTTGCCGCCGCCGACGATGCAGCCGTATCCGAAGCTGGGACTGGCGTCGACGGCGCCGCTGACGTTCCAGCGCATCCAGCCGATCGATCAGAGCGATCGCATCTGGATGGCGGTCGCCGACAAGGTCGGCGCGGCGATGAACAAGGCCGAGGACAAAATGGGCACGATGGTCATGAACCAGCCGCTCCTGCCGCGGCACCCGATGCCCGCCGCCGATCGCGCCAAGGTCCAGACGCGCCTCGAGTCGGTATATCGCCTGGCCCTCAGCGGCGGCCGTGTCCTCTATTACGTCGAAGCGACGAAGCGCTACGGCATGCCGCCCCTGCCGGCCGGCGCCAAAGCGCCGGTCCCGACGCCGCAGCGCGGTTGTTCGGTGATGACCTTCGGCAACGGCTTCTTCGTCGTCGGCGCGGACGGCGCGGTGCCGGCACCGGAGCTCGACGTCCGGCTGTCGTCCTGCGACTACGACGTCGTGTCGCTGATGCTGCCGCTCGCCGCGCTCGCCGACGGCGACACGCCGATCTGGATTGCGCAGATCACCGGCTGGGAGCACGAGTCGTACGCCGGGCTGCGCTGGGATGCGAAGGACGGCCGCATCGCCGACGTGTTCCATACGCCCGGCGGCTTCTGCGGGACCGACCGCAGCGGCTGGTAACCAGCCGCCCGGGAGCGGGTCGGGAATCG
>JANOIR010000487.1:0-33000 GCA_031407765.1 Vicinamibacteraceae bacterium
CCCGGGCGTCGCTCCGCCGCATCCGTCGCTCGCCTTGACCGAGCTCGATCGCAAGCCGTCGTCGTGTCCGTATCTCTTCACCTGGAACGGCGACCGCTTCGAGTTCATCACCGACTTCATGGGCGGCGGCGAGATGGGCTACCTGCACGCCCCCGGCGTCGTCGGTCACCCGGACCCGGAGGAGTACACGCGGATCGACGGCGCGCGTCTCGTGCCGCGCGGCGGCCGCTACGAGCTGCGCGTCACCAACGAGCTCGAGGAGACGCTGTTCCTGGACCAGGCGCGGCTCATCGCCGTCGACCATCCGGCGTCGGTCGAGATCCACCCGCGCGAAGGCGCGTTCTCGCCGCCGTTTCCCGAGTTCCGGCTCTACGCCGCCGCCGGGGCGCGGCCCGTGGCACGCGCGCTCGACGACGCCGGACGCGACGTGACGGCCCGGCTGCGCGCCACCGATCGCCAGTTCGTCGACCAGATCCCGCTCGAGCGGATTCGCGGCTACGCCCGGCCCCACGCGCTGACTCTCGACCTGGGTGCGGCGCCCGGCGACGGCTCGGCGACGCTGCTGCTCCTCACCGGCTGGACCGACTACGCGTTCTCGACCGACAACGTCGCCGCGCATCAGGCCGGGCTGCCGCTCGATCCGCCGGCGCTGCAGGTCCGGGACGCCAGCGGCCGCTGGCGGACCGCAATTGCCGAAGTCGGCATCCCGGTCGGGCGGCCGCAGACGATCGTCGTCGATCTGTCCGCGGTGCGCTTCGCCGGCACGAGGGAAGTCCGGCTCGTGACCAGCATGCGGGTCTACTGGGATCGCGCCCAGGTGGCCACCTGGGATCGGACGACGGCGCCGCGATCGACGACGCTCGACCCCGTGCAGGCTGATCTCGCGTGGCGCGGCTTCTCGGCGGAAGTCACGCCCGATGGCCGCGAGCCCTACGCCTACGACTACGCGCGGGTCTCGACCATCGTGCCCTGGAAGCTGATGCCGGGCCGCTATACGCGCGAAGGCGATGTCCGGCCGCTGCTGGGTGCGGCCGACGACTTCTTCGTCGTGTCGCGTCCAGGCGACGCCATCGCTCTCTCGTTCGATGCGGCCGCCGTGCCGGCGCTGCCGGCCGGCTGGACGCGGACGTTCCTGCTGCACAGCGTCGGCTACAGCAAGGAAATGGACCCGCACTCGGCGAGCCCGGACGAGGCCTGGCCGCTGCCCTTCCGGACCATGACGCGCTATCCCTACGCCGCGCCGGAGCGGTATCCAGACACGCCGGCGCACCGGGCGTATCTCGAGACGTGGAACACGCGCGTCGTCGCCCGGACCCTGCCGCCGCTCGAGCTCGCGGCCTCAGGCGGGGGCGCGCACGGTCCAGGCGCCGTTCAGCGCCGGCCCGCGACGACGGGCGGCGGCCGATGAGCGACGGCGTCATCCGCTACGCCGCGGCCGCTTGCCAGACCGATTTCGCCAACCCGATCGATCGCGCGCAGATGCGCGTCAACACCGATCGGATGCTGGCGATGATCGACGCCGCCGTCGGCGGCAGCGCGCCGTTCCTGCCGGTGCGGCTGATCGTCTTTCCCGAGTTCGCGCACGCCGCGCCGGTGTTCGCGACCGTCGCCGAGCTGGCCGAGAAGCTGGCCGTCCCGATCCCCAACGAGCACACCGATCGCCTCGTCGCCAAGGCGCGTGAGCACGATGTCTACGTGCAGAGCGGGACGATGATCGAGGCCGATCCGCGCTGGCCGGGCGTGCTCTTCAACACGACGTGCCTGATCGGGCCGGGCGGCGTCCTCGCCAAGTACCGCAAGGTCAATCCGTGGATTCCGTTCGAGGTCCACGCCAGCCCGCACGACGTGCCGGGCTACGACGAGCCGCTCTTTCCGGTCGTCGACACGCCGATCGGGCGGCTCGGGTGCGCGATCTGCTACGACAGGCTGTTTCCCGAGGCCCTGCGCCAGCTCGCCGCCCACGGCGCCGAGGTGCTGATCCGCGTGTCGGCCTACATGGATCCGTGGGGCGCGACCGAGCCCATGGCCTGGTGGACGGTGATCAATCGCGCCCGGGCGATCGAGAATGTCGCCTACGTCGTGGCCGCTAACCAGGGCGCCAGTCTCCGCCACTATCCGCCGTATTCGTGGCCCGGCGGCAGCCAGGTGGTCGACTTCGACGGCCGGCTGCTGGCCGACGCCTCGCCGGGGCCGGGCGAGCGCATCGTCGTCGCCCCGATCGATCTGTCGGCCCTGCGCCACGAGCGTGCCACACGCCGCGGCCACCACATGCTGGCGCACCTGCGGACCGAGGCCTATCCGGTCTACCAGCGGCACATCTATCCGCCAGCCGATGCGTCTGGTGCTGTCGGCACAGCACCGGCACTCAGCTACGAAGGCAACAACGCCCGCATCGACGCCGCCAAGCGCGGCCTCGAATAACGCGCCACGTCGACAGACCGGCCGTACGAAGTTCGGGCGCCGAAAGGCGTTTCCACCTGTCGACGCCCGAGGTGCTGTTCTGTCTCGCTACCGCGCCACGTGCGCGGTGGGCGAAATCAGAGGTTCAGCTGCATCACGGTGTTCGAGACCGCCGTGCCGCCGAGCACGAGGCAGTTCGCCGTGATGTCCTGCTTGCCGCCGGCGACGCGCTCGAGGTCGCTGTCCGACAGTTCGCCCTCGGCCGCCGCGTACGGGATGATCACGTGGACGGTGTCCGCCGTGTCAGCAACGGCCTTGACCGCCACCGAACCCAGGGTCGTGTTCAGCTGCTTCTCGATCGTGCCCTTCGGGTTGCTCAGCAGGGCCGAGCGGTACTTCGGGTTCTCGGCCGCGAACTTACCGACGAGGTCCTGGATCTGGCCGCGCGTCATCTTTTCCGCCATGGTGTATCTCTTTCCTTCGTGAAATCGGCATGAAGCGCGAGGCCGAAGGCCGGAGCGCTCATCGGGTTGTCTGGTCGCCCGCTCGCTCATCGAGCGGTTACGGCGTCCCTAAGAGCAACCGCGATGCCAAGCGCGCGGCGCGCCGATTCGCCAATGAAATCGCCACTTTCATCTGATCGGCCGCCTGGCATTCAACGGGCGATGGGGCTGTGGCTCCATCCGCCGGGGCCGCGGCTCCAACCCGTCCTGCCTCTAGGTGGACCGTTGCAGTCCACTAGTGCTTCATTTCGATTCGAAGGACGTGCATTTCCGTTGTGCCGACGTTCTGCACCGTGTGGACGACAGGGTCGCTCCACGCGAAGGAGCCGGCCTCCCGGTGACTGACCTGCGGCGCCTGACCATCGACGGTGATTCTGGTGTCCTGGCTCACCAGGTAGACACTCAGGCCGTGCGGATGGCGGTGCCGTGGCTCGATGCTCCCCGGAGGGACGCGCACCTCCAGCACCCGCACGAACATGTTCTCGAACGCGACCTTGTGGCTGTCCGGCGCGACGCGTACGGGATCCAGTGAGTCATTGCCTTGGTGAAAGCCCGCGAGCGCGACGCCGACGACGATCACGCCGATGGCGGCGAGCACGAACGTTTTTCGAATCACGAGCGGCCTCCAAGCCCGCGTGGACGAGCGTCGGCGCGATCCGCCGGGCCGGAAAGGCCGCCGAACGACTCGTCCTGCGTGCCGCGATTGTAGTCCGCCGGACGCACGAACGCCCGGCTCCAGACATGCGCTGGAACCGGGCGTCGAGTGGTCCGTGAGGACCGTCGGCCTGTGAGCTAAATCACAGGTTCAGCTGCATGACGGTGTTGCTGACCGCCGTGCCACCGAGCACGAGGCAGTTCGCCGTGATGTCCTGCTTGCCGCCCGCCACGCGCTCCAGGTCGGAGTCCGACAGCTCGCCCTCGGCGGCCGCGTACGGAATCACCACGTGCACGGTGTCCGCCGTGTCGGCAACGGCCTTGACCGTCATCGCGCCCAGCTGGGTGTTCAGCTGCTTCTCGATCGTGCCCTTGGGGTTGCTCAGGAGGGCCGCACGATACTTCGGGTTCTCCGAAGCGAACTTGCCGACGAGGTCCTGAATCTGGCCGCGCGTCATCGTATCCGCCATGGTGTGTCTCTCTTTCGAATCGAATCAGTTGGTGTGCTTTCCAACCGCCCATCGGTTGGTCACGGCGTCTCTTAGAGCAACCGCGGTGCCAAGCGCGTGTGGCGGAAGACGGCCAATGAAATCAGGGCACTGTGACGAAGCGGCGACGGCTGCGCCGGGCCAGGTTGGGGCCCGGCCTCCATTTCGTGAGGGCCCACCTCCAACTCTCAGCCGCGAGTCGGGCCGACTCGCGCGTCTCGGTGCCACGCGGCCCTTTCACCACGGGCTCCCGGGACGAGTGGCGGTACCGTCGGATCGTCGTGGACGCTGCCCGGTGGCGCCGGCTGCAGGAAGTAGCGGACGTTGGTGCAGAACGAGATCGCGCCGCGGCTGTCGATGAAGCTGCTCGACCCGCGCAGCAGCCCGCCGAGGACGGGGCCGCGCTGATCCAGCGCCGCTCGCGGCGGCACGACGCCGTGCATCGTCATGGGCCCGTCGACGTTGAAGATCGAGTCGCGCTGGCCCCAGGCCCGGTCGTACTCGTCGGGCACCGTGCCGGTGACCGTCCCCGTGATGGCGACGCCGAGGGTCGACGAGCTGACCCGTCGCAGGCGCATCTCGACGGTCGCGCGATAGGGCGGCCGCGACCGGCCCACCAGCTCCTCACCTTCCCAGGCGAACCACATGAACGTGTTGACGATCTTGCCGCCCCGCGGAACCAGGATGGGGTCGCACGGCGGCAGGCTCGGATCGTCGCTCAGATCACCGCCGATGATCTCGAGGTAGTAGCGCTCGGCGCTCCACTCGAGTGGCGTGTTCGTCCGGTCCAGGTCGATGACCGGCGGTGGTGACGGAGCCGTGGGCGCCTGTCCGCTGCCGCAACCGGCGAGGGCCAGCGCCACGACGCCGGTCAAGGCTCGAGCGAGGGTCCGGGCGCGGTCGGCGCCGACGGTGAGGGGGGTCATCGGCGCGTGAGCTCCATGCTTCCCCCGGCCAGCAGCGGACAGCCGACAGCCGGAGTGTAGGTGCCCGTCATCCGGTTGTCGCTGAGCGCCAACCGGGCGAAGTACGAGACGCCCGGCGTGCCGGGGCAGTCCCGGCCCGCGGCTTCGACGAAGAGGGTCAGATCGATCGTCGGTGCATTCTGCGTGCGGCCGTGCAGGATGCCGCGGGCGTTCGCTGAGGCATCCGGGAACGTCAGCGTGAACGTCCCAAGGCCGAGGGATTCGATGCCGGAAACCGTCATCGAGAGCTGAGCGGTGCCCGCGGTGCGATCGGTGATGGTGCCCAACCAGGTTCCCTCGATCGGGACGCGGGGCGGACCGGGCGCGGTCGGCGACGCTCGGTCGCAGCCGGGTGACGCAAGAAGCAGCACCACCGCGGCGGCCCGCGTGCACGCTCGTGCAGGACTGGTTCTGACTGTCGGCCCTGTCATCGTTCCTCCTGGGCTGGTGCGCTGCGTGCAGCGTCCGGGTCTGCGACGGCCACACTCAGCGCCACCACCGCGGTGCTGCCTGCCGCCACGAGCCGCTCGCCGCGCGGCAGCGGCGGCCATTCGAGCGCGTCCGGCGTCGATGACGTGCGCCACCGCTCGCGTCCGGTGTGGAGCGCCACCGCCACGAGCGATCCATCCGTGTAGGGCGCGTAGACGTGAGAGGCATCGGCCGCCAGGCGCAATGCTGCTGCGCCGTCGGGGCCCTCGGTGTATCGCCAGAGCGCGTGACGCGTGTCGAGGTCGTAGGCGATCAGCTCGCCGTCGAGGGAGCCGATCACCAGCACGCGTCCCGAGCGTGCCAGCGGCCGGATGTCGCGGCCTCCCCCCTGGTCGGACCTCGAACGCCGTCCTGGCGGAAGCGTCCAGCGAGCCGCGCCGCTATCGACCGAGAACGCCCGGATGGTGCCATCGGTTGTCGCAACGATCGCCGTCGAGCCATCGATCGTCACCGTGCCGGTGGCGCCCGACGCGGCCGGGAGTCGTCGAGTCCACAGCCGCGCACCGTCCAGGTCGAACGCCGCGATCCCGCCCGACAGGCGTCCGTCGAACCCGGTGAAGGCAGCAATGACCCGACGGTCCGCGACCACGGGCGGATAGACGGCGGCGGTCCGGGAGGCTGTGAGGCGCCTCGTCCAGCGCAGGGCCCCCGAGGCGGCGTCCAGTGCGTAGAGGTGGCCGCTGGCGGATCCGGCGAGGACCACGCCATCGATCACGTCGCCGAGGAAGATGCCCGCGCCATGGCCCTCCAGCGGCACGAACCGCCAGGCCGCGCGACCGGTCGCGCGATCGAAGGCGATGATGGCGTCATCGCCGACGATCACGCGCGAGCCGGCCAACCGGACCGCTGAGCCGAGCGGCGCATCGCCGGGCCCGCCCGTGGACGCCAGCCAGCGGATGGCGCCCGTCGCCAGATCGAGGGCCGCGACTTCGTGCCGGCGTGTCAGCACGAACACCGTCGACGCATCCGCCGCGGGCTGTCCCCAGCCGAGCATCGTCTGTCGCCACTGTACGGTGGGTCGTGACCCCGAAGCGGCGTGCGCCGGCGAATGGGCGAGAAGGACACCGACGAACACCGTGGCCTGACGAAGGCGCGCCATCATGCTCTATGACCCTCCGGTGCGCGTCGACCACAGCTCGATATTGTTCGAGTAGATTGCGACGTTGCCGTCGTTGTGGACGACCAGCCTGGCGTTCATGGCACCAGACTGGCTGGCCCAGAGTGGTGTCCCGTTGCTCGCATAGACGACGAAGTTGCCGTCGCGCTGCATCTCGGCGTAGCCGGGACTGCTGAACGTCTGCGTCGACCATCTGGGAACGCCGCCCGGTCCGTAGAGCACCAGATTGCCGTCGGTCTGATACGTGAGAGCGAAGCGCCGGTCGAGCGACGACACCGCCTGCCCTGGGTAGAGGCGCGCGCCAGCGGTCAGGGTGTCGGCACCCCCGCCAGTGCCACCACCACCTCCGCCGCCGTCCACTTCGTTCAATGGAACCGTGCTACCCCAGAGCCTGACGTGATCGGCTCGATAGATCACGAAGGAGCCGTTGTTCTGCATGCTCAGGTAGGCGCCCGGGTTGCCATAGGTGTACGTGTGCCACTGGGCAGCGTTGCTCGCGTCGTAGACGACGAAGTTGCCGTCGGTCTGCATCGCAGCGCGGCCGGCACTGGTCCCAGCGGTTCCGGACCACCAGATCGGCAGGCCGTCGGATCGATACACGACGAGGTGGCCGTCCGTCTGGTAGGTGAGGCGATAGCGTCCGTCGGGTGAATAGATGGCCTGTCCAGCAAGAAGCTGCTGGCCGCCATTCAGCCTTGCGCCGCCGGAGGGGGTTCCGTTCGAGCTGCGAGGTGCCACGCCCATGTGCGCGGTGAGCACTTCGTACAGGACGGGCGTCACGTAGGAGGTCTGGAGGACGTGCTCAGGGGCGTTCGGCTTGGGAATCGCCAGCGCGCCCGGCAGGACATGGCTCCAGGAGGGGATGACCGAGTCGTTCGCGTAGCAGGCGCCCGAGTAGCTGACCGCGAACGGTGACGGATCGGACACCGCCTGGCACCACATGCTCTCGTGCAGCGACAGCATCAAAGACACGACGAGCATGCGCTGGGCCCGTTCGATGTCGCGGGGCTCGCCCGACGACGCGATCCGGCCGGCCCAGACGTCGAGCGTCGCGATCGCGGTATACAGCGCAATACGAAACAGGTCGGTGCGCTCCGGCGCCGATGCCCGGACGACCCCACCGAGATGGTAGTCCTCCACCGACGTGACGATGGCGGCCCGGTTGGCAACGGTCGCCGCTTCCCGGGCCAGGTTGGCCGGGGAATTGAGGCCCTGCATGTAGGTCGATCCGACCCGCTCCTGCTGGAAGGCCGGTGATCGCAGTTCCATCCCCGCGCCGACGACGGCGAACAGGCTCACGTCAACGGTCTCCGCCGCCAGCGCCAAAGCCCCCTGAATCACCTGGTAGATCCAGAACGACCCTTCGTTCGGATTGGAGAACGAGGTGTTCAGGTTCAGCAGGCCGGCGATGATGTTGTAGTTGTAGTTGGCAAAGGCCAGGGCATTGTTCGAGATCGGGGCTCCCTGATTTGGGCTGCTCAGCGTGACCAGTCCCGAGAGCGGCCGAAGCTTGCTCCATTCACGGGCCACCAGGCCGCCGTTGCTGTGTGCCACCGCCAGCGGCGTGCCAGGCACGTAGCGCACGGTCGAGTCGAGCTGCGCGGCCTGCGCCTCGAACGCGCTGCGCCAATCGAGGGTCGGATGCATGGTCGTCACGGCCAGCTGCGTGCGCAGGCGGGCTGCTGCGTCGGCCCAGGTCGGACCGATCGACTTGTAGCCGTGCACGAAGACCAGCGGACGTTCCTGCGCAGTGGCTGGGGCCGCGTGGAGCACGCCGACGGCGGACAGCAGCAGCATGGCCAGGCGCGGCCACCTCATCGCACACCCCCGCGATCGAGCGTGATGTTCGCCAGCTCGAAGTCCACCACCGCGCGGTCGCCGCTCTCGGGCGACATCAGCTGCTCGCTGCGGATGCGCCGGCGCACGAGACCTGCGCCCGGATCGGTGGCGTACGACAGGACGCTGTGCGATACGAGCGCGCCGTCGCGCACGACGTTGATCTCGACCGGGACGGCCCATGCCGGATCGGTCAGCACTTCGGTCGTGGCGCCGCCGCCGTGCGAGAGAAAGCGCTCGAGGCCGCGTTCGCTGCCGGATGGTGTGCCCATCTCCCGTACCAACGCCGTGCGACGAGCCGCGCGGCCCTCGACGGTGGGGAGGATGTGCTCGATCCAGTCGCGCGAGCGACCCTCGGCGGCCATCGCGCCGATGACGCCGTCCGGCGCGCCCAGGGCAGCGGTCTGGGCGAGTGCCGATCGAGCGGCCGTCGTTGGCGTCGCTCGACGGGCCGCCTCTGGCGCGCCCGCGTCGCCACTCGCGCCGTCCTCCGCGCGTGTCGGCAGCATGAAGAGCATGCGTCCCTCGGCGTCGAGGACCCGCGTGGGTGTACCGCGATCGCCGATCTCGATCCGCGAGACGGGGATCTTGCGGGACACCGACTGCAGCCCTTTCGACGTGCTGACGATGTCCGGCGCCGCGGAGACGAGCGTCATCGTTGTTTTCCAACCGCTCGCGCCGAGGGTACGGACCCAGCGGTAACGCATGTCCGGCCCCTTGAGGCTCAGCGTGCCGTCCGGCTTGACGATCTGCCGGCGGATCGTGACGTCGGCGCTGAAGGTGTCCCAGGTCGCCGCGGGGGCCACTCCCGGGGTTCGAGACGTCAGGTCGGGCACGGCGGGTCCCGGTTCCCTCGTTGGGGTGGTGCGGAGCTGGGGCGAGCCGTCGGCGGCAGCCGGCCAGGAGAGCGGAGCCGCGGCCAGGCTTGCCATGAGTACGGCGACACGTGCGCGCATGGAGTCCTCCTCGAGCCAGCGTCGCGCCGGCTCGGGTCGTGACCCCTCACGTCCCGCCCCACGTGCTGCAAGCCGATGGCCAGCAGCGCCGTGGTCGGGTTCGACAGTCGAATGGGCGGAAAGCGCGCGCGCCGGCTCACGGCACGCTGGCCGGCGTCGCAATTTCTGCAACGCTGGCAGCCGGCCAAGTGGAAAATTCTGCGGCGCGCCTCACCAGTGCGTCAGCGACCCGTCGGGCCGGCGGTAGAAGTTCTGCCGGATGTGCTGCTTGTCCGCTTCCGTGACCTCGCCGAGCAGCTTCACCTTGCTCAGATCGAGCGTGACGCCCAGCCCCGGCCGCTGGTTGGTGTAGGCCTTGCCGTCCTTCCACTCGAGGCACTCGGGCAGGTAGTCGAGCGGCCGCCCGCCGAAGTTGTATTCCATCATCAGCGGCCCTGGGAAGGTCGAGAGGCAGCCGACCAGCGCCGCGGTCGAGATCGGGCCGGTGAAGTGCGGCACGATGCCCACGGCATGGGTCTCGCACATCGCCGCGATCTTCATCATCTCGGTGATGCCGCCGACGTTGGGCAGCGTCGCCCGGATGTAGTCGATGTCGTGGTTCTCGACCAGCACGTTGAAGTCCCAGCGATGGCCCCACTCTTCACCGTGGGTGAGCGGCACCGTGGTCATCTTGCGCAGCTTCGGCAGGTCCATCAGCGCGTGCTGGTCGAGCACCGGATCCTCGACGAAGTAAGGCTCGAATTCTTCGATGCCCCGGCACGCCCGCAGCGCATCGTTGTAGTCGAACCGCTGGTGGAAGTCGATGCACCAGTCGCCGTTCGGCCCGACACCCTGCCGCGCCTCGCGGCATTGCTGGATCACCCGGCGGACGGCGTCGTGGGTGTTGTAGACGCTGCCGACCGGAACATCGCCGGCGCCCATGCGGAAGGCGCGATAGCCGGCGTCCATCGCCGCCTTGGCGCGATCGGCGAGGGGCCTGGGCTTGCCGTCCGCACCGGGCAGCACGGTGGTCGTTCCGTAGCACTCGCAGTAGTTGCGGACGCTGCCGCCGAGCAGCTCGTGCAGTGGCAGGCCGAGCACCTTGCCCTTGATGTCCCAGAGCGCGAGATCCATCGCCCCGAGCGCGTGTGTCTTCTCCCGCCCCGGCGGGTAGAACCAGGCGATGAACATCTCCTGCCAGATCGCTTCGATCTTGAAGGGATCCTTGCCGATGAGCGTACCGGCGCACTGCTCGAGGGTGTCCTTCGACCCGCCCTCGCCGATCCCGGTGACGCCGAAATCGGTCTCGACGGTGCAGAGCATGTTGCTCTGGTTGAACAGCCGGTTCGGGTTGGGCGGCTCGTAGATGCGGACCCGCGTGATCTTGCCGCGCGGCAGGCCGCCGGCGCGCGTCGGGGCGGCAGGCTGGGGGGATGCCTGTGGCGTCGCCGGCGATTGGTCCCGTCCGTCGCGCGTCGCGGCGATCGCGGGCGCCGCCGCGATCGAGGCGAGGAAATCCCTGCGGTCCATGCCGGCCTCCTGTCTGCGTCTACGTGTGAAGCAGCTGCTCGATCTCCTGGATCACGTCGGGCGGCAGCACCACGTTGCCTGCCTGCACCGTCTCCTGGATCTGCTTCGGACTGCGGGCACCGGCAATCGCGCTGGTCATCGCCTCGTCGCGCAGCACCCAGGCCAGGGCGAGCTGGGCGACGGTGATGCCAAGCCGCGCCGCGATCGGACGCAGGCCGTCGACGAGTGCCAGGTTGCGTGACAGCTGCGGCTCCTGGAAGAACGGGTGGCGGCTGCGCCAGTCGTCCGGCCCGAGCGCCGCCGCGCGTTCCTTGCTGAACGTCCCGGTCAGCAGGCCTGCCTGCATCGGGCTGTAGGCGACGACGCCCACGCCGTTCTCGCGGCACCACGGCAGAATCTCAGCTTCGATCTCGCGCCGCAGCATGCTGTAGGGCGGCTGCAGTGAGGCGATCGGGCGGATGGCGTGCGCCCGCAGCAGCTGCGACAGGCTGAAGTTGCACACGCCGGCATGGCGCACCTTGCCGGCCTGGATCAGCTCGCCGATTGCCGCCCAGCCTTCCTCGATCTCGTCGTCGGGCTCCGGCCAGTGCACCTGGTAGAGATCGATGGTGTCGATCTTCAGCCGGCGCAGGCTGGCGTCACACTCGGCCAGCACGCTGTCGCGGCGCAGCGACTTGCCGATCTCGCGGCTGTCGCCTTCCCAGACGCGGCCGCACTTGGTGGCGACGATCACCTCGTGGCGGCGTCCGGCGATGGCGCGCCCCACCAGCTCCTCGGAGTGGCCGTGCCCGTAGATCGCGGCGGTGTCGAGCCAGTCGATCCCGGCGTCGAGGCCGGCCTGAATCGCGCGCACCGACTCGGCGTCGTCCTGCGCGCCCCAGCCGAACTTCCAGTCGCCGCCGCCCATCGCCCAGGTGCCGAGGCCGATGGGCGTGATGTGCAGCCCGCTGGTGCCGAGGGGCCGCTTCCGAACAGACGTAGACATAAGCCGCGATCGATGACGGTGTGAGGCCCGGTGTTGGCCGGCCTCAGGGGGTCGGGGGAGGCGTCTCGGTGTCGCGATCGTAGACGACCTTGCCGTCGACGATGGTCGCGATCACCACCGCATCGAGCAGGTGCGACGCCGGCAGCTCGAACAGATCCGCCGACAGTACGACGAGGTCGGCGAGGCGCCCGGGCTCGAGCGTGCCCCACTCGGCGTGTGCGCCGAGGGTCTGCGCCGCGGCCGTCGTCAACGTGGCCAGGGCGCCGGTGACCAGCGCGCGATCGACCGGCGTGGCGGCGTCGGGCGATGGCGGCGTCGTCGCCGCGGGCGTCGCGCCGGTGAGCACGCTCGCCGGGACCATCGCGCCGCCGATCAGCGCCTGCAGGCCCAGCCGCGGGTCGGCGACGATGTCGCTGCCCATCACCAGCCGGACCCCTTCCGGGAGCGGGAACGAGAACGGCAGCGTCGCCGGATCGACGGACGCCCCCGGTGTCGGCGCCGGCGCGGTGGTGCCGGCAGCCGCCCCGTCAGCGACAACGCCCACGACCTTCTCGGTCTGGACGGGCGCGGCGACCGCATCGACCGCGATACCGGTCCAGGTGGCCGGCAGCGGCATCGCCACCGTCACGCCCAGCGTCGCCAGCCGGGCGGTGTCGAGCGGCATCGCGTGGGTCAGGACGACGCGGTGCCGACGCGGCGCGGCGACGGCGGTGTTGGTCTCGATGAGGCGGGCGACGACGTCCAGCGCCACCGACAGCTCGCGCTCGTCGTCGACGTGGAGGACCAGCGGCCAGCCGTCGCGATCGAGCTCGAGCAGCGCCTGCTGCTGGTCGTTCGGCAGGAGCGGCGCCGGCGTCGGGCGCCGCGTCGCCGGCTTCGGCCCGGGTAGCGTCACCTCGACGGCCAGCGCGTCGAGCCGCACCAGCGCCGTCGCGCCCTGGGTACGCCGGGCGTCGAGCTCGTGGCGGGTGGCGGCGGCGAGCGGAAGCGTCACCTTCAGCGCGGCGGCGATGCGGAGCGGGCGGTCGGCGGTCGCCGACAGCGTGGCCAGCGTGTCGAGCGCCGCCAGGTCGTCGACCACTGCGCCGACCGTCGTCAGCCCGAGCCGGTGGACGCCGGCGATGGCGTCGGCGTGTCCGGGCAGCGCCACGTAGGTATCGGCAAATCCCGGCAGCACCGACCCGCCGTGCGCATCGATCACCGTGGCGGCGTTGCGGCGCAGGCGCTTGATCTCGCGGTTCGTGCCGACCTTGAGGATGCGGTTGCCGCGGATGGCGATGGCTTCGGCGATCGGGGCGTTGGGGTCGCCGGTGTAGACGCGGCCGTTGTAGACCAGGACGTCGACGGCCGGATCGGCTTCGCGCTGGGCGCCGACAATCAGGCCGGCCACGACCGAGATGCCGACGATGATCGCGACCAGAAACGCGGTGAGGCGCGCAGCCATGGCAGCGGGATGTTAGCACGCCGGCCGGGCCTTGGCGGGGCCGGTCCAGACCGCCCCGGTGAGGCCTGAAACGGCCGTCGGATCGTTGATCCAGCTCACCGGCGGCCGCAGTCCGTCCGGCGACCTCAGGCGGCCGACATGCGGGCGCCGATCTTCTGCACGAAGTAGATGGCCAGCCCAATCGCGAGCCAGATCCCGAAACGTTCCCAGGCCGCGGTCGGCAGGCCGAACATCGTGTAGACGCAGGCCGCCGCCCCTAATGGAGCCACGAGCCAGACCATCGGCACCCGGAACGGCCGCTGGACCTCGGGCCGGGTGACGCGCAGCACCATGACGCCCACGCACACGAGCAGGAAGGCGAAGAGCGTGCCGATGTTCGTCAGGTCGTAGGTCGCGTCGTCGTCCATCAGCGCCGCCCCGAGGGCCACCACCAGCCCGGTGACGATGGTCGTCACGTAGGGCGTGCCGTGCTCGGGGTGGACGCGGGCGAAATAGCGTGGCAGCAGCCCGTCGCGCGCCATCGCGAAGAAGATGCGCGGCTGCCCGAGCTGGAACACCAGCAGCACGGCGGTCATCGAGACGACCGCGCCGACCGAGAGCACGAGCTGCAGCCACGACAGCCCCACGCCAGCCAGCGCGCGGGCCAGCGGATCAGAGCCCGAGGCGAGCTGCTTGTAGGGGACGAGCCCGGTGGCCACCAAACCGACCAGCACGTAGATCACCGTGCAGATCGCCAGCGCCCAGAGGATGCCGCGTGGCATGTCGCGCTGCGGGTTGCGGGTCTCCTCAGCCGCCGTCGAAATGGCGTCGAAGCCGATGAAGGCGAAGAAGACGATGGCCGCGCCCTGATGGATGCCGGTCCAGCCGTTGGGGGCGAAGGGCTGCCAGTTCTTGGGATCGATGTAGAACGCGCCGACGCCGAGGAACAGCGCCAATACGACCAGCTTCGTCCAGACCATCACGTTGTTGGCCCGGACAGTCTCCCGCACGCCGCGCACCAGCAGCCAGGTGACGAGCATCACGATGGCCACCGCCGGCAGGTTGATCAGCAGCGGCTTGCCGAAGAACGACGGCGCCGCGGCGATCAGCGCCTGCAGCTCGGCGACCCTGGCCAGGTTGCCGCCATCGGTGGCGGCGCGGAGCTGCTGCATCACGTCGCCGTAGCCGTGCGCGGCCCAGCCGGGGAGATGGATGCCGATCAGATCCAGGATGCCCTGGAAGTAGCCGGACCAGGCGATCGCGACCGCGATGTTCCCCACCGCGTACTCGAGGACCAGGTCCCAGCCGATGATCCAGGCGACGAGCTCCCCGAGCGTGGCGAAGGCGTAGGTGTAGGCGCTGCCCGACACCGGAATCATCGCGGTGAGCTCGGCGTAGCAGAGCGCGCAGAGGGCGCACACGACGCCCAGGAGCAGGAAGGAGAGGACCAGGGCCGGCCCGGCGCCCTCGCGGACGCCCGGCTCGCCGGCGGCGGCCGTGCCGAGCGTCGAGAAGATGCCGGCGCCGATCACCGCGCCGATGCCGAGGAAGACGAGATCCTTCGAACCCAGCGCCTTCGTCAGGCCGCGCCCGGGCGCCTCGGCCTGCGCCCGCAGCTGCTCGATGCTCTTGGTTCGAAATAGATTCATCGTTTCCCTCTCCCGGTCGGGAGCGGCCGCTACGCAGTGGTGAATCTCTTGCCCGGCGAACTGAGACCGGTGGCCCGGCCCACCAGCTTGACGCGAAAGATGGCTGCCATGGGATAGAGTCGACGTGTCCGCGGCATGCTAACGCAGGTCGCAACAATCTCATGCACATAGCCGTGGTCGGCGCCGGCGCTGTCGGGGGCTTCTACGGGGCGCGCCTCGCCCGCAGCGGCGAGCGTGTGTCGCTCATCGCGCGCGGCGCCCACCTGCGCGCCATCCGCGAGCGCGGCCTGCTGATCTGGAGCCCGCTCGGTGACCACGTCGCCCACGTCGAGGCCGAGAGCGACCCCGACCGGGTCGGCCCGGTCGACCTCGTCATCCTGGCGGTCAAGACCTACGCCAACGCCCAGGTGTTGCCGGCCCTGCCTGCGCTGTGCGGCCCCGAGACGGCGATCCTGACGCTGCAGAACGGCGTGGCCAGCGCTGACGAGATCGCCGACGCCGTGGGCGAGGCGCGCGTCCTCGCCGGCACCACGTACGTGGCCACGGCGATCGTCGCGCCCGGCGTGATCCAGCAGACCGGCGTGCATCGCCGCGTGATCCTCGGCGAGGCGTTCGGCGATCGCGGCGTCACCTCCGAGCGCGCCGCGCGGATCGCGGCCACGCTCGGGCGCGCTGACATTCAGGCCGAGGCCGTGGCCGACGGCCGTGTCCCGGTGTGGGAGAAGCTCGTCTACCTCGCCACCTTCGCCGCCTTCACCGGCGTGGCGCGCAAGCCGGCCGGGGCGATCTGGGGCGACGTGATCGGGCGTGAGGCCTTCCTCGCCGTCGCCGCGGAGGTCGAGGCCGTCGCGCGGGCCGAAGGCGTGGCGATCGCCGCTGACGTCATCCCGCGGATGATCGCCTACCTCGACGCCTTGCCGCCGGATACGCGATCGTCGCTGCTGATCGATCTGCAGCAAGGGAAGCAGACCGAGGTCGAGGCGCTGCAGGGGGAAGTCGTGCACCGCGGCCGCGAGCTCGGCGTGCCGACGCCGGGAATGACCGCGCTCTATGCCGCGCTGCGCGCCGCGACCACGACCATCTGAGCCGCGGGCGAAGCGTTCACGCAGCTTCTAGCAGTCCGGCTTGACGTAGTCGGCGGTGACGTTGGTCGAAATGCCGCCGCGGGCCGTGAAGGCACCGACCACACGCATGCGCCGAGGCGCGCACGCTTTTACGAGATCGTCCAGGATCTGGTTCGTCGCCGACTCGTAGAAGATGCCGCGGCTCCGGTAGTCGAGGAGGTAGTACTTCAACGCCTTCAATTCGATACAGCGTGCGTCGGGTGTGTAGCTGATCCGTATTTCACCGAAGTCGGGCAGCCCGGTCTTCGGGCACATCGACGTGAACTCGGGGCAGCGGATCTCGATTTCGTAGTCGCGCTCGGGGCGCGGGTTCGGAAACGTCTCGAGGTCGACCATGGGGGCAGTGTACCTTGCTTGGTTGGCGGCCGGCCTCTCACGGCCGGCCGCGGGCGGCGTGCCGGTACCGCGCACCGGCCGATCCACGTTTCAGGCCGGAAAAATCGGCATGTTTCTGTGGTTGCGCGATTGACACACTCGCGGACGCGCGCTAGGATACGGCGATTTTTCACGAGAGCGTCGGTTCGTACGCGCACCATCGCGGACGCCAGCGCGTCTCACGCCGAGGAAGTTGAGGGCCTGCTTCGCTGGAGCGGCCGTCAGAAGGAGGGGACGCAGTGGTTGAAGCGAAGAAGATGGGCAAGTCGGAGCTGTTCGCGCACTTTGCCGAGCGGTTCGAGTGGAAGCGCACGCAGGCTCGTGAGTTCTTCGAGTACCTCGCGGAGCTCGCGGAGAAGGAGCTGAAGCGCTCGGGCGAGTTCACCCTGCCCGGCATGGTGAAGCTCTACGTGCGCAAGACGAAGGCGCGCATGGGGCGGAATCCGGCGACGGGCGAGCCCATCAAGATCCCGGCCAAGACGGTCGTGAAGGCGCGCATCCCGAAGCAGATGAAGGACGCCGTCCTGCCGCGCCGGTAGGCGACGCGCTCAGCCAGATCGACGGGCTCCGTGGCTCACGCTGCGGAGCCCGTTTGTTTGTACAGCGGCGTCAACTTCCAATTTCCAATTCCCAACTCCCAAGGCACTCAACAACATCCAACTCCCAAAGGAATCCTGCTGACGCCGAACCCCGGAAGGTTGGGCGTTGGGAATTGGAGGTGCCTTGGGAGTTGGGAGTTGGAAGTTGGGAATTCGGTCTGATCGTCGATCAGGCCGTGGCCTGCTGGAGCAGGCGCTGGGCCGGGATCGCCGGGAACGACAGCGTGAACACGGATCCCTTGCCGGCCTCGCTCGCCACGGCGATCGTGCCGCCGAGCTGCTCGACGATGCGGCGCGAGATCGCCAGGCCCAGCCCCAGTCCGCGGCGCTTGGTCGTGACGTAGTCGTCGAACACGTGCGGCAGTCGCTCCGACGGGATGCCGCAGCCGGTGTCGCCGATCTCGATGATCGCGCGCCCGTCGTGCTCGCGGCTCGAGACCCACAGCCGGCCCGAGGGCGACGTCGCCTGCACGGCGTTCTGCAGCAGGTTCTGCAGCACGCGGCCGAGCGCGAAGAGGTCGCCTTCGACGGCGAGCGGCAGCGGCGACGGTGTCACCGTGATGGTCAGGCCGGCGTGCGCTGCCAGCGGCGCGATGCGTTCCGCGGCCTCGTGCAGCACGCGCGTGACGTCGACCGGAAAGCGCTCGAGCGGGATCGGCCGGGCCAGATTGCGCAGATCCTCGAGCAGGCGGCGGATGGCCGGGAACTCGCGATCGATCATCCGCCGGAAATCCTGGCGGTACTCGGGATCCTCGTAGAGCTGCAGCATCAGCCGGCAGTTGTTGCCGATGTTCTGGATGGGGTGCGCGAGGTCGTGGACGAGGCCGGCGGCGATGCGCCCGAACGTCGCCTGGCGCTCCTGTCGCACCGCTTCCGACTGCAGCGCGATCAGCCGCTCGGCCATGCCGTTGAAGGCGCGCCCCAGCTCGGCGAACTCGTCCTGGCCGGCGATGGCGACGCGCTCGTGCAGCCGGCCCTCGGACAGTGAGCGGGTGCCGTGCATCAGGGCGTCGAGCGGCCGCACGAAGCTGCGACCCCAGATGACGGCGATGAACATCGTCAGGGCAAGACCGGTGAGCACGGTCATCACCAGGAAGCGCTCGAGGCGCGTCGACAGGCGGAACGCTTCCACCGCCCGTTGCTCGACGATGATGCGCCAGCCCAGCACCGACACCGGCCGCGCCACGCCGAGCATCTCGACGCCGTCCGGCGTGGTGTATCGCTCGGCGCCGGCGAGCGTTGCGCCGGGCGTGGGATGGATCAGCGGGTGCCACGTCAGGTCGTCGCCGCGCGCCACGCTCGATCGCATGCCCGGATCGCCGTGCGCGAGCAGGCGGCCGTTCTCGTCGACCAGCACGGCGTGGCCACGGCCACCGACGCGCACGCGATCGACGACCCGCCAGAGCTCTTCGAGGCTCAGGCGCCCGACCAGGTAGGCGACGGGCGGCCCGGCGTGATCGAGATAGAGCGAGATCTCGGTCGACGGCAGCAGCGCCGCGTCGATCTGGATCGGCGCGATCCGCGGCGCGCCCGGCGGCGGACGCGCCTCGCCCAGGGAGAGCGTCGGCGCGCTGAGCCGGCTCGAAGCCAGCGGCCGGCCGTCGGCGTGGAACAGCGTGAGCTCGCTGAACGCCGGAAAGGCGGTGACGTTGTTGCGCAGGATGCGCTCCTGCTGCTGCGGCGTCAGCCCGGCGTACTGCAGGTCGGCGGCGACGGCGTTGAACAGGTCGAGGCTGCGCTGCACGTAGTGATCGATCTCGGCGGCGGCGTGCTCGGCGGCGGTCTCCGCCTCGTCGGTGACCGAGACGCGGGTCGCCGAGCGCAGGAGCTGCAGCGAGACCACGCCGTAGGCGAGCAGCGGGGCGACCGCGGCGGTGGCGACGAGCACGACCAGGCGCGAGCGGATCGTGGTCATGGGCGCGCGGCCCCGGGGGGCGCGGCGCGATCGGCGGTGCCGGTCAGGCGCCCGTCGCCGAGCTGCCACTGGGCGACGGTGCTGAGCGGGTCATGGCCGTCCTCGCCGGGGATCACGAAGCGGCGGCTCACCGCCCGGCTCGCCACCTGCCAATAGATGAACACCGCCGGCGGATCGTCGAACATCGTCCGTTGCAGCGCCCGCACGGCGGTCCGCGTGTCGTCGTCCGAACGGGCGTCGCGCAGCCGATCGAGAACGCCGTTGGCGACACCGTAGCCGGTCCGGAAGTACGGGCCCGCCGGTTTCGAGTGCCACATCATGTAGGTCAGGTCGAGGCCGTGGCCGGCGATGACTTCGGTCAGGAACGCGTCGAAGCGTCCGGCGGCCAGCCGTGCGTTGAACTCCGGCTGCGGGAGGGCCTGGAGCTGCATGTCGACGTCGAGGCTGAGGAGCTGGCGCTGCATCAGCAGCGCCAGCCGCTCGTAGCGCGGATCGTCCTGGACCAGGCAGGTGAACGTGAAGCGCGACGTACTACCCGCCTTGGACCGCG
This sequence comes from Vicinamibacteraceae bacterium, assembly GCA_031407765.1. Classification (GTDB taxonomy): domain Bacteria; phylum Acidobacteriota; class Vicinamibacteria; order Vicinamibacterales; family Vicinamibacteraceae; genus JBDSLU01. The sequence continues at coordinate 19,538 of JANOIR010000487.1, forward strand.
GGCGCAGGCCGGCGCCGTCGAACAGCGCCCGGGCCGCGGCCGGATCGAAGCCGTAAGCCGGCGCCGCGGCGTCCCGGGCCCAGTGGTTTGGCCAGATGTGATCGGTGGCCGGCAGGGCCCGCCCGCCGGCGGTGGCGTCGATCACCTGCCGTCGATCGACGGCGAGGTTCAGGGCCCGACGCACCGCGCGGCGGCCCAGCACCGGGTGGCCGACGTTGAAGGTCAGCGCGGTGACGAACGGCCGCAGGAAGGTGGCGACGTGGGTGTTCGGCGCTTCCTTGACGAACTCGAAGGCGTCCGGCGCGACGTCCCACAGCAGGTCGACGTCGCCGCGCAGCATCGCGCTCCAGGCTTCGCGCTGCGACGGGTACTCGGCGATCCCGATCGACGCGAGGCTCGGCTGGCCGCGGTAGTAGCCGTCGAAGCGGGCCATGACGGCCTTGCCGGTGGTCCGCGCGGTGCGCCGGAACGGCCCCGCGGCGGCCCCCGTGCTGCTGCCAATCGGCGCCAGGTTCAGGCTCTCCAGCACGAACGCATTGGGCCGCTTCAGACGCAGCACGACCTCGCGCGGTGTCGGGGCTTCGATGGCCACGACGTCGCGCAGTCCGGGGAGCGTCTCGGCGTCGTCCGGTGGGCTGGGGGGGCCGATGGCCGCCTGCACCGCGCTCGCCGTGATTGGCTGGCCGTCGTGGAAGGTCAGGCCGTCGCGCAGCGTGAGGCGCCACGTCAGGCCATCCGGTGATACCTGCCAGCGCTCGGCCAGGCGCGGCTGCGGCCGGCCGTCACGTCGGATCGTCACCAGGCGCTCGCTCGAGAGCAGGTTGACGATGCGATCGATGCCGCGCTCCACGACCTCGCGGGCCTGCGGCTCGGCGTAGGCGATCATCAGGGTCGGCGCCGCCGAGCGGGCCGCCGGCGGCGTCGCCGGCGGGTCCGCTGTCGACGGGCCGCAGGACGCCGCCAGGCCGACTGCCAGCAGGCAGGCTACCGCCGTACACACGACTGGCCGGACCACGCCGCCATCGTATGGCAACGGCGGCCCTGCCGGTAGAGCCTCAGGCGCGAATCAGTTCTTGCGGACCGCTTCCGGGGGGTAATCGATGGCCCAGGGGCACAGTCTGGGGGACCCGGCGTTCTTGGTGGCGTTGACGATCTTGATCTTCATGGGGAGTCTCCTGTTCGAGGGACGTGAGGTCAGGACTGGGCCGCGGCGTCGGCCGCGAGCGACACGAGCGCCGATTCCATGCCGTGGCGGTGACAGGACGGCGTATCCATGTCACCGAGTTCCGTGTGCGAGGCGACGCTGCAGCCACCGGCGCAGACGGGAATGAAGGAACAGTCGCCGCACTTGCGCCAGGCGGCAATGCTGTCGAAGCGGTCGGCCGCCCGCGCCTGCATCGGCGTGGGCGAAGCGCTGATGTGGCCGGTCGCCAGCGTGGCTTCGCCGGTGAAGCCCGGGCAAGCGTAGGTGGCGCCGTCTGGGCCGATGGTCTGGGCGTGCTTGCGGTGCAGCTCGCACGGGCCCATGTGCACGCCGTCCATCGTCGCGAAGCCGCGCTTCTTGGTCTCCTCGCGGAGGAAGCCCATCGTCTCGTCGACGAAGTGGCAGGAGTCGCACGGGCTGCCGCCCGCCTTGGCCGGCTGCTGCGTGCCGGCGCCGGCGACGGTCATGCAGGTGCCCTTCAGCGGTGCGGTGTCGCTGCTGATCGCCGTCAGGGGGATGATGCCGCTGATCGGCGACGGTTTGGCCGTGGCCAGGGCCGAGGCCGCGCCCCGGATTACCGGCTTGAAGGCGACGCGGGCCAGGTGCGGCGCGAACTCCTGCTCGGCAAGGAAGTCGAGCAGCGCCGGATAGCTGTCGGCGTTGTCGGCGTCGAAGTTGCCGCCGATGGAGATGACGCACTTGCCGGCGATGGCCCGGATGTTGGCGACGATGCGGTCGAAGGTGCCCTGGCCGCCGCGCAGCGGCCGCATCCGATCGTGCGCCGCCTGGTCGCCGTCGAGCGTGATCTTGACGCCGCTCAGGCCGAACGGCAGCAGGCGATCGACCACTTCCGGGGTGAGCAGGAGGCCGTTCGTGATGATGTTGAGTGCCAGCTGGACGCCGCGCGCCGAGGTGGCGGCATGCAGCTGCTCGGCGAGGTAGTAGATGACCGGGAGGTTGAGCAGCGGCTCGCCGCCGAAGAAGCTGACGGTCAGCCGCTCGGGCCGGACCGTGTCGAGCTGCCGCTCAGCGTGCGCCACGACCTGCGCCGCCGTCTCGAGCGACATCTTGTGGGCGTGACGGTTGTGGTCGTCGTGATCGCCCTGGAAGCAGTAGTCGCAGGCGAAGTTGCACTGCAGGGTGGTCAGGACGGTGAGGCGGAGCTGGGTCGTATCGTGCCGGATCGTGTCGAAGTAGGCATCGAGGGCGCGGCGATCCGCGTCATGGCTCTCGACGATGAACCCAAGCTCGGTCAGAGTGGCGAGGGCCTCGGTCTCCTCGGCGTCGAAGGGGCGACTGGCCCGATATGCCGGCAGGCCCTGGCCGTCGAGCGAATCGAGCAGCGAGACGACCTCCGGTGGAACGATGATCTGCGCGTCGGTCAGCGTGTTCATCAGGAACACGTCGGACTGATCGCGGAGGGCGACGCGGACGTTGAAGATTGATGGCTGCATGGCGGAAGTCGCGGAATTGCAACGGCCATTCCGGACCACGCCATGCCTGTGGCATTCGTGTGAACGCCACGCGTTGGAGGCCCTCGGCCGGTGCCTGTGTGAACGGCCGGGTTTGGATGAACTTGAGTGACTGTCGCACTATTTGTGATGAATGCCAGCTGAACTGTTGCAATAGTTGCGACATGCGTGAAAAACCGTAGGGACCACCATCGATGCGCCTGTTTCCCGTGTTTCTCGTTCTCGCACTGTCCGTGCCGGTGATGCGTGCCGCCGCTTCGTCGCCGCCGGCTCGCGACGCACAGAGCTCGCTCGCGCCCAACCGGCCGACCGCGCTCGCACCGAACACCACCTACGATCCGAAGGTGCCGACGCTGAAGGCGGTGCTCGGCTATGAGCCGGGCGAGCGCATCACGCCGCCGGAAGATTTGACGCGCTACCTGCAGGCTTTGCACGCCGCGGCACCGGAGCGCACCGTGTTGCTCGAATACGCGCGGACCTGGGAGCGGCGGCCGCTGTCGGTCTTGATCGTCGCGTCGCCGGAGCGCATCGCCGGCCTCGACGCGGCCAAGCGCGACCTGCGTCGGCTGGCCGATCCGCGCGGCCTGGCGCCGGCCGAGGCCGAGGCGATCCTGGCCCGCGCGCCGGTCGTCACCTGGTTGATGCACGCCGTCCACGGCGACGAGATCTCGTCGTCGGACGCGGCGCTGATGGAGGCCTATCACCTGCTCGCGGCGCGCGGCGACGCCACCGTCGACGCCATCCTGCGCGAGTCGATCGTGATCATCGATCCGCTCGAGAACCCGGACGGGCGCGCCCGCTTCATCTCTAGCAACCTGCAGGGCGAAGCGGCGACGCCGGATGCCGCGCCCTACGCGATCGAGCGCGACCAGCCGTGGCCGGGCGGACGCTTCAACCACTACCTGTTCGACATGAACCGCGACTGGTTCGCGCAGACCCAGCCCGAGACGCGCGGCCGCGCCGCGCTGTATCTCGAGTGGTGGCCGCAGGTCGTCGTCGACCTGCACGAGATGGGCGGCGAGTCGTCGTACTACTTCGCGCCGCCGGCCGATCCGCTGAACCCGCACATCACCAAGGCGCAGCAGAAGTGGTTCGACACCTTCGGCCGGGCCAACGGCGCCATGTTCGACGCCCGCGGCTTCGCCTATTTCATCCGCGAGGTCTACGACTCGTTCTATCCGGGCTACGGCGAGTCGTGGCCGATCTTCCAGGGCGCCATCGGCATGACCTATGAGCAGGCGTCGGCGCGCGGTCTGCGCTATCAGCGGGACGACGACACGACGCTCTCGTATCGCGATGGCGTCCTGCACCACTTCACCGCCGCGATCACGACGGCCGAGACCGCGGCGAAGAACCGCGCGGCGATCCTGCGCGACTTCTACGACTATCGCCGCACGGCCGTCAGTGAGGGCGAGACCGGGCCGGTCCGCGAGTACCTGTTGGTGCCGGGCGCCGACTCGTCGCGAGCGGAGCGGCTGGCGCGCCTCCTTGCCGGGCAGGGCATCGAAGTGTCACGTGCCGTCGAGCCGTTCCGGCTGGGCACGCGGACGCTGCCGGCCGGCACGTGGATCGTCGCGGCGGCGCAGCCGTCCGGTCGCCTGGTGCGCAACCTGCTCGACCGCGAGACGCTGCAGCCGGAGAGCTTCATCAAGGAGCAGGATCGGCGTCGCGTGAAGCGGCTCGGCGATCAGATCTACGACGTCACCGCGTGGAGCCTGCCGCTCGCCTTCGACGTCGAGGTCGTCACCGCGGAGCGGCCGACGCTGGCCAAGGCGTCGCCGATCGCGGAGTACCTCGCCGCGCTGCGATCGACGGAGCTGGCCGCCGCGAGCGCCCCGGCCGGTGCCGCGCCGAAGGTCGGCTTCCTCCTGCCGTGGGGATCGGCAACGGCGAGCGTCGTGGCGGATGCGCTGCGCCAGGGGATCCGGTTGCGTTCGGCGGACCTGCCGTTCACGCTCGGCGGCCGCGCCTTCACCGCCGGCACCGTGCTGGCCCGCACCGCCGACAACGCCGAGACAATGCCGGCGACGCTCGCGGCGCTCGCGCGCACGCACGGCGTGGAGCTGGTGCGCACCGACAGCGCGTTCGTCGAGGGCGGCATGTCGCTCGGCAGCGGATCGATGGTCGCGCTCAAGGCGCCGCGCGTGGTGATGGCGTGGGACGCCGGCACGCAGCCGATGTCGGCGGGGTGGACGCGCTACACGCTGGAGCGCCGCTTCGGCCAGCCGGTGACCGCCGTGCGCGTCGGCTCGTTCGGCCGCGTCGACTTCACGCGCGTCGACGTCCTGGTGCTGCCGTCGGGCACCTACACCGCCATCACGGGCGACGGGCTCCGCCGCCTGAAGGACTGGGTCAACGCCGGCGGCACGCTGATCACGATCGCCGAAGCGTCGCGCTGGGCGGCGCGCGACAACGTCGGCCTGCTGTCGACGTCGACCGAGCTGAAGGGTGGCAAGCCGGAGACCGCTGACACCGCCGCCGAGAAGCCGGGCGAGAAGCCGGGCGACAAGCCCGCCGAGAAGAAGGACGGCTCCGCGTCCGGCGGGCCGATCGATTTCGAGAAGGCCATCCAGCCGGATCGCGAGCGCCCGGACGGCACCCCAGGCGCGCTGTTCCGTGTCACGCTCGATACCGAGCACTGGCTCTCCTCCGGCACCGACGGCGAGATCCAGGCGATGGTCGAAGGCGCCCGCATCTTCTCACCGCTCAAGCTGGACAAAGGCCGCAACGTCGGCATCTACGGCAAGGTCGACGCGCTGGTCGCGAGCGGCCTGGTGTGGAGCGACGCGCGCACGCAGTACGCCAGCAAGTCGTACCTGATGCACCAGCCGCTCGGCGAAGGGCACATCATCGCCTTTGCCGAGGATCCGAACTACCGTGCCTTCACCGAAGCGACGTCGCTGCTGTTCATGAACGCGGTGCTCTTGGGACCCGCCCATTGAGCACCTTCGCGAGCGATGCGGCCGTCGAAGCGGCTGACCCTCCGGTCTACGCAGGCTTCTGGATCCGCGTGTCCGCGAACGTGCTCGACATGTTGATGCTGGGAGCAGTGAACATGGCGGTGTTCATGGCGACGAACACGTGGGCAATGGCGACCCAGCCGAGCGGCATCGGTTCCGTCTCGGCGGGCATCTCGGAGGCGGTCGTCGAGTCCGGAATCCTGCTGCCGCCGTTGATCATCGTCGGCTGTTGGATCGTCTGGGCTGCGACGCCCGGCAAGATGATGCTCGGCCTCCGCATCGTCGACGAGCCGACCGGCGGGCGTCCGAGCGCGTGGCAGTGCATCGGCCGCTACTTCATGGCCCTCGTCGCGCTGGCGTGCGCCGGCATCGGCTGCTTCTACATCGTCATCGATCCGCGCAAGCAGGGCTGGCACGACAAGCTGGTGCGGACCCTCGTCGTGCGCCGAGCCTGATAGCGATGCGCATCGACGTCCTGCCCCGCGGGTAAGCCGCCGCGTGGGCGTCGGCGCGTCTTCTCAGGGTTCGATGCCGAGCGCTTTGGCGAGGGTCTGCTGAGGTGATGATGGCCAAGCGAACGGATCGTTGCCGAGGACGACCGAGGCCGCACCGTCTGGTTCAAGCCGCACCCAGTCCGACACCGGCTTCTTGGACATCGCTCGCCCCCAGGTTGGAGGCCAGGCCTGCGCGTAGTATTGGAACCAGCCCACGCCTTTCATCAGGCCGTCCCACGTGTCAGGCCACACCGTTTCCCCGGCGAACGAGGCCGGTCCGAGGTATGTCCGACCATGGCTCAAGTCCCACGCCCGGCTGAGGGCCAGCAACAGTTCGCCGGTGGCAGGTCCGCCGAGGGCGTGCACAACCCGGGCGTCGATGGTCAGAGCGAACACATCGAATGCCGGCGGGGAAGTCACAAGTAACGTGATATCGACATCCAGATCGCCTGGCCCGGGCATGAGGACGTCGGGCCGAGTTTTCGGGGCCCGCGCCGCGATCACGTCTTCGTCGATCTCGACCCGCCAGAATTCAGCGTCTGTGAGTCTGTGATCCCGCTCCGGCCGTGGCTCCCCATGTGGAAACAATCCCTGCTCGGAGAGACAACGGCAAAGCCCATCGATCCAGTACTCGACTGGGTCGGGCTCGGATTGCCGACGTACACCCCAATAGGACAGCGCATCCCACTCGGACATGCGATCTTCGCTTTCAGCGCAGCCGATTTCAGTCGGCCAGGTGCATCTGCGGACAGTCGCTCCGAGGCGCCGGCAACGTGTCCGCGTTGACCGCGCGCAGCACCACTTCGGCCATGAACGCGTAGCCGCTGTCGCTCGGGTGAAAGCCGTCCGAGGAGTAGTTCTGCGGCAGGTACGCGCGCGCATCGCACATCAGATCCACCACCAGCACTCCGCGCGACGCCTGGACGTTGGCCTCCGCCGCGAAGCGCACCGAGATCGCCTGCAGGATGCGCAGCTCGTCGCGCGTGCGGGTGGCGACGTAGGGCAGGCCGGCGCCGTTGGGCGGGTTGAGCAGGATGATCTTGGCGTTCGGCGCGCGGCTGCGGATGCCGTCGACGATGGCGGCGATGTCGCGGCCGAAGCCGGCCGCGAACGCGGTGCCCCAGCCGACCGGATTGCCGCCGCCCATGCCGCGCTCGATGGCGTTGCCGACGACGTTCACGTCGTTGGCGCCGCCGAAGATCGTCACCAGCGTCGACTCGCGTGAGACGAACGGCATCTGCCGCTCGCGGAAGTTGCCGATGCTGCCGCGGCCCAGCTGTCGCGCCAGGTCCTCGATCTCGGGGCCGACGACCGAGCCCGGCACCGACAGGTTGAGGATGGTGACGGTGCGTCCGGTGTTGCGCATCTCGCGTACGACGCGTTGCACGTAGCCGGTGCCGTCCGGGCAGTCGGCGAACGGCAAGCAGACGTTGCTGCTCCCGAAGCCGGTGCCGTCGCTGGCCGAGATCGCCGAGTAGAAGACGGTGTTCGATCCTGGCGACGGTCCGTTGGGATTGCCGCCGTCGTCGTCGTTCTTGCTCGAGCAGGCGGCGAGGCCGACAAACAGGGCGACTGCGGCCGCGTGCCCGATGGGACGGAGCCACGTCATCGCTTGGCCCCGCGAATCTCGGTCCACTCGCTGGGCGCCAGGCGCCGGCCGAGGGTGGTGATGAATGCCATTTCGTCGATGACGGCGGTGGTCGCCAGTCGAGCCTCGTAGATCAACAGGATGCTGCTCGTGAAGAGGAAGAACATGCCCGTGAGCGCGGCCACCACCGGAATATAGGGCGACAGCTGCTTCTCGGGCGTCACGAACGACAGCAATCCGATGATAACGCTCGTCGCCACGAAGGCGGCGAGCGCCAGATAATAGGACGTCATGCTGAGCTGCAGCAGGCGCGCCCGGCTCGTCAGCTTGTCGAGCTGGTCGAAGATGTGGCGCCGGCGCTCTTCGACGAACGCCGTCTTGGGTTCGCCGCTCTCGAGCGCTTCGAAACTCTCAGAGAGCACACGGACGCGGTCGACGACCCGGCCGAGGCGGTTCGAGGTCGAGGTGATCAAGGTGCCGGCGGCCAGGATCAGGATCGCCGGGGAGATCATCGCGGTGAGGACGCCGAGGGTCGGCGCCAGCATCGTCAGGTCGGGAAAGTGCGCGTCGAACATTGCTGACTTGGTCGGGATCCGGGGGCGGGAGGCCCGCCGGTGGTATCGGCCGCAGGCGTCGCCGCGAACAGGGGAGAGCCAGAACGGCCGGGCAACGGCCGGGCCCGCCCGGGCGTAAGGCAAGGAGATCCGCGCAGTTTTTGCCCGCTTGCGGACCGTGGACACATAATACCAACGCAGATTCTGCCTTTTGCTCGGAGCACGCTCCGAGCATGCCCCGAGCACCTGATGACGACTGCCACGCTTGACGTTTCTCCGACCGCCATCACCGATGCCCGCACCAAGCTCGACGCTTGGGTTCGCGAGCTGATGGCCTGGCACTTCGATCCGGCGACGGGCGCCCCCTTCTGGCTCGAATGGGCCCAGAAGGCCGGCTGGGACCCGCGCAAGGAGGTCCAGAGCTACGCCGACCTCGACAAGTTCGAGGCCTTCCAGGACGAGTGGCTGCGTGAGGGCGCGGTCCGGCGCTGGCTACCCAAGGGCTACGAGGGTCGGCCGGTGTCGGTCTTCGAGACCGGCGGCAGCACCGGCCGCCCGAAGGGCCGCATCAGCATCGACGACTTCCGGATCGACTACGAGATGTTCAGTGACACCATCCCCGACGCCGCCTTCCCGCGCGGCGCCGACTGGCTGTCGATCGGCCCCTCCGGGCCGCGCCGTCTGCGTCTCGCTGTCGAGCACCTGGCGCAGCACCGCGGCGGCATCTGCTTCATGCTCGACCTCGACCCGCGCTGGGTCATCAAGCTCCTGAAGTGGCAGGAGTTCGACATGTTCGAGAAGTACAAGAAGCACGTCATCGATCAGGCCGTCGTCCTGCTCAAGGCGCACCCGACGATCAAGTGCCTGTTCACCACGCCCAAGCTGCTCGAGGCGCTGTGCGAGCGCGTCTCGCTGAAGGCGCACGGCATCACGGGCATCTTCTGCGGCGGCACCGAGATGACGCCGCAGTTCCACCGCTTCGCGGTCGAGGAGCTGTGCGAGGGCGCCTATTTCGCGCCGACCTACGGCAACACGCTCATGGGCCTGGCCACGCATCGCGAGACCGGCCCGGCCGAGGACTGGGCGATCGTCTATTACCCGCCGGCGCCGCGCGCGATGATCGAGGTCGTCGACCCGGATCAGCCGACGAAGCTGGTCGACTACGGCGACACCGGCCGTGTCCGCCTCACGACGCTGACCAAGGAGTTCTTCGTGCCGCGCTTCCTCGAGCGCGATTCGGCCGAGCGCGAGCCGCCGTGCGCGAAGTATCCGTGGGACGGCGTCCGCAACGTCCGGCCGTTCGCGAAGCTCGGGACGGTGGTCGTCGAAGGGGTCTATTAGGATGGCGATCCCGCACCTGCCGATCCTCCGCAAGGGCAAGCCGTACAAGAGCCTCGACGTCGCCAAGGCCGTCCACTACCAGACGCGCCAGCCGGTCGCCGAGGTCAGCCAGGCGAACCTGGGCCTGATCCGGCGCGATCTGCTCGATCAGGCCGGGCCGCGCGCGGCGCTGGCGAAGCTGTCCTACGGCGAGCTGGTCGCGATGTCGAAGCGGGCGGCGGAGCTGTTCCTGAACGCCACGCTCCCGCTCGATCCGTTCGCCCGCATCACGCAGACGCCGGACGACTACGTCGGCCAGCTCTCGGCCACGACCGGCATGCCGCACGTCCTGGTGCGCCGCAACATGCTCAAGGTGCACGGCGTGCTGGCGCAGGTCGACGAAGTGCTCGGCGGCCTGACCCGCGGCCTCGACCTGTCGCTCCTCGACACCGGCATCGGCATGGTCGCCGGCCGGGCGATCAGCTTCTTCCCGCGCGGCGATTCGATGGGCGTCGTGCTGCCCAACAACTCGCCGGGCGTGCACTCGCTGTGGGCGCCGACGACGGTGCTCAAGGTCCCGCTCGTGCTCAAGCCGGGCAGAGCCGAGCCGTGGACGCCGTTCCGGATGATCCAGGCCTGGCTCGCCGCCGGCTGTCCGCCCGAGGCCTTCAGCTTCTATCCGTCCGATCACGCCGGCGGCAACGAGATCCTCCGCCGCACCGGGCGGGGCATGGTCTTCGGCGACGTCAAGGCCACGGAGCGCTGGCGCAAGGAAGGCGGCCGCGTCGAGATCCACGGCCCCGGCTTCAGCAAGGTGATCCTCGGTCAGGACGCGCTCGCCAACTGGGAGTCGCACATCGACACCATCGCCGCCTCGGTCGCCGACAACGGCGGCCGCTCGTGCGTGAACGCGTCTGGTGTGTGGGTGCCGGGTAAGGCGCGCGAGATCGCCGAGGCGCTGGCCAGAAAGCTGGCCACCATCACGCCGCGCGCCGCCGACGACGATCGGGCCGGTCTCGCGCCGTTCGTGGATCCGGCGGTGGCCGAGCGCGTTTCGGCGCTGATCGACAAGGACCTCGAGCTACCGGGAGCCGAGGACGTTTCCGCCCGGATCAGAGGCGGCACCCGGGTCGCCAAGTGGGAAGGATCGACCTATCTCCTGCCGACCGTGCTGCTCTGCGATCGCGATCACCCGCTCGCCAACCGCGAGTACATGTTCCCGTTCGTCAGCGTGGTCGAGGTGCCCGAGGACGAGTTGCCCGACTGCCTCGGCCACTCGCTCGTCGTCACCGCGATCACCGGCAACCAGCCGTTGATTGACCGGCTGGTGGCGTCGCCGGACGTCGACCGCCTGAACATCGGTGCGCTGCCGACGACTCGCATCGGCTGGGATCAGCCGCACGAAGGCAACCTGTTCGAGCACCTCTACGCGCGCCGCGCGATCCAGCGGGTGGCCTGACGGCCGCCCGCCAGCGCGGGGCCCGCTCTCGTGACGACGACCGACTCCCCATGCGCATCCTCTCGCTGACAGCCGGCGCGGCGTCGATGTACTGCGGGAGCTGCCTGCGCGACAACGGGCTGGCGACCGAGCTGATCGCGCGCGGCCACGATGTCACGCTGCTGCCGGTGTACACGCCGACCCTGACCGACGAGCCGAACGTCAGCGGCGGCCGTGTCTTCTTCGGCGGGGTCAGCGTCTATCTCCAGCAGCACTTCTCGTTCTTCCGGCACTCGCCGCGCTGGCTGGACACGCTGTGGGATTCCGCGCGCTTCATCCGCTTCGTCTCGCGCCGATCGATCCAGACCGACGGCCAGTTCCTCGGCGGCATGACCGTCTCGATGCTGAAGGGCGAGGACGGCCTGCAGCGCAAGGAGCTGGACAAGCTGATCGACTGGCTGAAGACGCAGCCGGCGCCGGATGTCGTGATCCTGCCGTTCGCGCTGTTGATTGGCCTGGCCAGGCCGATCCGCGAGGCGCTCGGCGCCAGGATCGTCTGCACGCTGCAGGGCGAGGATCTGTTCCTCGAGCAGCTCGTCGAGCCGTGGAAGAGCGAAGCCAAGACCCTGATCCGCGATCAGGTCGGCGAGGTCGATCTGTTCACGCCGACCAGCGACTACTACCGTGCCTTCACCGTCGACTACCTCGGCGTGCCGCTGGCGAAACAGCGCACCGTGCCGCTCGGCCTCAACTTCAAGGACTTCGACTACCTGACGCCGTTCGTGCCGCATCGCGAGCCGCGCGAGCTGAGCCCGCAGTGGCCGGAGCCGAAGCGCGGCGCCTTCACCATCGGCTTCCTCGGGCGCATCGCTCCAGAGAAGGGGCTGCTCGAGCTCGCCGAAGCCTATGTGCTGCTGCGCAAGCAGTGGGGGATGCCGCCGTCGCGGCTCGAAGCGGCGGGATGGATGGGCGACGCCCAGAAGCCGTACCTCGCCAAGGTGCAGGCGCGACTGAAGAAAGCTGGCCTGGACCGCGAGTTCACCTATCGCGGCGAGCTCGATCGTCTCGAGAAGGTGCGCTTCCTCGCCCGCGCCGACGTCTTCTCGATGCCGGCGCCGTACCGCGAGCCGAAGGGCTTCACCATCCTCGAGGCGATGGCGGCGGGCGTGCCGGTCGTGCAGCCGGCGCACGGTGCCTTCACCGAGATGGTGCGCGCGACCGGCGGCGGCGTCCTCGTCAAGTCCGACGATGCGAACGCCCTCGCCGAAGGCATCTGGCAGCTGTTCCAGGATCGGCGGCGTCGCCTGGCGCTCGGCCGGCACGGCGCCGGAGAGGTGCGCGCGAAGTACAGCGTCAAGCATTCCGCGGAGCGGCTCGAAGCCGTCCTACGCGAGGTCACCTCAGGGCTGACGGGCCTGTCCGCCGAAGCGGCCGCCGCCGAGACGACAGGGACCGCGAAGGCGGAAACGGAGCGGGCGCGTGCTGCGCGTTGAACATCTCTCGAAGTCCTTCGACGGACCACCGGCGGCGAACGGACAACCGGCCTCGCGCCTGGACGTGTTGCGCGACGTGTCGCTGACGCTGTCGCCCGGCGAGTCGGCGTCGATCGTCGGCGCCTCCGGCAGCGGCAAGAGCACGCTGCTCTACATCTGCGGCGGCCTCGATCGCCCGACCGGCGGCCGGGTCACGCTCGGCGACACCGATCCGCATCAGCTCGACGTCAGGCGGCTGGCCGCGTTCCGCAACCGGCGGGTCGGCTTCGTGTTCCAGGATCATTGCCTGCTGCCGCAATGCTCGGTGTTGGAGAACGCGCTGACGCCGACCATCGTCACCGGCACCGCCAAGGACGACATCGATCGCGCCCGCACGCTGCTCGATCGCGTCGGCCTGTCGAAGCGTCTCGATCACCGGCCGGCTGAGCTGTCGGGCGGCGAGAAGCAGCGCGTCGCGATCGCGCGCGCGCTGGTGCGGCAGCCGGCGCTCGTGCTGTGCGACGAGCCGACCGGCAACCTCGATCGCGAGACCGCCGAAAGCGTGACGGCGCTCCTCCTCGAGCTGCACGCGCAGTTCCAGACGATCACGGTGGTCGTGACGCACAACCCCGAGCTCGCCGCGAAGTGCGGACGGCAATTCCGCCTAGTCGACGGGAAGCTGGCATCGTGACGCGCGAACTTGGGGCGCTGGCTTGACCCCGGCCGCGCTGGCGCTGCGCGGGCTGCGCTACTACTGGCGTACCAACCTGGCGGTGATCGCCGGTGTCGCGATCGCGGTGTCGGTGCTCGCCGGCGCGCTGGTGGTCGGCTCGTCGGTCAAGGCCAGCCTGCGCGAGCTGGCGGTGTCGCGGCTCGGCCACGTCGACGAGCTGGTGGCGTCGACAGGCTTCTTTCGCGCGGAACTGGCCACAGAAGTAGCTCGGGCGGGCGGCCGCCCGAT
>JANOIR010000501.1:0-6771 GCA_031407765.1 Vicinamibacteraceae bacterium
TGACGACGCTGAAGACCGCGGTCGTCGCGCCGATCCCGATCGCCAGCGTCAGCACGGCGACCGCCGCGAACATGCGCTGCCGGTTGAGCACGCGGAGCCCGTATCTCAGGTCGCGCAGGAGATCGTCGAGCCAGGGGACTCCACGCTGGTCGCGCAGGGCGTCCATCGGGTGCGCGACGGGGGCTGTACGGCGAGGGGGGCGTCGGCCGGAGTTCTCGGAGCCCCGGCCGCGCCCGTCAGCGGCCTCGGCGGCCATCTCGGCGTGCAGGCGCAGTTCCTCCGCGAGGTCGGCATCGCTTCGCCTCGGGCGAACCGTCCCCAGCAGGCGCGTGATCCATTCGCGAAGCACGGTCACAGACATGGTCTACCTTCCGAAAGCCACGACGTTCTATTAGATCTGCCAATGGAGTATCGACCACCTCCATTGGGCTGTCAACTAGACGCGTCAGGCGACCTCGAACAGGCCGGGGATCGTAGACAATCTGCTCATGACTTCAAGGATCCTTCGCCGGCTGCGACTGGCCAGCCTCATCGTCGTGGCGGCGATGGCCGAGGCGTCGGCGCAGTCACCGTCTGTGGCGCCGTCTCCGGCGCTGTCTCGGGCGCCGTCGCTCGTCGTCCGTCCCGACGGGCGCCTCGACGTCTCGGCCCCGCCGGCGGAGGCAGTGATGCGGTACACGCTCGACGGAATGGACCCCACGCGCGACGCCGGCGAGTGGCTGGCGCCGGTCCGCGTGCCGCCCGGCTACACCCTGAAGGCGCGGGCGATTGCCGCGGACGGGACGCCCGCGGGCGCGGCCGTGACGTGGAACGCTCCCGCCGCCGGCCAGGCCACGCCGTCGACGCTCGTGCCGGTGACGCAGAACCGCGACTGGCGCGTCTACGACTGGACGACGCGCCACCGCGAGGCGTCAGCGCTGATGCGCGCGCGTCAGCCCGACATCGTGATGCTCGGCGATTCGATCACCCACTTCTGGGGCGGCGAGCCGGTCGGAGGCCGCCGCACCGGCGTCGCGGAGTGGGATCGCTTCTTCGCCAGCCGCAGCGTCATCAATCTCGGCTACGGGTGGGATCGCACAGAGAACGTGCTGTGGCGCCTCGAGAACGGCGAGTTCGAGGGCGTGACGCCGAAGGTGGTGGTGCTGATGATCGGCACCAACAACATCACGCTCAACACGCCCGGCGAGATTGCCGCCGGTGTCGAAGCCATCTGCACGTCGATTCACCAGCGGTCAACGGCGACGAAGATTCTCCTGCTCGCCATCTTCCCGCGCGGGCAGCAGCCCGACGCCACGCGCGCCAAGGTCGACGACGTGAACCGGCTCATCGCCCGCCTCGACGATCGCGACTACGTCACGTTCCTGGATATCGGCGCGAAGTTCCTCGAGCCGGACGGCCGCATCTCGCTGGACACGATGTACGACTACCTACACCCGACCGCCAAGGGCTACGCCATCTGGTCCGCGGCGTTAGCGCCCACGCTCGAGCGCCTGCTGGCTGGCCCATAGCTCGGGTCGTGGCGCTCCTACGGCCGACACGTACGCCGCCGCCGTCGCGGACAGTCCGGCTCAGGCCGGCGTCAGGTTCGCGAACCGGGCCATCAGCTTCTTCTGGCCCACGCTGGCGAACCGGACGATCAGCTTGAGGTCCGCGTCGCCGCCCTCGACCGCGATGACGGTGCCGACGCCGAACTGCGGATGCCGGACGCGCAGGCCGGCCTTGTAGCCGCCGGCAGCCGTCGGGGCGGACTGGTCCTCGTCCTCCGGACTGAAGATGCGGCCCCGGGGTGTGTTGGCAGGCTCACTTTTGTGCCCTGCCGTCCCGGACCGGGCACCGGCCCCACGCGACGGACCTGAGATCCCACCGCGGCTCGGACGCTCGTCCCAATCCGAGTTGGACCCCGGACGCCGGCCGTAAGGATTCGCCCGCATCTCGAAGAACGGCTGGCGGCGACTGGCGTAGGCGGCGCTGGGCGCCTCGACCTCCTCGACCAGCTCCTTGGGGATCTCGTCGAGGAAACGCGAGGGCTCGGTCGGCTGGTACTCGCCGAAGACACGGCGGCGTGAGGCGCTCGACAGGAAGAGGCGCTTCTCGGCGCGGGTGATGCCGACGTAGCAGAGGCGCCGCTCTTCCTCGAGGTCCTCTTCGTTCTCGTTGGCCCGGCTGTGCGGGAACAGGCCTTCCTCCATGCCGGGCATGATGACCACGGGGAACTCGAGGCCTTTGGCGGCGTGCATGGTCATCAGCCAGACGCGGGCGTTCTGCGCGCCGGACGACTCGTCGGCCTCCGACAGCAGCGAGAGGCGATCGACGAAGCCGCCGAGCGAGGCGTCCGGCTCGCGCAGCTCGTATTCGCGCGCGGCGGAGACGAGCTCGGCCAGGTTCTCGAGCCGGTCACGCGCTTCCTCCGACTTCTCCTCGCGCAGATCCTCGAAGTAGCCGGACTTCTCCATCACCTGCTCGATGATCTCGGAGACGGTGTGGCCTTCGACCAGGGCCTGCGCGCCGGCGATGATCTCGACGAACCCTTTGAGCGCGGCGTGCGCGCGCGCGGTCACTCCCTTGTTCGTGAGCACGTGCTGCGCCTTGGCCCAGAGCGAGCGGCGCGCGGTCTCTTCGTCGAACAGGCCGGCGGCCATCAGCGGCGGCGCGTCCGCGCCTGCGGTCGACGGGTCGGCGTTGTCGAGGGCGTCCATCACGACCTTGCCGATGCCGCGCGTGGGCACGTTGACCACGCGGCGGAAGCTGACATCGTCATGCGGGTTGATGATCAGCTTCAGGTAGGCGAGCGCGTCCTTGACCTCTTTGCGCTCGTAGAACCGCACGCCGCCGACCATCCGATACGGCAGGCCTTCGCGGGTCAGCGCGTCCTCGATGGCGCGCGACTGAGCGTTCATGCGGTAGAGCACCGCGATGATGTTCCTGGTGTCGTCGGCGAGCTGGTCGCGGATCGTGCGCAGCACGAAGTCCGCCTCCTCGAGCTCGTCCTGCGTGCGCGTATAGACGATCTTCTCGCCGCCGCTGCGGTCGGTCCACAGCTTCTTGTCCTTGCGCTGGCGGTTCTGGCGGATCACCGCCGACGCGGCGTCGAGGATCACCTGCGTCGAGCGGTAGTTCTGCTCGAGGCGCACGATCAGCGCCTTCGGGTAGTCGCGCTCGAAGTCGAGGATGTTCTTCACATCCGCGCCGCGCCACTTGTAGATCGACTGGTCGGGGTCGCCGACGACCGCGAGGTTCCCGTGGACCGACGCGAGCTGCTGCACCAGCAGGTACTGGGGCCGGTTGGTGTCCTGGTACTCGTCGATCGAGATGTAGCGGAACTGCGTGGCGTAGCGCGTGCGCACGTGCTCCGCCTTCTCGAACAGCTCCACGGTCTTGAGGAGGAGGTCGTCGAAGTCGACGGCTCCGCTCTCCTTCAGGATCGCGACGTAGCGCTCGAACACCTTGGCGATCTGCTGATCGCGGAAATTCCAGGCGGCGCCGCCGGACAGCGCCTCCGGCCCCTGCATCTGGTTCTTGGCCTGGCTGATGCGCGACAGCGCCACCCGGGGCGGGATCAGCTTGTCGTCGGCGTTGACGTCCTTGAGCGCCTGCTTGATCGCGGATTGCTGGTCCGCCGAATCGTAGATGACGAAGTCGCGGCCGAGGCCGATCGCCGGCCCTTCGCGGCGCAGCAGCTTGGCGCAGAGCGCGTGGAACGTGGAAATCCACAGTCCGCGCGCGTCGTTGCCGAGGATGTTGGAGACACGCTGCCGCATCTCCTCCGCCGCCTTGTTGGTGAAGGTGACGGCGAGGATCTCGCGCTCCTGCGCCAGGCCGGACCCGACCAGGTGGGCGATGCGATAGGCGATCGTGCGCGTCTTGCCGGATCCCGCGCCGGCAAGGATCAGGACCGGTCCTTCGGTGTGCTCGACGGCGGCGCGTTGCTCGGGGTTCAGCCCGTCGAGTCCGTCCATGATGCGTGCCGCGGCGTGCGCGTGCGGCCCCGCCGCCGTGCCTCCGGTCATTCGACCGTCACGCTCTTGGCGAGGTTGCGCGGCTGGTCGACGTCGCAGCCGCGGCGCACCGCGATGTGGTACGCCAGGAGCTGCAGCGGGATCACGGTGACCACCGGCGCCACCAGCGGCGGCGCCGCCGGCAGGGCGATCTTCGAATCGCGCACTGGATCGAGGATGGCGTCGAGGCGGTCGTCGCCCTTGGTCGTGAGGGCGATGATCACCCCGCCGCGCGCCTTGGCTTCCTGGATGTTGCCGAGCATCTTCTCGAACACCGCGTCCTGCGGCGCAATCGCCACCACCGGCAGCTTCTCGTCGATCAGCGCGATCGGGCCGTGCTTCATCTCGCCGGCGGGATAGCCCTCGGCGTGGATGTAGGAGATTTCCTTCAGCTTGAGCGCGCCTTCGAGTGCGATCGGATACTGGATGCCGCGGCCCAGATAGAGGAAGTCGCTGCACTGGTAGCAGCGCTTGGCGATCTCCTCGATCTGCGCTTCGGTCTTGAGCGCTTCCTCGACCAGGCGTGGCAGCTGGTCGAGCGCTTCGATGTGCTCGCGCGACGCCTCGGCGGTAAGGGTGCCTCGGGCCTGGGCCAGGTAGAGCGCGAGGATGTGGAGCGCAACCAGCTGCGACGTGAAGGCTTTGGTCGAGGCCACGCCGATCTCGGGACCGGCGTGGGTGTAGACCGTGCCTTCGGTCTCGCGCGTCGCCATGCTGCCGACGACGTTGCAGATCGCCATGCTGCGGGCCCCCTTGGCCTTGGCCTCGCGCAACGCCGCCAGCGTGTCGGCGGTCTCGCCCGACTGCGTGATCACCACGGCCAGCGTCTCCGGCCCGACGATCGGGTCGCGGTAGCGGTACTCCGAGCCGTAGTCGACTTCGACCGGCAGCCGCGCCAGCTGCTCGATCATGAACTTGCCGATCAGCGCCGAGTGCCACGACGTGCCGCAGGCGAGCATGACGACGCGGCGGATGCCGCGCAGGTCCTCGGGCGAGATCCGCATCTCGTCCAGGAAGACCTCGCCGGAGGCCTCCGAGACGCGCCCCAGGACGGTCTCGCGGACCGCCCACGGCTGCTCGAAGATCTCCTTCAGCATGAAGTGCTTGTAGCCGCCCTTCTCAGCCATCACCGGATCCCACAGCACGCGCTGCGGCTTGCGCGTGCGCGGTTCGCCGGCGAAGTCGGTGAAGGTGACGCCGCTCCGCGTCAGGACGGCGATCTCCTTGTCCTCGAGGAACACGACGTCGCGGGTGTGGCTGAGAATGGCCGGGATGTCGGAGGCGACGAACGACTCGTCCTCGCCAATGCCGACGACGATCGGCGGGCCGTTGCGAACGGCGACGATTTTCTCCGGATCGTCGGCCGACATCAGGACCAGCGCGAACAGACCGCGGACCCGCGCCAGCATCTTCTGGGTCGCGATCTCGAGCGAACCGGCGCCGTTCTTCAGCTCGCGCGCCACCATGTGCGCGACGATCTCGGTGTCGGTCTCGGACTGGAACTTGTGGCCCTCACCGACGAGCTCGTGCTTCAGCTCGAGATAATTCTCGATGATGCCGTTGTGGACGACGACGGTGCGGCCGGTGTCGTCGCGGTGCGGGTGGGCGTTCTCCTCGGTCGGGCGGCCGTGCGTGGCCCAGCGGGTGTGGCCGATGCCGTAGTCGCCGGCGAGTGGCGTGGTCTTGAGCACGTCCTCGAGGCGCGACAGCTTGCCGGCGCTACGCCGCACCTCGATGCCGTCGGGGCGCACGACCGCGACGCCAGCCGAGTCGTAGCCGCGGTATTCCAGCTTGCGCAGGCCCTCGACGAGGACCGGCACGACCTGCTTCTGACCGATGTAACCGACGATGCCGCACATGTGTTGAGCCCTTTGCCTGCCTGATTCGCCGTCGCGCGGAGTCGCGGGACTCCCCTACTTCGCCGGCGTCTTGCCCTTGCGCCGCTCCACCCAGCCGGGTTTGTTTTCTTGTCGGCCACGGCCGATGGCCAGCGCGCCGTCCGGCACGTCCTCGGTGATCGTCGATCCGGCGGCGACGTAGGCCCCGGCGCCGACCGTGACCGGCGCGACCAGCTGCGAGTCGGTGCCGATGAACGCCCCGTCGCCGATGACGGTCTGGTGCTTCTTTTCGCCGTCGTAGTTGCAGGTGATGACGCCGGCGCCGACGTTGACCTTGGCGCCGACGATGGCGTCGCCGATGTAGGCCAGGTGGTTCGCTTTCGCGCCCGGACCGAGCGTCGTCTTCTTCAGCTCGACGAAGTTGCCGACGTGGGCCCCGAGCCCGACGTGGCTGTCCGGCCGGATGTGCGAGAACGGGCCCATCGCGACCCGCGCGTCGACGACCGAGTCGCGGACCACGCAATAGTTCTGGATGATGGTGCCGTCGCCGATCGCCGAGTTGATCACCCGCACGCCGGCGTGGATCTCGCAGTCGCGGCCGATGCGCGTCTTCCCTTCCAGGTAGACGTTCGGGTGGATCGTGGTGTCCGGGCCGATCTCGACGTCGGCGCCAATCCACGCCGACGACGGGTCGATCAGCGTCACCCCCGCCGCCATCACGGCGGCGTTGCGCGCGTCGCGCACCTGCGCGTTCATCAGGGCCAGCTCGGAGCGGCTATTGACGCCGCGCAGCTCGTCGGCGTCGTCGATGGTGAACGTCTCGACGCGGCGGCCATCGGCGCCGAAGATGCCGAGCAGGTCGGTCAGGTAGTACTCGCCCTGGTCGTTGGCCGTGCCGATTCGGCGCACCGCGTCGAACAGCCCCTCCAGAGCGAAGG
>JANOIR010000510.1:0-56108 GCA_031407765.1 Vicinamibacteraceae bacterium
CTGCGGAACCCTCCGCGCTTCGCGGCGCGCGCCCATTGCCGGGCGTCGAGCCGCGAGGGATCGAAGATGCGCGGGCTCTCGCTGCCATCGCCCCACTCCTTGTCGGTGAACGTGTTCACCGTGAAGTGGACGAACAGTGCCTGCTCCTCGCGCTGCCACGCGAGTTGCGAGGGCGTGGGCCGCGGCCGCACGGCCCCGGTGCCGCGCGGCGCGCGCTGGTGCGCGCTCAGCGGGCGCGCCGCCGATGCCGCCATCGTCGCGCCCGCGCCGGTCAGGAAGGCACGACGCGACGATGACGGCAGGCGAGTCATCGCCCTACGTTACTCGCTCAGCACGGCATTGAACATCCAGTGGGTGCCGAACCGATCGATGGCCATGCCGAAGCGGGCGCCCCAGAAGGTGTCCTGGAGCGGCTCCTCGACGGTACCACCCTCGGACAATGCGGCGAAGTGCCGGTCGATGTCGCCCCTGCCCTCGTACTGCAGGCAGACCACGATGTTGCCTCCCGGCTTGATCGGTTCGCCCGGCCGGCCGTCACTGATCAGCAGCGTGCCGCCGCCCGTCTCGAGATGAGCATGCATCACGTAATGGGCGTGTTCCGCCGGGACGTCGGCGCCCGGTGTGTCCGAGAACCGGGCCAGTCGCACGACTTTCGCTTCGAGTGCCTTCTCGTAGAACGAGATCGCATCGCCGGCCCTGCCGCTGAAGAAGATATATGGGTTGATGGTCTTGACTGCCAAGGGTGCCTCCTGGCATCGAGACGCGCACCGCGAGCCGGTCTGACTCTTCGCGACGCGCGAAGGCGCGTCGACAAATAGCAGCCGGCACGCCCAAAGGGCGCCGCGCGCGGTCCCACGCAGACAGCCCACCCTGCGTGTGTAGCGCTGAAAGCGCAACTGGACCAGGAGCGGCCCGCGTGACGGCGCCGCGGCGCGCCCAGCGCCGCGATTGGCAGCCGGCACGCTCGAGGGGCCGCCGTCGGTCGCGCTGAGGGCGCGACCGACCACCAAAATAGAATGGGGGGTGCCACCAGAATTGGTAACACCCCCCGATTGGACATCGGACCGGCTCCCCAGCACTCACGGCTCCAGTGGCCGCAAACAGCCCGACGCCGGCCACACCTAGTGCAACGGACGTGCCGCTGAGCGGCCGGGGGCACGTCCCGCGCGATCTTCTGCAAATGCTTGCGGAACCGTGTGACGCCTGCCGCCAGCCACCGGCTGCCGATTGACGAATCTGCAATTCAGATCACGTTGAGGTCGTTCGACGGACTGATCAGCGGCCGGTGGCGCGGCGGCCCGGCTGGCCGTGGGCGGTCTCACGGGTTGGCCGGCCGGCGGCGGCGCTCCGGCGGCGTCACGTCGGCGAGGGACGGCTTGCCGCCCTCCTCCCAGGCGTGGGTGATCACGGCGGCGGTCGCGGCGATCGCTTCCGACAGCCGGCGCTCCAGCGTCGGCCGCGCCTTGGTGAAGAAGCGGTCGTAGTAGGCGCGATCGTAGACCTCGCCCGAGCCGATCGCCTCACGATCGGCGGCGAGCAGCGGCCCGACCAGGCTGGCGCTGACCGTCAGCGTGTCGAAGATGAACTCGCGCGGCGCCTTGGTCACCCGCGTCGGCGTCGGGTGGATGCGCAGCCGCGATCGGTAGCGCTCGAACAGCGCCGATTCGAAGCGCGAGTGCAGCCCATGCTGGTTGGTCAGCTGGCCGTCGTAATTCATGACGGCGTGGAATGGGACGTGCGCGTCACCGACGTAGTGCGCGACCACCGCACTCAGGAACTTGATGTTGTCGCGCGCATAGGGCCGCTCCGCCTTGGCATCGGCGAAGGCGCGCACCAGCTTGCCGTGCATCTCTTCGAGCCGCCACGGCAGCAGCCCGTTCTTCAGCATCATCTCCCGCCCGAACTTGGCGATCGCCGCGTCCTTGTCGTGCGGCAGGGCGTCGAACGGCGGCGGTCCGAAGGCGTCCAGGCCGAGGAAGTGCTGCGGCGGCTCCTCCGCCCACCCGGCGGTGCGCCACAGGTCCGGATCGATGGCGTGCTCCGAAATCATCGCTCGGTGCTTCACGAAGAACGGGCGGATCGACGCCGGGAGCAAATCGATGGCGCGGTCCGCAATCAGGCGGTGCGCTTCGAAGCCCCATGCGGCAGGACGCTCGGTAGCGAGCGTGACCGCCGCGACGACGGCCAGGGGGAGGAGGGTGGTCCGGGCTGAGATCATCGTCCGCAGAGCTTACCTCCGCCGTGTGTAGACGACGCGCGCCAGCCGGAGCTCCTTGCCCTTCCGGTCGTAGCCGTACATGGTCACCGCGCTGGCGAAAGGCGGAGCCAGTCGGCGGGGGCAATCTCGTTCGAGGCGCCGCTCGGGCCCATGAGCGCGCCACCAGACGGAACCCTCCGTCTGCGCGGTGGGGGAGGACCGCCCGCGCAGCTATCACGCCATCATCCACCCGATCCGGGCGGAGCGCGCTTGACGTTGGTCACCACGCCGAGGACGAAATCGAGGATGACCCGATCGCCCGCCTCGACCCCGCGGGGCATCGTCTCGGGCCCGATTCGGGCGACCCGCACCTGCTCGGTGTCGTCGTCCGGATAGACGTAGTGGACGTCGAGCGAGATCTGGCCGTGCACGCTGATCGGCTGCACCTTGCGCAGCACGGCCTCCCGGGATCCGTGGAGCATCGGGGCGTGCCTTACTTTCGCTTGGTATAGGTGATGCGCATGGTCTGCATCTCCTTGCCGTCGGGACCGGGCATGTAGATCGAGAAGACGCGTTTGCCGGCCGCGTACTCGACGGTGGTGCGCATCTTCATGGTGCCGCCGCTGCCGTCCGGCGTCAGCATCGTGGTGTTCAGCGTCTTCTTGGCCGCGTCCCAGGTCCCCTCGGTCGTGGCGAGACCGGACGTCATCGAATCCGACCAGCTGCCGACATAGACCTTCTTCGCCGGGTCCCAGGTCGTGACGCCATGGCCCTCGAACGCGCCGCCCATGACCTGCCCCTTGAAGTCGGTGACCAGGCAGAGCCCGTTGCACCCGACCGTGTTGACCTCGACGCCCTTCGACGGCGGCGTGGCCGGGGCCCCTGGCGCCACCATCTCGATGGAGGCGTCCCAGGTGCCGACGTCCTCCTTCAGGACGGCGTGCTCCGGGCCGGGCTTGGGCATCGGCGGGGCCTGTGCCGTCGCGATCGCGGGCGAGAGCGACAGGCCGGCCAGCAGCAACAGACGCGTGACGGTTCGATTCATGGCAGCTCCTTGAGGACGGATGGGCGTAGGTCGAGCACGAGCCGCGGCGTCAGGGGGAGACGCGAGCGACAAGGATTGTGCACGCTGGGATCATGGATCACAAGGGCCGGGGCACGCGCGCGCAGGTCGGCGAATGGCGGCCGCGGCCCGGCGAACGCCCGGGCCGGTGGTCTCGGCGGGAAGACGGCCGACTCCCGGCCGTCTGACGGGCGTTCAGCCGACGAGCAGGAGCAGTAGCGCCTTCTGCGCGTGAAGGCGGTTCTCGGACTGGTCGAAGACGACCGACTGCGGGCCGTCCATCACCTCGTCGGTGACCTCGTCGCCGCGATGCGCCGGCAGGCAGTGCATGAACACGGCGTCGGGCCTGGCGTGCGACATCAGCGCGGCGTTCACCTGATAGGGCCGGAAGCGCGACAACCGCGACGCCGCTTCGTTCTCCTTGCCCATCGAGGTCCAGACGTCGGTGTAGACGGCGTCGACGCCGTTGACCGCCTTGACCGGATCGTCGAAGGCGGTGAGGGTCGCGCCGTGCTGCGCCGCGCGTTCGGCGACCGCCCGCACCTCCGCCGACAACGCATCGCCCTTGGGGGTCGCGACGCGCACCGACACGCCGCAGAGCAGGGCCGCCTGGACGAGCGACGTGGCGACGTTGTTGCCGTCGCCGACGTAGGCGACCGTGCGGCCGCCCGCGCCGCGCCCGACGCCGCCCCAGCGTTCGTGCAGCGTCAGGAGATCGGCGGCCGCCTGGCAGGGATGCTCTTCGTTGGTGAGGGCGTTGATCACGTGCAGGCGCGGCGCCGCCTCGGCCAGCTCGATCACGCGATCCTGTCCGAAGGTGCGGACCACGGCGCACGACACCCAGCGTTCGAGGTTGCGGGCGACGTCGGCGACGGTCTCGCACGCGCCGAGCGGGCCGTCCTGCGGCGGGACGATCACATCGCCGCCGAGCTCGTGCACGGCGATCTCGAACGTCGCGCGTGTCCGAAGCGACGGCTTGTCGAAAAGCAGCGCCACGTGCTGGCCGGCCAGCGCCTGCGCCGTCGGCGCGCGCCGACCCAGACGCCGTTCGCTCTTCAGCCGCATCGCCACATCGAGCAGGTGGGCGAAACCGGCGGCGTCGAAGTCGAGCACCGACAGGTAGTTCCTGGGGATGCGCAGGCGCGTCCGCGGCGTCGCGGCGCCGCGGGTGGCGCGGGCGCGGAAGGGGCGCACCGTCGAGGACAGAGCCGAAGTCTTCACAGCCATCGTCAGCAGCTTGTCTCCGGGCCGCAGGTTACGTGCGGTACTCGGCGTTGATCTTCACGTAATCGGCCGAGAGGTCGCAGGTCCACATCGTGGCGTCTTCGCGGCCGTCGGTGCCGAGATCGACCGTGACGCGGATGTCCTTGCCCTGCAGGTAGGCCGCGGCCTGCGGTGCGCGATCGTCGAACGGACGCCCGTGCTCGAACAGCACGATGTCGCCGATCGTCACCCGCGCGCCGGACAGCACGAACGCCGCGCCGCAGCGCCCGGCGACGGCGACGAGCCGGCCCCAGTTGGGGTCGCCGCCGTGGATCGCCGTCTTCACGAGCAGCGAATTGGCGATGGCCCGCGCCGCGCGTCGCGCGTCGTCGTAGGTACGGGCGCCGGTGACCTGCACCGTGATCAGCTTGGTCGCGCCCTCGCCGCCGCGCACGATGCCCATCGCCAGCTCGCGGCAGACGACGCGCAGCGCCTCGACGAAGGCGTCGTAGCCGGCCTCGTCGATGCTCACGCTGCTGGCGCCGCTGGCCAGCGCGAACACGGTGTCGTTGGTCGAGCACTCACCGTCGACGGTGATGGCGTTGAAGGTGGTCTCGCAGGCGTCGATGAGCGCGCGCTGCATCAGCGCCGGCGGCACCGCGGCGTCGGTGGTGATGAAGCCGAGCATCGTCGCCAGCATCGGCTCGATCATGCCCGAGCCCTTGCACATGCCGCCGATGTGGTAGACGCCGGCCGCCGTCTCGACGCGGATGGCGTGCTCCTTCGGGAACGGATCGGTGGTCATGATCGCCCGCGCCGCGTCGGCATGGGCGTCGCGGCTGAGCGCCTCGTGTGCCGCGATGATCCCCGACGCGACCGTCCGCGGATCGAGCGACACGCCGATGACGCCGGTCGACGCGACGAGCACCTCCTCGGCCTCGCAGCCCAGGGCCCGCGCCGCTTCCGCGGTCATCAACTCGGCCACCTTGTGGCCGGCGTCGCCCGTACAGGCGTTGGCGCAGCCGCTGTTGACGACGATGGCGCGGGCGCGGCCGCCAGTCGAGGCCAGGTGCGCCTTCGAGACCAGCACCGGCGCGGCGGCGGCGAGGCTGATCGTGAACGCCCCGGCGGCGGCCGCTGATCCGTCGGCGACGAGCAGCATCAGGTCGAGCGCGCCGGCCCGAGCCTTGATGCCGCAGTGCACGCCGGCCGTGCGGAAGCCCGCCGGCGCGGTCACACCGCCGGGCACGACAGAGATCGCAGGAGACAACGTCGAGGGTTCCATCAAAAGGTCACGTGGAAACAGACGGGGAGGGTTGCCTACGACGGGCGGGTGCCGCCGCCGTCAATGGTGCGGCCTTGGTGCGGCACGACCGGCGCCACGTACTCGGGCATCGCCAGGTACGGCCGCTGGCCGGCCGGCGTCGTCCGCAGCGAGCGGCCTCGCAGCGGCAGCGCCATCGCATATTGCGTGCACTGCCGGAACTTCGGGCAGCCGACGCAGTCGGTGGCGATCTTCTCGGGCAGCCACGGG
The DNA here is from genome assembly GCA_031407765.1 of Vicinamibacteraceae bacterium. Lineage (GTDB taxonomy): Bacteria > Acidobacteriota > Vicinamibacteria > Vicinamibacterales > Vicinamibacteraceae > JBDSLU01. The sequence goes on from JANOIR010000510.1 coordinate 5,998, forward strand.
TGCGGCACGATGGAGAAGCCGAGCCGGACGAAGTGCGACGGGTGATGCGTGAAGGCGCACAGCGTCGAGAAGCCCTCCTGCACCGCCCAGCGGTTCAGCTCCTCGACGATGCGCGAGCCGAAGCCGCGGCCGCGGCAGCTCTCGTCGACGACGAGCGACCGCACCTCGGCGACGGCGCGGCTGAGCGGCGCCAGCTCGGCGCAGCCCACGACGGCGTCGTTCACCGTCACCACGAGGAAGCGCGCGGCGCGGCGGGTGACGTCCTCGGCCGTCCGCGGGAGCAGGTGGCCGGCTGCCAGATTGGCGTTGATCAACCCGAGGATCGCCGACGCGTCGACGACGGTGGCGCGGCGGATCTCGGCCGGCTCGGCGCACGTGTGGAGCGGAATCCCACTCGCCACGTGGATCGGTGCGTCGAGCACGGCGACGGTGGTCAGCGGCAGAGCAAGGCTAGCCATGGGCACCTCCAAGGGCGTCCGCGATCGCGGCCTCGAGCAGCGCGAGGCCTTCGGCGATTTCCGGTTCGGTGATGACGTACGGAGGCAGCAGGCGGATCACCGAGCCCGCTGTCCGGTTGACGACGACGCCGCGGGCGAGCGCGGCGGGGACGACCGCTCCGGCGTCGCGCCCGAGATCCACGCCCCACATCAGGCCCTTACCGCGGATCTCGGCGTCGATGCCCAGGCGCGCGACCATCTCGCGCAGCCCGCGCTCCACGATCGGCCCCATCGCCGCCACGTGATCGAGCAGGCCGCCCGCGAGCGTGTCGAGCACCGTCAGTGCGGCGCGGCAGGCGAGCAGGTTGCCGCCATAGGTCGTCCCGTGATCGCCGGCGGCGATGGTCGCGGCCACGGTGTCGGCGACGAGTGCCGCGCCGATCGGGAAGCCGCCGCCGAGTGCCTTGGCCACCGACACCAGATCCGGCGTCAGGCCGAGCGCCGGGAACGCGAACATCTCGCCGGTGCGGCCGATGCCGCACTGGATCTCGTCGGTGATGAGGAGCGTGCCGGTACGCGCGCACGCCTTCTCGATCGCCTTGGCCAGGGCCGGCGAGATCGGCCGCACGCCGCCTTCACCCTGGATCGGCTCGACGATGATCGCCGCCGTCCTGGTCGTGACCAGCCGGTCGAGCGCCGACGGATCGTCGGTCGGCGCGAAGCTGACGCCGGCCAGCAGCGGCTGGAACGGACCGCGATAGTGGTCGTCCCAGGTCATCGACAGCGCCCCGAAGGTGCGCCCGGCGAAGGCGTGATTGAACGCGACGAACTCGGCCCGCGGCTCGCCGCGCGTGTACCAGTAACGGCGCGCGAACTTCAGGCAGGCCTCGTTGGCCTCGCTGCCGCTGTTGCAGAAGAAGGCGCGGCCGAGCCCCGACGCGCCGGTCAGGCGATCGGCGAGCTGCCCCTGCAGCGGATGGAAGAACAGGTTCGACGTGTGCGCCAGCTCGCGCGCCTGCGCGCCGATCGCGTCGGCGAGGCGGGTGCTGCCGTTGCCGAGCGCGGCGACGCCGATGCCCGAGAGCAGGTCGAGGTAGGAGCGGCCCTCGGCGTCGAACAGGCGGACACCTTCGCCGCGGACGAACGCCACCGGGAAACGGCGGTACGTCTGCAGGACGTGCCGCGCTTCACGCGCCTGGATGTCGCTCGTGGCCGTGGTTTCAACCGTTCCGCTGGACATGGACCTTCTCCATCGTGATGCGCGTTCCGGTGGCCTCGGTGAGGCCTTTCGGATCACGCCCGTGAACAATCGCGACCTCGCGCACGCCGGCGTCCAGCGCGGCGCGGCAGGCGCGCAACTTGGCGATCATGCCGGCCGATGCCGTGCCGTCGCCGATGAGGGCGTCGATGCCCTCGAGATCGAGCATGGGGATGGTCTGCCCCTGCTTGTCGAACACGCCGGCGGTGCCGCCGGCGATGATCAGGCGCCGGGCGCCAAGGCCGGCGGCGAGCGCAGCGGCCATCGTGTCGGCGTTGACGTTCAGGATCTGGCCGCCCTCGGTGACGCCGAGACAGGCCAGCGCCGGCACGTAGCCGAGGCGCACCAGATCGGCCATCAGCGTCGGCGTCCGCTCCGACTCCGGCTGGCCGACGAGGCCGAGATCGACCGAGCGGCCGTCGGCGGTCCGATGCGGCGGCGCGATGGTGGACAGGCCGACCAGCGCGTCCGCGCCGGTCAGGCCGACCGCGCGCACGCCGCGCGACACCAGGCCCGAGACCAGCCGCGTGTTGACGGTGCCGGCGAGGACGGCGACGACCGCCTCGAGCGTGGCGCCGTCGGTGATGCGCAGGCCTTCGATCGCTTGCTTGGGCACGCCCCTGCGCGCCGTCTCGGCGTCGATCTCGCGACCGCCGCCGTGCACGATGGCCAGCGGTCCGCGGCCGGCGAGGGCCGCGATCGCCGCCAGCGTGGTGTCCAGGTCGGAGCCCGGCTCGAGCAGCTCGCCCCCGAGCTTGAGGAACGTGAGATCGGTCGTCGCGGGCATCACAGCAGCCCCGTCCGTTCGTCGAGCCCGAAGGCCAGGTTGAAATTCTGCACCGCTTGGCCAGCGGCACCCTTGACGAGATTGTCGAGGACGCTCACGACGATCAGACGACCGGTCGCTTCATCCAGCTTCCAGCCGACGTCGCAGAAGTTGGTGTGCGCGACGTGCTTGATCTCGGGCAGGCGGTCGCCGGTGACGCGCACGAACGCGGCGTCGCGGTAGGCGGCGTCGAAGCACGTGGCGATCGCCGCGGCCGTCGTCCCCTTCTTCACGCGCACGTAGATCGTCTCGAGGATGCCGCGGTCGAGCGGCACCAGGTGCGGTACGAACGTCACCGGCCGGCCGCCCAGCGCCTGTTCGATCTCGGGCGTGTGGCGGTGCGAGAACAGCGCGTAGGCGGCGACGCTGCCGTGGTTCTCCGAGAAGTGCGTGCGCTCGGTCGGCGCTTTGCCGGCGCCCGAGACGCCCGACTTGGCGTCGACGATGACGTCGCCTTCGAGCAGGCCGGCCGCCTCGAGCGGCGCCAAGCCGATGAGCGCCGCGGTCGGATAGCAGCCAGGGCACGAAATCAGCTGGGCTGTGGCCATCGCGGCCCGGTCCATCTCGGCCAGGCCATAGACCGTGCCGGCCGGCAGCGTCGCCGTCTTCGGGTAGTGCTTGGCCCGGGCCGCGTCATCGCGGAGGCGGAACGCCCCGGACAGGTCGATCACGCGGATGCCGCGCGCCAGCAGCTCGGGCGCCGTCTCGGCCGCGTTGGCTTCGGGAAGGGCCAGGAACGCCGCCTTCACCGACGGGGCGAGGCGATCGGCGGCGTAGGGGAGGACCTCACCGTCCCAGATGCGGGCCAGCGCCGGCAGGCGACGCGGTGCTTCCATCGTTGCCGAGCCCAGCGCGGCCGTGAGGCGCACGCGCGGATGCCGCGCGAGGATTCGCACCAGCTCCTGGCCGGCGTAGCCGGTGGCGCCCACCAGGGCGACGTCGATTCGTTGGTCCGTCTCTAGGTTCATATCTATGCAGAGCGAACTATCTTTATACATCGACACTTGACTCGGCGTCAACAGCAAAGTCGCTGACTTGTTAGGGTTTGTCTGGTATTCTGAGCGGCGCGCGGCCTGCATGGGCCGTGTATAGTGATGCCAAGCCTCGCATATGAAAGCTCAGCGGCAAGCAGCCATCCTCGAGCTCGTCCGGCGCGAGCCGATCGCCAATCAGGAAGCGCTCCGCCAGCGCCTCCTCGAGCGGGGCATCGACGTCACCCAGGCGACGCTGTCGCGCGACATCAAGGAAATCGGGCTGGTCAAGCAGGCCGCCGGCGGCTACCACGCGCCGGGCAGCGAGCCGCGGCCGGCGGCCACCGGCGAAGCGACGCTCCGCCGCACCGCCCGCGAGTTCCTCCGATCCTACGAAGTGGTCCAGAACCTGATCGTGCTGCGCACCGACCCGGGGCGCGCCCAGAACCTCGCCGTTGACATCGACCGGGCCCGACTGCCGGAGATCGCCGGCACGATCGGCGGCGATGACACAATCCTGGTGGTGACGCGCGATCCGGCCCAGGCGTGCGCGTTCGCGGCGCGGCTCGACGCGTGGGTGAGCCCGGGCAGGCAGGCGGTCAATGGCTGACAGGACACGGGTGGCGTTCGCGTTCGCGGGCTGGCCGCTCGAGGCGCCGGCGCTGCGGCATCTCGTCGAGGTCGAAGGCGACGAGGTGGTGACGCTGACCCTCGATCTCGGCCAGGGCCAGGATCTCGACGGCGTCCGCGAGGAGGCGCTCGAAGCGGGTGCCGTGCGGGCGCACGTGATGGACGTCCGCGACGCGCTCGCGCTCGAGTTCCTGCTGCCGGCGCTCAAGGCCTGCGGCGCCCAGCAGGGCGGTGTCCCGCTGGCCCGCGAGCTGCGCCTGGCGGCGGTGGTGAAGTCGCTGGTCGAAGTCGCGGCGATGGAGAACGCTGCATTTCTCGCCCACGGTGGCGGCCCGGACGACGCCAGCCTGCACGCCCAGCTCGAGGAGCTGGCGCAGACCGCGCGGCCCGGTACCGGCGGCTTCGTCTGGCCGGCGTCGCTGATGGAACTAGACGACGCCTCGCGGGAGGCCGCGGCCAGCGTCTCGATCGTCGGCCGTGAGCAACGGCTCGGCCCGCACGCCGAGATCGCCAGCCGGCTCTACCGGGTCACGCGCGAGCGCACCGCCACGCCCGAGACGCCGGCGACGCTGGAGATCGCCTTCGAAGCTGGCACGCCGGTCAGCGTCAACGGCGTGCGCCTGCCGTTCATCGAGCTGCTCGACAGCCTCGACACCATCGTCGGCGTGCATGGTGTCGGCCGCTTCGACGGCATGGCGGGGCCGTACTCCGCCGCCTACGACGCGCCGTCGCGGCACGTCGGCGAGGCGCCAGCGGTACTCGTCCTCGGCCTGGCCTATGACGCGATCGAGCGACGGCTGTGGCCGGCCGAGCTCGTCGACGTCAAGCAGCAGCTCGCCGTCGTGTTCCGCAGCCTGGTGCGGCGCGGCAAGTGGTTCTCGCCGACGCGTCGCGCCATTTCGGCGTTCGTCGGCGACGCGCACCAGTCGCTCTCCGGCAGCGTCCGCCTCGAGCTGTTCAAGGGCGCCTGCCGCGTCAAGTCGGACGCCTGACGGGTTCTGCTTTTCCTGCTTCGATCATCCACTCATGAGCAATCTCTGGTCCGGCCGTTTCAGCGGCGAGCCCGACAAGGACGTCTTCGAGTTCGGGCGTTCGTTCCCGTTCGACAAGCGGCTCGTCGAGGACGACATCACCGGCAGCGTGGCCTGGGCCGAGGCGATCGCCGCCGCCGGCGTGCTCTCGGCCACCGAGCGCGCCGACATCGTGCGCACGCTCGAGGCGCTGCTCGTCGAGGTCCGCGCCGACGCGGGGATCGTGCGTGGTGACGACGAGGACGTGCACGCCTGGGTCGAGCGGCAGCTCGTCGAGCGCGTCGGCGACGCCGGCAAGCGCCTGCACACCGGGCGCTCGCGCAACGAGCAGGTCAGCGTCGATCTCCGGCTCTATCTGCGCCGGCGGCTGGTCGCCATCGATCGCCTGATCGTACGCGTCGTCGCCGCGCTGGTCGCGCAGGCCGAGCAGGCCGGCGACGCGCTGATGCCCGCGTACACACATCTACGGCGGGCGCAGCCGGTGCTCGCGGCGCACTGGTTCCTGTCGCACGCCGCAGCGTTGCGTCGCGACGCCGAGCGCTTCGGCGCGGTGTCGCGCGAGGCGGACGCCCTGCCACTGGGATCGGGCGCGATCGCCGGCAACTCCTATGGCATCGATGTGGCGACGCTGGCCGCGCGGCTCGGCTTCTCGCGGGTCGTCGCCAACAGCATGGACGCCGTCGCCGATCGCGACTTCGTCTCGTCCTTTCTCCACGCCGTGTCGCTGTGCATGGTGCACGTCAGCCGGCTCGCCGAGGACATCATCATCTTCGGCAGCGAGGAGTTCGGCTTCGTCGATCTCGACGATCGCATCTCGACCGGCAGCAGCCTGAAGCCGCAGAAGAAGAAACCCGATCCGATGGAGCTGGTGCGCGGCAAGGCCGGCCGCGCCATCGGCCGCCTCACCGGGTTCCTGACCACGATGAAGGGATTGCCCAGCGGGTACAACAAGGACCTGCAGGAGGACAAGGAGGCGGTGTTCGACGCCGAGGACACCGTGATCGGATCGCTGATCTCGGCCGCCGCCGTCGTGGAGACGCTCACGCTGAAGCGTGCGACGACGAACGCCGCCGCCGGCGGCTTCATGCTCGCCACCGACGTTGCCGACTACCTGGTTGGACGCGGTATGCCCTTCAGGGAAGCCCACGAGGTGGTCGCCGGCATGGTCCGGTCGCTGATCGAGCGCGATTCGTCCTTCGCGTCGCTCACGCTCGACGACTGGCGCGGCTACAGCGAGCTGTTCGGCGAGGACGTCCTCGAAGTCACCGCGCGCCGTTCGGTAGAGGCCCGCACGACTCCCCAGTCCACGTCACCGGCCGCCGTTGCCAACGCGATCGACGACGCCAAGGGCTGGCTCAAGACGCACTGACGCCCCCGACGCTCCCGATGCTGCTCCCGATTGCTGCTCCACCTCGTCTAAAACGTTGCGGTTTCTGCAACCTCAGGCGCGCGAGTTCTCTTCGCTGCGGCGCTTGAGGCCGCTCGCCTCCATGTCCAGGTAGCGGCGCACATCCGCGCGTAGACCGGATCGACCCCGACCGCGGCGAAGAACGCCGTGACCGGGGTCGTTTGGCGTGAACACCTGGTGCGTCGCCAGCGCGCGCAGCCCGGACGGCGTCCGGTAGACGAGGACGGCATGGCCGGATCGGCATCGCGCTTGCGGCCCGCAACACCTGGCGCGCGATTTGCTGATGTCACCGGCAGCGACCTCGGGAGCGCACACCATGGCCACTCACCTTACCTTTACCGGCTCGACCACCGATAACGCGGCACCTCGACATCGTACCCTGTCGTTCCAGTTCGACGAGTTCCAGAGCCTCTCGATGGCTTTGGTCCAGCGGTTGAGGGAGGGGTCGCTGCCGCCCGATGACGCCTACTGGTGGACCCGCGCCCTCTGCGCCGAGGCCTACCTGCGCCAGGAAGCTCCTGAACTCGCGGAGCAATGTCGCGTGGCGTGAATCTGTGAGGGTGACCCCGCGGGAGCGGGGTCATCGGTAAGACAAACGCCGCGGCGAGGCTTTTGGAAGGCCGGACCGCGGCGTTGCCGTCTCTACTAAGCGGCTCAGCGGCGCGACGACGCTCAGCGGCGCGACGACCGGGTCTCCCGCGTCGACGTGACCTCGGTGAGCCGCACCGGCTCGCTGCCAAAGTCCTCGATCTCGATCGCGCCGGTCTTGGCGTCGACTCGGATCTTCGCCGCCACCGACAGCTTGCCGACGCCCTTGCCATCGCCATCGAAGCGGATGTCGGCCAGCGTGAAGTCGTAGTCCATCGAGCGCGGCCGGTTCATCGCTTCCCAGGCGCTGATCGGCCGATCGGTAGCCAGCACGATCTGCCGGCCGCCGTCATCGAGCTTCCGCTCGCGCGCGAAGCGCAGATCCCAGCCGATCGATTGGCCGTCGCCCCGGCGGATGTAGCCGACGCGCGGCAGCTTCTGGAGCGCCTTCAACAGCGCATCCGAGCCCTTGTCCCTCAACGTCGCGATGAGCGCGTCGCGCTCCCGCTCCGACGACCAGCGCTCGATGACGATCTCGATGCGTCCGGCTCCGGGACGACCAACCGTCGACATGTTCACCGACGTGGCCAGCAGGCGCTCGATCGGCCGACGGCTCTGCGCCTCGACGGTGACCGATGACGTGGACAGGTTCAGCGCCGCAGCGACCGCGAGTCCGGTCCATTTCATGGTGCGGCTGACAGTGGGACGAAACATGAAAACCTCCAGCACGTGCGGTGCAATAGCCAGGCCACGCCCTACGGCTGAGTGGCGGTGGCCTGTGCCTTGCACCGGTGAAGGACGGAAAGCGAGGCCGACCATGGCACTCTGCGACGTCTGCGGCAACGACTACGACAAGAGCTTCACGGTGACGCGCGGGGCCGTGACCTACACCTTCGATTCATTCGAGTGCGCCATCCACCGGCTGGCTCCGCAGTGCGCGCACTGCGAGTGCCGCATCGTTGGACACGGTGTGGAGAGCGAGGGACAGATCTACTGCTGCGCGAATTGTGCCCGGCATCACGGCGTGACCGCCGTGGTCGATCGAGCCGACCCAGCGGGGCACCCGGCCGATAGCAGCAAGGCCGTTGCCGAGCCTGCTGTCCGGGTCGCTGGGCTGGGCGGGAGCTGACACCGCCGGGGCCGGCGCGACGGCGGTGTCTGCGGGAAGCTAGCGTGTTGGCGAGGGCAGGTCGGGCCCGTCCCGGCCTGCCAGGAACGCGTTCAGCGCGTCGACGACGGGCATCGGCATCTCGTGGCCGCCGTCGAACGGCACCCAGGTCACGCGCAGCCCGGCGTCGCGCATCGCCTGCTGCAGCCGCGCCGCGATGTCGAACGGCAGGATGCCATCCTGGCGTCCGTGCGAGATGAAGACCCGCAGCCCGCGCCGGCGTGGCATCCCGTCACGCCAGACGCGTTCGTTGACGAAGGTCGGCGACAGCAGTACCAGCGCCTCCAGGGGCTCGTCGGTGGTGAAGGCGATGTCCGCGGCGATCATCCCGCCCTGCGAATAGCCAGCGAGGATCTGCCGCTCGCGGCCGTAGCGGCCAGTCGCGGCCAGATCGCCGAGCAGTCGGCGGATGCGGCGAGTCGATGCCGCGAGGGCGGGCGGGTTCTGCTGCGACAGATCGGGGAGCTGATCACCCGGGCGGCGATAGGCGCCGAGGTCGAGACGCCACCATGCCCGGCCGTTCGCCGGACCGTCGGGCGGAGTCGTCGTCTCGGGACCTTCGGGCAGCACGAAGCGTCGGTCCGCGGGCAGCTGGATCGTGTGCGTGAAGGGGAGCCACTCGTCGGCCGACGACCCGTAGCCGTGGATCAGCACGAACGGCAGCGACCCGGTCCCGGCCTCGATCGTTCGCAGCGCCGATCCCGCATGCGCGCTCGACGCCGGCGCCGGCCGGCAACTCGCGAGCGCCGTCAGGCCGACGATGACCAGGATCCATCCCGCGCTCGTCGAGAGCCGCGACGCGCTCGCCGAACGTCGGCGCGCGATCACCCGCCAGCCATCGCGCCAACGATCAGGAATGGTTCCCGCCCGGCCGCCACCGCCGCCGGCAGCGGATCGTCGGGCGAGGCGTGCGACCAGTCTTCCGCGCAGGCGAAGAAGCGCACGAACGGCCGCCGCTTGCCAGGCGTCGAAGGCCCAGGCGTGGAAGGCCCAGCCTGAGCAGCCCCAGCCCCCGAAAACGGTGTGCCGTGATCGCGAATCGTGCCGCGTAGCTGAGGGAAGCGGGCCTCGAGCGCGTCGAGGATGGCCCGCGTCGTCACCGGGCCGTCGACCGCGAGCGAGACTTCGCGATCGGCGACGCGAGCCAGCGTCTGCAAGTGCTGCGGCAGGACCACGCGAACGTCGGCCATGTCGTTCACGGCAGGGTCTGGACTTCGACCGACAACACGGGTGGGAGGTCGCGGACAATCGCGGTCCACGAGTCGCCGGCGTCTGCGGACGCGTAGACCTGGCCGCCAGTCGTCCCGAAGTACACGCCGCACGCGTCGAGGGTGTCGACCGCCATCGCGTCTCGCAGCACGTTGACGTAGCAATCCTTCTCGGGCAGGCCCTTGGCGAGCGGCTCCCACTCGTTGCCGCCGGTGCGGCTGCGGTAGACCCGCAGCCGGCCGTCGAGCGGGAAGTGCTCGGAGTCGCTCTTGATCGGCACCACGTAGATCGTCTCGGGCTCGTGCGCGTGCACGTCGATCGCGAAACCGAAGTCGGTCGGCAGGTTGCCGCTGACCTTCGTCCACAGATCGCCGGCGTTCTCGCTGCGCATGATGTGCCAGTGCTTCTGCATGAACAGCACATCGGGCCGCGACGGGTGGCTGGCGATGTGGTGGACGCAATGGCCGACCTCGGCATCCGGGCTCGGGATGCCGTCGGACACCAGGCCCTTGTTGATCGCTTTCCAGGTCGTGCCGCCGTCGTCGCTGCGGAACGCGCCGGCGGCCGAGATCGCGATCACGATCCGCTGCGGATTGGTCTTGTCGAGCAGGATGGTGTGCAGGCAGAGGCCGCCGGCGCCCGGCTGCCAGTGCGGACCGGAGCCGTGCTTGCGCAGGCCCGATAGCTCGTGCCACGACGTTCCGCCGTCCGTGGTGCGGAACATCGCCGCGTCCTCGACGCCGGCGTAGACCGTGTCCGGATCGCTCAACGACGGCTCGAGATGCCACACCCGCTTGAACTCCCACGGGTGCGGGGTGCCGTCGAACGTCTGGTGCGTGCCGGGGACGCCGTCGTACTGGAACGTGTTGTCGACCGGCGTGAAGGTCTTGCCGCCGTCGTCCGATCGCTGCATCAGCTGACCGAACCAGCCGCTGCCCTGCGACACGTAGATCCTATTCGGATCGACCGGCGATCCCTTGAGGTGGTAGATCTCCCAGCCGGCGAAATGCGGGCCGCTGACATCCCAGGTGCGACGGGCGCCATCAGAGGACAGGACGAAGGCACCCTTCCGGGTGCCGACCAGAACACGTACTCCGCTCATGCCACTCGCCTCCGCGCGCCGCCGGCGGCTGCGCGCCTACTTGATGCCGACGACCATCGAGTCGGGTCCGATCAGCGGCTCCGTTCGCGTCGACGTGAAGCCGGCGTCCTTCATCCAGCCTTCGCAGTCGGCGCCCGTGTAGTCGAAGCCGCCCGGCGTCTCGATCAGCATGTTGAGGCTCATCATCAAGCCGAAGGCGTTCTTCGATCGGTCGTTGTCGATGATCGACTCGTAGACCACCAGCGCGCCGCCCTGGGGCAGCGCCTCATAGGCTTTGACGATGAGCATCTTCTTCTCTGACAGGTCCCAGTCGTGGAGGATGTGGCCCATCAGCACGACGTCGGCCGGCGGCACCGGATCGGTGAAGAAGCTGCCCGGCGTGAATTTCAGCCGGCCGGAGAGCCCCAGGCTGGCGACGTATTCGGTGAAGATCGGTCCTACAGCCGGCAGGTCGAACCCCTGACCAGTGAGGTGCGGGTTGGCGAGGGCGATCTGGGCCGCGAGGTCGCCCTGTGCGGTGCCGGCGTCGACGTAGGTCCGGTACGAGGCCCACGGGAACTGTCGGGCGATCGCCATGTTCGCGCCGCGGCTGATCCCGGTCATCGCTTCGAGGAACTGCTTCAGGCGGGCAGGCTCCGCGTAGAGCGTCTCGAAGATTCCGGGCCCACCCGCCTTGACCTCGTTCTGCGGCAGCCCGGTCTTCAGCGCTTCGGTCAGGTCGCCCCAGAAGCGATACAGCCGGGCGTTGGCCATCTCGAGGATGCCGCCGATGTAGGACGGCTTGCGCCGATCGAGGAACAGGTCGGTCTCGGCCGTGTTGGCGTAGCGTCCGTCGTGGCGGCTCAGAAACCCCAGCGCCACCAGCGTGTCGAAGAAGTCGCGGGCCGATCGCGGATGCAGGCCGAGTCGCGTCCGCAGGCCTTCGAGGCTCTCGGCGCCGCCGGCCAGTTCGGTGAACACTCCCAGCTCGATGGCACTGAGCAGGGTCTTGGCCGGCCAGAAAGCGAGGCCCGTTTGGAGGATGGCGTCAGGGGTCGGGCGTTGGGTCATGAGGGTCCGGCCAGTCTAGTTGTGAATCCGCCGCTGTTGCGGGCTCGGTGCGCCTCTGCTAGTATCGATCGACCTTCGCCTGGCCCATCCTGTATGGGCCGACTCGAGCCCCTACCGTGGGTGCTTCTCGACGCACCAGGCCACCAGCCGCCTGATGAGACCGATTCGTGAGACTCCGGGCGCATGACGAGCGCCGCTACTGAACCGCCTTTTCGGGGGATTTGATGCAACCTCGCCGGCTACGGCTCGGCGACGTCGTGGACGACTATTGTTCGCGGTGCCGCCTCCTCAGCAACCACGCCATCGCGGCGATCGTCGATGACGTCATCAAGCAGACTCGGTGCTCCACCTGTGACTTCGAGCATCCCTACAAAGATGGGAAGCTCCCCACCAGGCGCACCAAGAAGGACGCGACGACGTCGACCCTCTACAAACAGGTTCTCGACAACGTGACCGACGGTATGCCCGACGACACTGCCGCAAAACCGGCGTCCCCATCCCGTCCGGTGCTCGCCCGTCCGGATGCCCCCCGCGCCGCATCCGTTTCCCAAGATTCCCCAGTTCCCGAGACACCGGCTCCAGTGCCTGTGCCGGTACCGTTGCCGGCACCCGCGCTCGTGCGCCCGTCTCCCGTGGTGCCGGCCGCGCCGGCAGCCGCGCCCGTCGCGCCGGCACCGCTTGCGGCTGCGCCTGGCGAACCGGCCGATCCGCGCGACGCTGCCGACGAAGGCATCGTGCATCGCCGCTTGATCCGCGCGACGCTGCCGAAGGTCGAAGGCGCCGAGCGCGAGCCGCGGCCGATTCCGACCTTCACCGTGCACGAAGCCGCCAACGCTCGCAGCAAGTTCCGCCGCTTCCCGCGTCCGGCGGGGCAGGGCTTCGGCCAGGGCGGAGGCAACGGCCAGGGCAACGGCAACGGCAACACGATGCCGAGGTTCGGACACGGACACGGCGGGCAGCCGTCACCGTTCGGCGGCCGCGGTCACGGCAAGGGCGGGCCGCAAGCCAACCGAGCCGGCGGCCCGCAGGGCAACCGCGCCAACCAGCAGCAGCGTCGCGGTCCCAAGGGCCGCTGAGCGGGGCGCCTCGCCGGCGCCCTGTTCCAATAACCTGTTTTCGACTCTCCTGAGCGATCGACATGACCCTTAGCGGCAAGAAGGGCCTCGTTCTCGGTGTGGCCAACAAGCGTTCGCTCGCCTGGGCGATCGCCAAACGGGCGTCCGAAGCGGGCGCCGACCTCGCGCTCACCTTCCAAGGGGAGCGCCTCGAAGAGAACGTCCGCGATCTCGCCGCAACGCTCGGGCGCGAGTCGCTGATCCTGCCGTGCGACGTCGCCGCCGACGATCAGATCGAGGCGCTGTTCGCGCAGATCGGGTCGGCGATGGGCCGCCTCGACTTCGTCGTCCACGCCGCCGCGTTCGCCCCGCGCGAGGCGCTCTCCGCGCCCTTCACGCAGACGACGCGCGAGGCGTTCCGCATGGCGCTCGACATCAGCGCCTACTCGCTTGTGGCGCTGGCCCGCGGGGCGCAGCCGCTGATGACCGAAGGCGGCAGCCTGCTGACGCTGACCTATCTCGGCGCCGAGCGCGTGTTGCCGAACTACAACGTCATGGGCGTGGCCAAGGCGGCGCTCGAGTGCTCGGTACGCTATCTCGCCTCGGACCTGGGCCCGCAGAACATCCGCGTCAACGCGATCTCGGCCGGGCCGGTGAAGACGCTCGCCGCGGCCGGCATCTCCGGCTTCTCGGACATCCTCGGCGTCTATCGCGACCGCGCGCCGCTGCGCCGCAACACCGAATCAGGCGAAGTGGGCGATACGGGCGTCTTCCTGATCAGCGACGCCGCGCGCGGCATCACCGGCGAGGTCCTTTACGTCGACGGCGGCTACCACGTGATGGGCATGTAGAGTTTGTCGGCGGCGGTTCCCCTCAGGAACCGCCGCGGGCCGCCCCTGGGCGTGCCGGCTGCTATTCGCGGCGCTGGGCGCGCCGCGGCGCCGTCACGCGGCGGCGGGAGCTCACGCGCGCTGCAGCGTGAACACCGTCACTTCCGGACGCACGTTGAAGCGGACCATCAGGGTGTGTCCGACGCCGCGGCTGATGTAGAGCCGCCGCCGGCCCGCCACCTCGAACTCGCCGCTGGTGTAGCGCTTGTTGCGCACCGGAATCAGCGGCGGCGGCAGGAACGGCGGCTTGCACTGGCCGCCGTGGGTGTGCCCGCTCAGGATCCAGCCTTCGTAGCCGAACCATCCGGGCATGTCCACAGTGTCCGGGTTGTGGCTGAGCACCAGACCCGGCCTCGTCGCGTCGCGATAGGCGAGCGCCTCGGCCGGCCGGAACTGCTTCCCCCACCAGTCGTCCAGGCCGATGATGTCGAGCCCTCCGACGTCCGCCACCTCGTTGCGCAGCACCCGGATCCCCGCATTGGCGAGCACCGGCACCAGCGCCGCGGCTATCTCCGGATGCCGCCAGCCCGGTCCGTAATCGTGGTTGCCGAAGATGCCGATCGTGGCGAGCCGCCCGTTCGGTACGTTGCGGTAGACCTCGCGGACCTGTGCCAGATGGCCCTGATAGGGCTCGGTGAAGTCGCCGGTGAAGACGACGATATCGGCCACCAGCGCCCGCACCCGCTCGAAGACGCCGAGCACGTAGTCGTCGTCGACGCGCGGCCCCACGTGCAGGTCGGAGAGCTGGACCAGGCGCCGGCCGATCAGCGCCGCCGGGAGGTTCGCGATCGGGAGCGCGCGCTCGACGAACTCGACCCAGTGCGGCTCGACGCGCCAGGAGTAGAGGCCTGTGCCGGCGGCGAGCGCCACCGTCGAGCCGAGACCGCGCCAGAGGAACCGTCGCCGGGATCGGTTCACCATTCCTCTGTCCGCACCTGACTCGACGGCACACCGAGCTGGCGCAGCAGCGGGGGAACGTCCTCGACCATGGCGGGCGGGCCGCACAGATAGCACACAGCTTGATTGGACGGCAGCGCACGCGCCAAGGCCTCGATCGAAATCCGGCCGCGGATGCCCTCCCAGGTGGTGCGGGCCTGGCCGGTCACGGCGAGGTGCAGCTGGATCAGCCCGCGCCTCGCCAGACGCTCCAGCTCCTCGCGGAAGGCCAGCTCCTCCGGTGCGCGGGCGCTGTAGAGCACCGCCAGCGTGGCGCGCGCGCCATCGTCGGTGGCGATCAGGTGGCGGAGCATGGCGCGCAGCGGCGAGATCCCGGTTCCGCCGGCGACGAACAGATAGGCGGCCGCCGGGGCCGCAGCCAGCGTGAAGGCGCCGGTCGGGCCTTCGAAATCGATCCGCGTGCCCGGTGATACCGCAGCCAGGTGCGGGCCCATCGTGCCTTGCGCGTCCACCTTGACCAGGAACTCGAGCCGCCGATGGCGCACGGCGTCCTCGGGCGACGAGGCGATCGAATACGGGCGGCGCTCGGTCTGGCCGTGCGTCCCGATCAGCGCGGCCTGTCCGGCCTGGAAGACGAAGGGGTGGCCCTCGAGATCGAGACGGAGCAGGCGCGTGAGCGGCGTGGTCGCGACCACCGAGCGGACAGGAAGCGTAAGGACGTCTGACACGGATGCTGGCCCGCGGGCCGGGACACTAGATGGGTTCTAGGGCGCCGGCAGCGGGGCCGGAGTCGATACCGGGGCCTGGCCAGCGCCAGACCGGTAGTACGAGCTCTGGAACTGCTCGATGAGCTGCTTGATGCGGACCGCGTCGCCCTTGCGATGGCCGCGGCAGCGGATCGCTCCAGACCCGCCGGTGGTCTCGATGACCACGTCCGAGAACATCAGCCCGGTGTCGATGCGGACCGAGGAGACGTGGGCGATGTGGATCGAGTGCTCGTGCTTCCCGATCCATTGCGGCGTGTAGTGCACCACGCTGTGCGGCGTCACGATCACCTGGGTCGGGAAGAGCCGGTTGCCGCCGGTCAGCCGGCTGGCCCGGAACACCTCGCCGGCCGCCGCCGGACGGCCCTTGCGCCACACGACGATGGCGGGGATGGCGGTGACGACGAGGAGGGCCAGGACGGCCAGGACGCTGAGCGTGATCGGATCCACGTGGGGTGCCTCCCGAATGATACCGCCTGCCGATGCCCATGCCGGTACGCCACGTCGTCGGTGCCACGCGGCCCTTTCACCACAGGCTGCTAGACTTTGCCGATGACGCCGGGGTCGTCCTTCGCCCGCCCGTTGATCCTGAGCGGCGCCGACGTGGTGCTGCCCGACCGGATGCTCTCCCCGGGCACGGTGATCGTCGAAGACGGTCGAGTCACGGAAATTGAGACGGGGGCCCGGCCGGGCGGTTCCAGCGCCGGCGGCGGCTTCGTCGATCTGCACGGCCATACCCTCGTCGCGGGGTTCATCGACGTGCACGTCCACGGCGTCGAGGGCTTCGACACGCTCGATTCGATCGACGCGGTCGAGGAGATCGCCCGCCGGCTGGTCCGCTTCGGCGTGACGGCGTTCTGCCCGACGGCGGTGGCGTGCCCGCCGGCCGCGCTCGAGCGCCTGATCGAGGGCATGCGCCGGGCCCGGGCCTCGGCCCGGCCGCACGCGCGGGTCCTCCCCGCCCATCTCGAGAGCAACTTCATCAACCCGGACTTCCGCGGCGCCCAGCCGCTCGACTGCCTGCGCCTGCCCCCTCGGCTGGGGCCCGACGGCCGCGCGCTGGCGGAGGCCGGGCGCGGCTCATCGTTCTCGGGCGCCGACGTGCTGCGCGTGATCGAGGCGTATCGCGCCGACGTCGGCATCGTCACGATGGCGGTGGAGCTGGCCGGCGGGATCGATCTGGCGAAATCGCTCGTCGCGGCCGGTCATCGGGTGTCACTCGGCCACTCCGGCGCGACCTACGAGCAGGCCCTCGAGGGCATCGCCGCCGGCGCCCGCCACGCCACCCACCTGTTCAACCGGATGTCGCCGCTGTCGCACCGCGCCCCTGGGCTCGTCGGCGCCGTCCTGGCCGAGGAGGCGGTGGCGGCGGAGATCATCTGCGACGGCCACCACGTCCACCCGGCGGTGGCCACGACGGCGATCCGCGCCAAGGGCGTCGAGCGCACCATGGCGATCACCGACGGCGCCTCCGGGGCCGGGCTGCCGGTCGGGAGCAAGGTCAGCCTGGGTGGCCGGACGATCACCGTGACCGAGGAGGCCTGCTATCTGGACGACGGCACCCTCGCCGGCAGCCGCCTGACCATGGACGGCGCCTTCCGGCGCCTGATCGGGCAGGGATTCACCCCGGTCGAAGCGTCGCGGCTGTGCAGCGGGACCCAGGCCGCCGAGCTCGGACTGGCCGGCCAGGGCGTGATTGCGCCGGGAGCGCTGGCCGACCTGGTCGTGCTCGACCGGCACCTCCAGGTGGTGACGACCTACATCGGCGGGATGCCGGCGTGGGGTCGGGCGAGTGCAGTGGTATGAACGCCGGGAACTGCCGCCATGCGGCGGCCGTCTAGACCATTAGCCATGGTTCCGATCCGATCGCTCGAGGCCAGCCCGCGACCCACCCCCGTGGGCGTGGCACGCCTCGGCCGGATCGCGCTGGCCGCGGTCGTCGCCACGAGCGTTGCCGGCTGCGTCGTCAGGGTCGACTCGGACGGCTACCGAGAGCGCGAAGAGAAGCGGTTCGCCACCAAGGGCCGGCCGACCGTGCAGTTGACGACCTTCGACGGGCCGATCGTGGTCCGCGGCTGGGATCGCGACGAGGTATCGGTCGAGATCGAGAAGCGCGGCCGCGACAAGGCCGCGGTCGCCGACATCCAAGTGATCGCCAACCAGAAGGGCGATACCGTCAGCGTCGAAGCGCGGAAGAAGGACACGGGCGATCGTGGCTCTTACAGCATCGGCTGGCACGGCGTCTCGCGATCGGCGCGCCTGGTCGTCTCGGTTCCCACCGGCAGCAACCTGATCGTGCGGACCGGCGACGGCAGCATCCGCGTCGACCACGTCGACGGCCGCGTCGAGCTGAGGTCGGGCGACGGCAGCGTCACCGGTCGCGACCTGTCGGGCGACGTCGTCGCCCACACCGAGGATGGTGCGATCCGGCTCGAAGACGTCGACGGCCGCTGCGACGTCGCCTCGGACGACGGCAGCATCGCCGTGCAAGGTCGCCTCGATGGCCTGCGGGTCCGCACCGAGGATGGCAGCGTCGTCGTCCGCGCCGGGGCCGGCTCGAAGATCTCGCGCGACTGGAACCTCTCGACCGGCGACGGATCGATGGTGCTCTACGTCACCGACGCGCTCGGCGCCAGCCTCGACGCCGAGGCGCAGGACGGGTCGGTGAAGCTCGACTCTGGCCTGACCTTCGAGCGCGACGGCGAGCGTTCGCGCAACGCCCTGCGCGGCCGCCTCGGTGTCGGCGGCCCACGGCTGACGATGCGCAGCGGCGACGGCAGCATCCGCCTGCGCCGCCTCGCCGGCGGCCCGATACCTCCGCACCCACCCAGCCCGCCGTCGGCCGACGCCCCAGTCGAACGCTGACCTGCGACCGAGGATTCCCGCGACAACTGCGGAGTCGTCGCGCCGTGGGTCGCCGGAGTCGTCTGGCCGTAGGACTCCGGAGTCGATTGGCCGAACGATTCCGGAGTCGTTTCTCCGTTAGATTCCGGAGGCGAATCGTGGCGCGGTCAGCGCGGCGACGGCGCGGCGTAGGCCGTCAAATCCTCGATGCCGGCCTCGGCAAAGGCATCGCGGCGTTCGCGACACTTGCTGCACTGGCCACAATGGAGCCAGGCGCCGTCCGACGCGATCGGGCTCATGCACGACAGCGTCCGCTCGAGCGGCACGCCCAGCTCGACGCCGCGTGCGATCACCGCGGTCTTCTCCCAGCTGGCAAACGGCGCCTCGATGGCGATCCCGTGCGCCAGGCCCAGCGACAGCGCGCGGGCCATCGCCGCGAAGAACTCCGGCGTCGCATCCGGGAACGGGTTGCCGGCCAGCGGTCCGATCGCGATGCGGCCGATGTCTCGATAGGCGCAGGCGATCGCCGCCTTGGTCAGCAGCACGACGTTGCGGCCGACGATGTAGACGTCTTCGTCCGGGGTATCGTAGGCGGGCGCGGCGCCGCGGATTGCCCAGTGCGTCGGCGGGTAGACGTCGCGCATGGGCAGGTCGAGCACGATGAGCGGCTCGACGGCGTGCGCGAAGATTGGCGCCGCGAGCAGGCCGGCCAGCGTGGCCCGCTCGGCGTCTTCCCACGCCAGCCCGACGCGGACGTAGACGGGGACCACCGTCGCCGTCTGCGCCTGGTGGGCGACGAGGACGGCGCTGTCGAGCCCGGCCGAGCAGAGCACCGCGCAGCGCGGCCGCGCCGGCTCACCGGCGGCGGGAGGCGCGGAAGCGGACGAGGAGTCGGTCATTGCTGTCTGTCCTGGTGTTCGATCTCGACGGGACGCTCGTCGATTCACGGCGTGACATCGCCGAGTCGGCCAACGAGCTGCTCGCCACCCTCGACGCGCCACCGCTCGATCACGACGAGGTGGTGCGGATGGTCGGCGAGGGCGCCCGCCTCCTCGTCTCGCGTGTCCTCGCCGCCGGCGGCGCGCGCGAGGATCTCGACGCCGCCTTCGCGGAGTTCAGCGCCATCTACGATCGACGGCTGGCCGATCATACGCGGCCCTATCCCGGCGTCGTCGCCGGCCTCGAGCGCCTGGCCGAGCGCTTCACGCTGGCGGTCCTGACCAACAAGCCGCAGCACCACACCGATCGCCTCCTCGAGGCGCTCGATCTCCGGCGCTACTTCGTCCAGGCGCTCGGCGGCGACACCGCACAAGGCCGCAAGCCGGAGCCGGCCGGGCTGACATCGCTGATTGCTGCCGCTGGCGCGGTCCCCCAGGCGGCGCTCATGGTCGGGGACTCGTGGGTGGACGCCGAGACCGCGCGCCGCGGCGGCAGCGGCTTCTGTTTTGCCGCCTACGGTTTCGGCGACGAGCCGCGCGACGGCCTTCGCCCTGGCGAGCTCCGCATCGAATCGTTCCCGGCGCTCGAGGCGCTGCTCGGAACGGCGCCCGGGGCGGTGCCCGGCGCCGGCTGATCAGCCCGGCGCGGGCTCGACCAGGACCTTCGACGCGGCGCGCTGGCCGAGTGCCAGCGACGAGCCTTGGGTGCGTACGGTGACGCGGTCGGCGGCGGCGTCGCGTTCCTCGACGATCACGGGTTGTCCGGGTTTCAGGTGGCTCTGTTCGATGAAGCGCAGGAACCCGGCGTCCTGATCGACGACGCGCGACACGCGCAGCGGCTGGTTGGTGGCGCAGGTGAGCAGCGTCGCGAGCTCCGGCGAATGAATGACGCCGTCGCTGTCCGGGATCGGATCGCCGTGCGGATCGACGGCGGGATGGTCGAGCATCGCGTCGATGCGCTCGATCAACCGATCCGAGACCGCGTGCTCGAGCTGTTCGGCCTCGTCGTGGACCTCGGCCCAGCTCATGCCCATTACCTGCACGAGGAACAGCTCGACGAGCCGGTGCCGGCGCAACACCGCCGCCGCCAGCTTCTCGCCGGCCGGCGTGAGCCGGACGCCAGCGTACGGCTCGTAGAACGCGAGGCCGGCTTCGGCCAGCGTCTTGACCATCGCCGTCGCCGTGCCTGGCACGACGCCGAGCGCCGCCGACAGCTGGCCCATCGGCACCAGCCCGCGATCCGTTGCGGTGGGATCGGCCGGCAACCGACTCTGGCCGGCGTGGATCGCCTTCAGGTAGTTTTCGACGGTGCTCGTCGGCGGCATGGGAGGGGGATAGAGTACCACCGGCCATGCTGCTCGACCGAGCGTTCGACTCACCCGAGGCCAAGCGGCGCTACAACGCCAGGCTGTTCACGACGATCGCCGGCCGCTACGACTTCATCACCCGGCTGCTGTCCTACGGGCGCGACCAGGCGTGGAAGCGCGACATGATGGCGCGGGCGACGATCGCGCCAGGCCAGCGCGTGCTCGACCTCGCCACCGGCACCGGCGATCTCGCGCTCGCCGCGGCCGCGGGCGGGGCGGCCGTGGTCGGCCTCGATCTGGCGCCGCGGATGATCCGGCTGGCGCGCGCCAAGCCGGGCGCCGCAACGGTGCGCTTTCTGGTCGGGGACATGACCGCGCTGCCCTTGCCGCCGGCCTCGGTCGACGTAGTGACCACCGGCTATGGCCTGCGCAACGTGCCCGACCTCGATCGCGCGATCGCCGAGATCGCGCGCGTCCTGCGCCCGGGCGGCCGCTTCCTGTCGCTCGATTTCGAGCGGCCGGCGCATCCGGGCTGGCGGCGCGCCTACTTCGCCTATCTGACGGTCGTCGGGGCCACCGTCGGGATGCTGCTCCACGGCGATCCGGACACCTACCGCTACATCCCGGCCTCTCTGGCGCGCTATCCGGGAGCCGACGCCGTCGCGGGCCGGCTGCGCGCAGCCGGCTTCGCATCCGCGGAGGTCGTTCCGAAGATGGCCGGCTTCATGGCCCTCCATGTGGCAGAAAGGTGAATGTGCGCTAAATGTGCTCGGAGCAAGCTCCGAGCACGCTCCGAGCACGGCTGTCCGGTATGATCGGCGGCATGCTCGAGTCCGGGGAAGTCAGGAAGCGGCTGCGGCAGACCATCGAAGCGGCCAAACGCGAGGCGGCCGCCCGCCGCGCTGCGTTGGCCAGCGAGCAGACAGCGTTTGACGGGTTCCTCGAGAACCACGCCGTACCGATGCTCCGGCTGGTGGCGTCGGCGCTCAAGGCGGAAGGGCACGTGTTCCAGGTGCTGACGCCGGCCGGCACGGCACGGCTGCAGTCGGACCGCGAGCGCGACGACTATCTCGAAATCGTGCTCGACGGCACGAAGGCGACGCCGACGGTGATCGGGCGCTCCAGCTACGTCCGCGGGTCGCGGCTGGAGACCGCCGAGCAACCCATCGGGGAATCCGCGCTCGTGTCAGACCTGACCGACGAAGACGTCTTCGAGTGGGTGCTGCGTATGATTCTCCCGTTCGTCGAACGCTGAGCGCGCGCCGCTCCGCGGTGGACGGCGCACGACCATCATGATCGCCTCCCCTTCGCTCCTGCTCGCGTTCCTCGCTGGCCTGGCGCTCGGGGCCGTGGTCGCCTGGTCGCTCGGTCGCGCCCGTGCGGCGGCCGCCGTCGGCGGCGCCGACGAGCTGCGCCTGCGGCTCCAGACCCTCGACGCCGAAACGGCGGCGCTGCGCGATCGCGCCGCGGCCGCCGACCGTGCCCGCGTCGAGGCGGAGACGCGCAACATCGCAGCCGAGCGTCGCATCGAGGACGAGCGCCGCTTCGTCGACGAAGCCCGCGAGCGCCTCACCGACGCCTTCAAGGCGCTGGCGGCCGACGCGCTGTCCGGCTCGCAGCGCGACTTCCTGCAGCTCGCCGACGAGAAATTCAAGTCGCTGCGCGTCGACGCGTCCGACGATCTCGAATCGCGGCGCCTCGCCATCCAGGCGCTGGTCGGACCGTTGACGCAGGCGCTCGAGGGTTACCAGAAGGAAGCGCGCGGCATCGAGGAGCGGCGCCAGCACGATCTCGGCGCGGTCGGGCAGCAGCTGCGCGACGTCGCCGTCACCCACCAGGCGCTGCGGGCCGAGACCAACAAGCTGGTGCAGGCGCTGCGGGCGCCGAACGTCCGCGGTCGCTGGGGTGAAATCGCCTTGCGGCGCGTTGCCGAGCTCGCCGGCATGTCGACGTTCTGCGACTTCCTCGAGCAGGAGACGGTGCAGGGTGAGACCAGCCGGCTACGGCCGGACGTGATCGTCCGCCTGCCCTCCGATCGGGTCGTGATCATCGACGCCAAGGTGCCGCTGGCCGCCTATCTGGACGCCGTCGAAGCGGGCGACGAGTATCACCGCGATCTGGCGCTCGCCAAACATCTCGCGCAGGTGCGCGCGCACGTGTCGCGGCTCGCCGCGCGCGGCTACGCCGCCGAGATCGAGCAGAGCGCCGAGTTCGTGGTGCTCTTCATCCCCAACGACTCCTTCCTCGCCGCCGCCGCCGAGCGCGACGGCGATCTGGTCGACTGGGCGCTCGGCCAGCGCGTGGTGCTGGCGACGCCGGCGACGCTCTTCGCGCTGCTCCGCGCCGTCGAGTACGGCTGGCGGCAGGAGCGCGTCGCCGAGGACGCACAGAAGATCAGTGCGGTCGGGCGCGAGCTGTCGGAGCGGATGGCCAACCTGGTCGAGCACCTGTCGCACATGGGCGGCGCGCTCGGCAAGACGGTCAAGGCCTACAATCAGGCGGTGGCGTCGCTCGAGAGCCGCGTCCTGCCCACCGCGCGCAAGCTCGAATCGCTCGGCGTCGGGTCGCGCAAGCCGATCCAGTCGATGCAGCCGATCGATCAGGCGCCGCGGTCGATCGTGCCGCAGCAGCTCACCCTCGAGCCGTGATCGAACCCGTCCCGTGACCACCTTCCGCAATCGCATGGCGTGGGCGGTCTGGATCTTCATGGCGCTGTGGATGACGTTCCTCGTCGCCATGACCTGGGTCGCGATCCGCGACGGCCCGCCGAAGGGGTACTCGGTCGCGACCACCGCGGCGATCGGCGCGTTCTTCTGGAGCGCTGGCCTGGGCGGGTCGTGGTGGGCGGCGACGCACCGGGTCCTGCGCGTCGACGTGCGGGACAGCGGCGCGCTCGACGTCACATGGCGGTCGCCGCTAGGGGCGGAGCGCCGGCGGGTCGAGGCCCGTGACGTGCCCGCGGCGGTGGTCGTCGAGAGCAAGGACAGCGACGGCGACCCGTTGTTCACCTGCCGCGTCACCCTGCGCGACGGTACCCCGCTCGATCTGGCCGAGGGCCCGGCCCGGGAATCGATCGAGGAGACCTCCACCCGTTTCAACGCCGCGACCCGACGGCGCGGGCCATGAACGACGTCCTCCGACAGCAGCTCCTCGCAATGGCCGCCGAGGACGCGCGGGTCCGCGCCCAGCTCGCTGCGACCGGCGAGCTGTTCCGCGGTTACGCGCCGCGGATGGAGGACGTCCACCGCCGCAACGCGCGCGCGCTGCTGGGGATCGTGCAGGAGCACGGCTGGCCGGGCCGGGCGCTCGCCGGCGAGGACGGCATGCACGCGGCCTGGCTGGTGCTGCAGCACGCCATCGGCGAGCCCGAGGTGCAGCGCGGCTGCCTGCCCATCCTGCGCGAGGCAGCGGCGCGCGGAGAGGCCACCGCCGCCCAGGTCGCCTACCTCGAGGATCGCATCGCATTCTTCGAGCGCCGGCCGCAGCGCTACGGCACCCAGTTCGACTGGGACGAGCGGGGGATGCTCAGCCCCTGGCCGATCGAGGATCCCGACGGCGTCGACGCCCGCCGGGCCGAAGTCGGCCTGCCGCCGCTGGCCGACCGGATCGCCCAGGCGCGCACCAGCGCACAAGGCTCCGTCCCGCCCGACTACGCTCGCCGGCAGGCCGAGATGCGGGTCTGGTCGACGTCGGTCGGCTGGATTCGTTAGCCGCCTTCGCCAAGGCTTCGGCGCGTCGAGCGCCGCGTTAACCGTCCCAGGCGCTCGCCGTAACTAGTCTCTGGAGGCAGAAACACCCCATGAGACAGTTCCGGCGCTCGACGCCAACCTTTTCCAGCCTGACCGCCCTGCGCGCCCTGGCCGGCGTGCTCGTGGCCGCGGCGGTCCTCTCGGCGCCCGTCCCGATTACCGCCGCCCAGCCCTCGGCTCCGGTCGAGCCGAACCGGTCCCGAGCGGCCGCCCCGGCCCAGGCTGCCCAGGCAGCCGCTCCGGCCCAGCCGGCCCAGGCTGCGCCCGCGCCACAGATCATCTACGGGAACGAGCGGCGCAACGCGGAAGAGACCCGCGAGCGGCTGCGCGACATCATCAACCAGTACTCGCCGACGCTCTCCCAGGTCTTCCGGCACGACCCGTCGTTGATGTCGAACGTCGACTACGTCGGCAACTATCCGGCCCTCGCCTCCTTTCTGCAGCAGCATCCCGAAATCGCCCACAACCCGTCCTACTTCGTCGGCGAGCCGGACTGGCACCGCGACCGCGATCCGCGCTCCGAGAGCATCGGCATGTGGCGCGACATCATGGCTGGGGTCATGATCTTCAGCGGGCTGCTGCTCGCGGCGACGCTGGTCACTTGGCTGATCAAGACGCTGATCGACTACCGCCGCTGGCTGCGCCTGACGCGGATCCAGACCGACGCCCACACCAAGCTGCTCGACCGCCTGACCTCGAACGACGACCTGATGGCCTACATCCAGTCGCCGTCCGGCCGCCGCTTCCTGGAATCGGCGCCGATTGCCCTCGATTCGGGCGGCGCGAAGGCGGTCAGCGCCCCGGTCAACCGGATCATGCTGTCGCTCCAGGCTGGGGTCATCTTGGCCAGCGGCGGCTGCGGGTTCCTCTACGCCAGCGGCCGGGTGATTCCGGAGGTCGGGCCGGCGCTCTTCACGATCGGCGTGCTGGCCATCGCCTTTGGCAGCGGCTTCGTCGCTTCGGCTATCCTGGCGTATGGGCTTTCGGAGCGTCTGGGCCTCCTCGCGCCGTCGTCCCGTCCTTCCGCCGAGTGATGGCGTCATGACGCTGACCCACATCGAGGGGCTCTGCGAGG
This sequence comes from Vicinamibacteraceae bacterium, assembly GCA_031407765.1. Taxonomy (GTDB): domain Bacteria; phylum Acidobacteriota; class Vicinamibacteria; order Vicinamibacterales; family Vicinamibacteraceae; genus JBDSLU01. The sequence continues at coordinate 31,195 of JANOIR010000510.1, forward strand.
ACGCGCGTGAACGGGATCTGACGTTCCAGATGGACGAAGATCTCTTCCGCGTGTTCTACGAGCGGACCTCGCGCGGGCTCGCCGGCTACCTGGTGCGCCTGTGCGGCGACCGTCAGCTCGCCGCCGACCTGCTGCAGGAGAGCTACTACCGCTTTCTGCGCGCGGACGCGGCGCTCGAGAACGACGCGCACCGGCGGAACTACCTCTATCGGATCGCCACCAACCTGGTGCGCGATCACCGTCGCCGGTTGGCGCCACCGCAGGTGCCGCTCGACGAGCCTGGGGCGCCGGAGATCGCGGGCGAGACCGGCACGGCCGAGCGGTTCGTCCGCCGCCACGACCTCGCCACCGCGATGGCGGACCTCCGGCCCCGCGATCGCGCGATGCTGTGGCTGGCCTACGCCAATGGCTCGTCGCACGAAGAGATCGCCGGCGTGATCGGCGTCAAGACCGGCAGCGTGAAGCTGATGCTGTTCCGGGCCCGGCAGCGGCTGGCGGCCGGCCTGCGCGCCCGGGCCGGCCTCGCCCCGCAGGAGTCGCGATGACGCCCACAGAGTGCCTGCGCGAAGCAGATGTCGTCGACGCGATCGCGGCGGGGAGCTGGCCGGACCAGGCGCCCGCCGAGCTGCACGCCCACGTCGCGACGTGCCCGGTCTGTGCCGATCTCGCCCTGGTGGCCGCCGGCCTGCAGGAAGACGGCGTGGCCGCCCGCGAGGCGCTGGCAGCGATTCCGCTGCCTTCCGCGGGCCAGGTCTGGTGGCGGGCCGAGCTACGAGTCCGGCAGGAGAAGGCGCTGCTGGCTCAGCGGCCGATCGCGGCGGTCCAGGTCGTGGCGCTCGTCGCCGTCGGGCTGATGCTGGCGAGCGGCCTGTGGGCGTTCGCACCCGACGCCTGGACCTGGCTGGCCCGGGCGGGGACGGAGGCCGGCGTCGCGTCGGCCCGGGATCTCACCGGCTGGGGCCTGCTCGTCGTCGGCGCCGTGGCGTTCTGGGTGCTCGTCGCTCCCGTGGCGATCGTGATGGTGCTCCGGGCCGACCGCCAGGGCGGTCGTTAGCCGCGTATGACAAGCCGCTGAGGGGCCCCCGAAGCGGTTGTGGTAACGTCGAGATCTTATGCCGACGATCCACATTCCCACACCGCTGCGGCCCTACGTCGACAAGCAGGAAAGCGTCGAAGTTGCCGGGCGGACGGTGCGCGAAGCGCTGGCGAACCTCACCTCGACCTACGGCGACCTGCGCAAGCACCTCTACAACGACGAAGGCAAGCTGCGCAGCTTCGTCAACATCTACCTGAACGACGAAGACATCCGCTACCTGCAGAAGGAAGACACGGCGCTGCAATCGGGTGACGCGCTCAGCATCATCCCGTCGGTCGCAGGCGGTGCGCCGAGCGCGCCCACCGCGGCCGAAAACAGGACGGAGCGTGAGCTGCCGACCTTGTCCGCGTCGGAGTACCAGCGCTACAGCCGGCACCTGATCCTGCCCGAGGTCGGCCTCGAGGGGCAGCGCAAGCTGAAGGCAGCGCGCGTGCTGTGCGTCGGCGCCGGCGGCCTCGGCTCGCCGGTGGCGCTGTACCTGGCGGCGGCTGGCGTCGGCACGATCGGCATCGTCGACTTCGACGTCGTCGACCTGTCCAACCTGCAGCGCCAGATCCTGCACACGACCGCCGACATCGGCCGGCCGAAGCTGGAGTCGGCCAAGGCGAAGATCAACGCGATGAACCCGGAGGTGCAGGTCCTCACCTACGGCGAGCCGCTGACGTCGCAGAATGCGCTGGAGATCTTCAAGGGCTACGACGTCATCCTCGACGGGACCGACAACTTCCCGACGCGATACCTCGTCAACGACGCCTGCGTCCTGCTCGGCATCCCCAACGCCTACGGCTCGATCTTCCGCTTCGAGGGCCAGGCGTCGGTGTTCGGGGCCAAGGACGGCCCGTGCTACCGCTGCCTCTATCCCGAGCCGCCGCCGCCGGGGCTGGTCCCGAGCTGCGCCGAGGGTGGCGTGCTCGGCGTGCTGCCCGGCATCATCGGCATGATCCAAGCGACCGAGGCGGTGAAGATGATCCTCGGCATCGGTGAGCCGCTGATCGGCCGCTTCATGATCTACGACGCGCTCAAGATGCGCTTCCGCGAGCTGAAGCTGCGCAAGGATCCGGACTGCCCGGTCTGCGGCACTCATCCGACCGTCACGGCGCTGATCGACTACGAGCAGTTCTGCGGCATGCCCGCGGCCGAGTCGTCGGAATCGCCGATCCAGGCGCCCCTGCCCGGGACCACGCGCGCGACCAGCGTAGGCGCCGGCGGGGTGCCCGAGATGACGGCCAAGGAGCTGAAGGCATGGATGGACGAGAACCCGCGCCTGCAGGTCCTCGACGTCCGCGAGCCGTTCGAGATTCAGATCTCGCGCATCGACGGGGCCACGCTGATCCCGCTCGGCGAGCTGCCGAAGCGCTACACGGAGCTCGACCCGTCGCGTGACCTGGTCGTGACCTGCAAGGTCGGCGGGCGCAGCGCCAAGGCGGTCACCTTCCTGCGGGACCACGGCTTCCCGCAGGCCATCAACCTCAAGGGCGGGATCCTCGCCTGGAGCGATCAGGTCGACCCGTCGCAGCCACGCTACTAGGTTTGCGGCCGCGCTCTCACGCGCGGCCGCGGGCCGCCCTTTGGTCGTGCGGGCTGCTATTTGCCGACGCGCCTTCGCGCGTCGGCCGGACGATGGCTCCGGACTCCGTCCTCGCCATTCGTCGCGCGGCGCCGCACGCGGGGCGGCAGGGGTAGAATAGGCAGAACGTGCTCAGGCTTTCCAAGAAGACCGACTACGCGCTGATGGCGATGAAGCACCTCGCCCTGCAGAGCGCTGCCGCGGGCGCCGTGTCGGCCCCCGCCGGCGCGGCCAGCGCGCGCGAGATCGCCGAGCACTACGACATCCCGATCGAGTTGCTCGCCAAGATCCTGCAACGCCTGGCGCGGCGCGGCCTGCTGACCTCGCACCAGGGCACGCGCGGCGGCTACAGCCTGGCCCGGCCGGCGACGGTGATCTCGGTCGCCGACGTCATCCAGGCCGTCGACGGACCGCTCACGGTCACGGCCTGCTCGGTGCACGACCAGGGCTGCGGCCAGTACTCGAAGTGCAACGTGCGCGATCCGCTGTGGCGCATCAAGGATCGCATCCTGACGTCGCTCGCGGCCTGCAGCCTGGACGAGATCGCCACCGACGCGCCGTTCGCGGCGGTCGGGTCGGGCGCTTCGGTCGGCTCCGGCCCCGAGCTCCAGCCGGTCACGCTGTCGCGCCGCCCGCGCGAGTGACGTGCGGCCGGGCCCGCTCCTCTATTTCGACGGTCACGCCACCACGCCCTGCGATCCGCGGGTCGTGGCGGCGATGCTGCCCTACTTCACCGAGCGCGTCGGCAACGCGTCGAGCGGGCAGCATCCGTTCGGCTGGGCGGCGCGCGAGGCGGTCGAGCAGGCGCGCGGACAGGTTGCCGCGCTCATCGGCGCGCGGCCCCGCGACATCGTCTTCACGAGCGGCGCCACCGAATCGAACAATCTCGCCATCCACGGCGCTGTGCGTGCGCTGCGCGATCGCGGGCGCCACGTCGTCACCGTCGCCACCGAGCACACGGCCGTCCTCGACGTGTGCACGGCACTCGAAGCCGACGGCCTCGAGGTCACCCGCCTCGGTGTCGACGCCGGCGGCCTGGTGCGCGTCGCCGACGTCGAGGCCGCGCTGCGGCCTGCAACGGTCCTGGTCAGCGTCATGGCCGCCAACAACGAGATCGGCGTGCTGCAGCCGATCGCCGAGATTGGCGCACTGGCGCGGGCTCGCGGCATCGCGTTCCACACCGATGCGGCGCAGGCGGCGGGGAAGGTCCCCGTCGACGTCGAGGCGATTGGCGCCGACCTGCTGTCGCTCACCGCGCACAAGATCTACGGGCCGAAGGGCATCGGCGCGCTCTACGTCCGGCGGCGCGGCCCGGTCAGTGATCTGCCGCCCCTGCACCATGGCGGCGGCCACGAGCACGGCCTGCGATCGGGGACGCTGAACGTGCCGGGGATCGTCGGCTTCGGCGCCGCGGCTGCCATCGCGCGCGCGTCCATGGCCGACGACGCGACGACCCTCGGGGCACTGCGCGATCGGTTGCTGAACGGACTGCAGGCGCGGATCGTCGGCGTCCATCTGAACGGCGCCGCGGCGCCGCGGCTCCCGCACAACCTGAACGTACGCATCGACCGCGTCGAAGGGCGCCAGCTCCTCCTGGGCCTGAGCGATCTGTCGCTGTCGTCGGGCGCCGCCTGCTGCACGGCCAGCGCCGAACCCTCGCACGTGCTCAAGGCCATCGGGCTTTCCGATGATGCCGCACGCGCGTCGTTGCGCTTCGGCCTGATCCGTGACACAACTGCCGAGGACGTGGACGCCGCGATCGACGTGATTGCCGGCGTCGTCACCGCCCTCCGGCGCTGACTGGTCGAGGCGCGCGTTGTCGCCGTCCAGCGGCGGGCCTCCACGCTCGAGGGCAGCATATGGCGAAAACACCCATGAAGCGGCGCGTCGCGATCGTCTCACCGCGCGATCGCAGCCGCCGTTCCGCGCTGCGGGCTTTGTCGTCGGTGGTCGCGGCCGCCGGCTGCGGGGGGACGATCGAGGCGGCGCCCCAGTCGCCGCCCGCTGCTCCCGCCGCCGGCCGCGGCGTGCGCAAGATCGCGACCGAGGAGGCGTTTCTCATCCCGGAGGTCGCCGATGCCGTGCGCGCGGTGGTCCGCCGCGGCGGAACGAGCCTGGATCTCAGCCTGCTGAAGATCGTGTACGACGGCCCTCCCACCGCCGCTGCGGACGCGCCGGCCGTCGTCTCCGGGTCCGGCAACCGCGACGCGTTCGCGCGCACGCTGCTGCCGCGGCTGCTGGACGTGGACGCCGGCCGCCTCGCGGAAATGGACGCGAACCGGGTCGACATGCACGTGCTCTCGCTCGGCGTGCCGGGCGTACAGATGTTCGAGGCCGACCAGGCGGTCAGCCTCGCACGCCTGTCGAACGATCGCCTCGCCGAGATCATCCGGCGGCATCCCACGCGCTTTGCCGGGCTCGCCGCGTTTGCGCCGCAGGATCCGCGCGCGGCCGCCACCGAGATGGAGCGGGCGATCACGTCGCTGAAGCTGAATGGCTTTCTCGTCAACTCGCACACGGCGGGCATCTACCTCGACGATCCTCGCTGCTGGCCGATCCTCGAGGCCGCCGAAGCGCTCGGCAAGCCGCTGTACATCCATCCGCGCGCGCCATCCGACGGCATGGCCACACCGTTCCGCGACTATCGGCTCGAAGGCGCGATTTGGGGTTATGCCGTCGAAGCCGGCACCCACGCCATGCGCCTGATGCTGAGCGGCGTCCTCGATCGCTTCCCGCGCCTGCAGATCGTCCTCGGCCATATGGGCGAGGCGCTGCCGTTCTGGTTGTGGCGGCTGGACTTCATGGCCTCGCCGGGGTCGCGCGCGGCGCTGAAGAACCAGCTCAAGCCGAGCGAGTACATGCGGCGCAACTTCTGGATTACGACCAGTGGTGTCGAGGATCCGCTGGTGCTGCGCTTCTGCATCGACAAGCTCGGGATCGACCGGGTGATGTGGGCGATCGATCATCCGTACCAGCCGACCCCGCCGGCGGTTGCGTTCATCGAATCGGCTACGACGGTGTCCGAGCAGGAGCGGGCGCAGGTGGCGCACGGCAACGCGCAGCGCGTGTTCGGCATCGCGGGGGCCTGAAGGATGGCTGTGACTCCGCCCCCAACGGAGTTACGATGACCCGGTGATCGCCATTCGTGAGGAACGGCCGGCCGACGTCGCGGCGATCCGCGACGTGAACGATCGCGCCTTCGACCAGCCGCTCGAGGGCCGCATCGTCGACGCGTTACGCGACCACGGCGTCGTCCAGCTCTCGCTCGTCGCCGTCGTCGACGATCGCGTCGTCGGCCACATCCTGTTCAGCCCCGTGGCCACTGCCGCGACCGGCGCGGCCGGCGTGGAGGCGTCCGGGCTCGGGCCGATGGCGGTGGTGCCCGAGCAGCAGCGGCGTGGTGTCGGCGCGGCGCTGATCGACGCCGGGCTGGCACGGCTGCGCGCCGTGGGCTGCCCCTTCGTCGTCGTGCTCGGCCACCACGACTACTACACGCGGTTCGGCTTCGTCCCGGCCAGCCGGCATGGCCTGCGCTGCGAATGGGACGTGCCCGATGAATCCTTCATGGTGCACATCCTCGACGCGGCCGTGACGGCCGCCGCCGCTGGCCCGGTCCGGTATCGTCCAGAGTTCCTGATGGAGATGCCCGGGTGAGGCTGTCCACTGTCGTCGTGCTGGCGGGGCTGATCGGCCTCGCCGTCGTCCCGTCACCGTCGGCCGTCGGGATCGCCGCCGCGCAAGCGCCGGCGGCCGAATACCAGGCCATCGCCACCGGTCGCCACGGTGCGGTGGCGAGCGCTGAAGCGAACGCCACCGACATCGGCATTGCGATCCTGAAGCGCGGCGGCAACGCCGTGGACGCCGCCGTCGCGGTCGCCTTCGCCCTCGGCGTCGCGCACCCGACGGCCGGCAACATCGGCGGCGGCGGGTTCATGGTCATCCGGCTGCCGGACGGCACCAGCACGGCGATCGACTATCGCGAGATGGCGCCCGGCGCCGCCAGCCGCGACATGTTTCTCGACGCCGAGGGCAAGCCGACGGCGGACAGCCGGATCGGCCCGCGCGCCGCAGGCATCCCCGGCGTCGTCCGCGGCCTGGAGCACGCGCACCGCAAGTTCGGCAAGCTGCCGTGGCGCGATCTGGTTCGGCCAGCCATCGGGCTGGCCCGCGAGGGCGTCATCCTCGACACGTTCCACGCCGACGAGATGGCTGGAGTGACGCGGACCATGACGGAGTATGCGGCCAAGGTGCCGGCGACGAACCCGGCGTTGCGCGACGCCATGACGGCGACGCTCCGCACCTTCAGCAAGAGCGACGGCACGCCATATCGAGCTGGCGAGACCTGGCGGCAGCCCGATCTCGGGAGGACGCTCGGCGCGATCGCCGCCGGCGGCGCCGATGCGTTCTATCGCGGCCCGTTGGCCCGAACGCTGGCGACCCGCGTCAGCGCGATGGGCGGTATCTGGACCGAGGCGGACCTCGCCAACTACAAGGCCGTCGAGCGGGAGCCGATCCGGTTCGCGTACCACGGTCACGACATCATCACGATGCCTCCACCGTCGGGCGGCGGCGTCACCATGCGGCAGATCCTCGCCGCCGCCGACGCCCTGCATCTCGAGCGCCTCGACTGGGACTCGGTCGATCGTATCCACCTGTACGTCGAGGCCCTGCGGCGCATCTACGCCGACAGCACGCAGCTGCTCGGCGATCCTGGTTTTGTGAAGATTCCGCTGACGACGATCCTCGACAACGGCTACATCCCGAAGCGCATGGCCGACATCGATCCAGCGAAGGCGACGCCGTCGTCGGCGATCAAGGCAGGCGTGGGCTCGAGCGAGCATCTGGAGACGACGCACTTCTCCGTCGTCGACGCCGGTGGCATGGCGGTGGCGAACACCTACACGCTGAACGGCGGCTTTGGTGCCAAGGTGCAGGTGCCCGGAACCGGCGTCACGCTCAACAACGAGATGGACGACTTCACCGCCAAGCCCGGCGCGCCGAACATGTTCGGCCTGGTGATGGGCGCGCAGAACGCCATCCAGCCGGGCAAGCGCATGCTCAGCAGCATGACGCCGACCATCGTGGTCAAGGACGGCAAACTGCGGGCGGTCGTCGGTTCGCCGGGCGGCCCGACCATCATCACGACGGTCGCGCAGATCGTGCTGCAGCTCATCGATCATCAGCGGCCGCTCGTCGACGCCGTCGGCGCCGCGCGGGTGCATCATCAGTGGATGCCCGACGAAATCGTGTTCGAGGAGGCGCTGCCGGAGGCGACGATTGCGGCGCTGAAGGGCAGGGGCCATGCGACGCGGGCCCGGACGCGCATCGGCGTGGCCAACTGCATCGAGGTCGATCCGAAGACAGGCGCCCTTATCGCGGTTGCCGATGTGAAGCGCGACGGCGGCAAGGCGTCCGCGTACTGAGGTCTTCGATGAGCGGTCTGCTGCGACAGGCGACGGTGTGCGCCGTGCTCACCCTGTCGGCGCTGGTGGCGTGGACGATGGCCGAACGATCGCGGCCGCCAGGCCTCGAGGCAGGGTTCTGGTTCGATGCCGTGACGTTTCGCTCGGTGCGCCTCGGCGGCGCCATCACGCGGGTGGACATCGCCGAGATCGAGTCGGTCGCGCGGGGCGAGCTGCTGCGCGCGTTCGCCGGGCTCCCGATCCGCATTTCGGATCGCCGGGACGCGACGTTCCGCCTCCGCGTCGCGCAGGAAGTGCGGGATGTGCGGATGCGCGGCAACTGGGGCGTCGCCGGCGCATCGAGCGTCCTGCCCGGCCTGGGCGGCAACAGCTCGGTCAGCTTTCTTTTCCTGGCGAGCGGCGCCACGGCTTCCGCACCGGACGGCACGCCGCGATCCGAGATCGTCGCCGCGATCGGCCGCGGCATCGGCCGGACGGCTGCGCACGAGCTGACCCACCTGCTCCTGCCGCAGGCGCCGATCCACGACACCACCGACGTCGGCAGCTACGAGTACGAGTCGGCGGCGCGCCGCGAGCAATACTTCGGCGAGATGCACTGGGCCATGGCGCGGCCCCTGCTGGTCGAGCGTCTCAATCGCTGAAGGCGCTGCCGGACCTGCGCGATCGCGGGAGGCCGCTCGGCGCTACCGGATCCACGCCCCGAAGGCCAGGCAGATGAGCGCGTTGGTCGTCGCCATGGTGAAGTCGTCGGTGCCGCGCGGCGAGTAGAGCTCGACCAGGCAGTTCGACAGCGCGATGATGACGGCGAGGCCGATCCACGGGCCGGTCATCAGGCCGTTGGCGGAGATCAGCGCCAGGTTGACGACGAGGGCACCCAGGAAGCCGGCAACCACGCCGACGACCGACTTGCGGTTCACGTCCCCGACGCCCCACACCTTGATGCTCTGCCGGCCGAACAGCGACCCGAAGATCTCGGCGAACGCGTCAGCGGCGATGTAGGAGAGCCAGATCAGGCCGAAGACCACGGCGAACTGCTCGCGGGGATAGACGCTCGCGAGCATGAGGCTCATCGGCACCATCACGAACTTGAACGCGGTCCAGAGCGTGGTGATCAGGAGGTTGTTGGCTCGCCCCAGATACCCGTCCATGACGCGCGACTGCGGGCCGTAGAAGGCCGCACCGATGAACCCGTTCAGGTAGAAGACGCCGAGGAAGATCCAGCTGCCGAGTACGCCTTCGGCAAGGTTGCTCGCCGCGAACGAGACGGCGAAGTCCGGCTGCGGATTCTTCAGGACCTGCGTGTAGAGCGTGTACAGACCGGCGAACGCGAGGATCGCGAAGCGGCCTCGGCGGCCGACCATGTCGGCGATGCGGATGCGGCGCTCCGAGTATTTGGCGGTCAGCGTCGCCACGTCGTAGGAGCGGTCCATGCGCGACGAGAACGCGTCGCGGCGCTCTTCCTTCGTGAAGCCGACCCACCAGCGGAGCAGGGCCGACTTGATGCCCCACCAGAAGAAACCGGGGATCAGATAGAAGCCGACAACGATCCCGAAGACGTTGAGCAGCGACTGGCCCGTGAGCCGGTAGTCGGCGAAAAAGAACCGGCTGTCCGTGGCCCAGGTGACGAGCCAGAAGAGGGTCAGCGCCGTGTTGAAGGCCAGCGCCCCGAGGAAGACCCGTCGGGCGGTGACGGCGCGGGGGTCGCGCACGTCGGGGACGGCTCTGGCTTGGACGGCGGGCTGCGAGAGGGTGGCGGTGAGAGTCTGGTCCATCATTGAGGCGGTCTCCGGTCGGCTAGGCCGAGGGTGACGTGACGATACGATGACAGACGCACGACGAACAGGTAACGTTTCGTCATTGAAACGTAAAGGCCGTCTCACCAGGCGCCACGGCGGCTGGGCAGCCAGGGGCTGGTAAACTGGACGTGCCATGATTCAGATCAGCGAAAACGCCGATCGCCAGATTGTGAAGCTCGTCGGCAAGGAGGGACTGCCCCCGACCGGCGGCCTCCGGGTCGGGGTCAAGGCGGGGGGCTGTTCGGGGCTGAGCTACGTGTTCGCCTGGGAGCCGGACGCCAAGCCGGGTGATCAGGTCATCGCCGGCACCCAGGGATCCCGGGTGTTCGTCGACCCCAAGAGCTTCCGCTTCCTGGACGGCACGACGCTCGACTACGACACCAGCCTGATGAGCAAGGGGTTCGTCTTCGAGAACCCTCAGGCGAAATCCACCTGCGGCTGCGGAACGTCGTTCGCTGTGTAGCGCCTTTCACGGCGCTACACGGGCCGCCCACTTTGGCGTGCCGGCTGCTATTTGCCGACGCGCCTTCGCGCGTCGACCGGACGATGGCTCCGGACTCCGTCCTCGCCATTCGTCACGCGGCGCTGGGCGCGCCGCCAGCTCCAGCCGACGCTCGTCCCGGCGAGGATGCCAAACCTGTTCGTCAGGGACGCGGGGCAGGGGCCGGCTTTGCGGTAGCGACGAGCGCCTGAGCGCGCGTGAGGACCTCCGTGGCCGGCACGATCACCCGGCGCCCCTCGACCTCCGCTGCCAGGCCGACGAGCCGACCGTCGATCGCGAAGACCACGCCATGCGCCGGCAGTTCGACCGGCTCGCCCTGGGCGAGCCAGACGGTGCGGATGTCCAGCGTCGGCCCGACGCTGGCGGCGGTCACGACGAAGCCCGGGGCAGTTGTTGCGACGGGCGCCAGGTCGGGTGCCGGCTCCCGGCGCCCAGACGTCTGCAGCAGGACGAGTCGACGGCCGGTGTCGCTCGCGACTACCGGCGCTGGCAGCCAGCCGCCAAAGAGCCCGACGTCGTAGGTCGAGGGCAGCGCGCCGGTGCCGGGGACCATGACCAGCGCCAGGTCATCGCGGACGCGGAGGCCGGTCATGTCGATGGTGGCGACGCCGTCGCGCGCCGCTTCGAGCGACGCATCGCTCTTCGCGACCTGTGCCTCGCTCGGCGCGCGCACGCGGACGACCGACGCGTTCAGGTGCGGCAGCACGGCGTCCAGGCTCGGTGCGATGCGCTTGGGCGGCCGGCCTGGGCCCTGCGCGCCGGGCGCCGTCGTCGCTGCGAGCGCGGCGAGCAGCATTGAAAGAGCGATCAGTCCGATGGGGTGGGTGCGCCGCGCAATCATCCATCGATCTTAGTTCCGCCGCCTCTCCGCCGCTGTCCGTTTCCGCGCGTTCGCCGCCTCAGCGGGCGGGACGCGGTGCGTCCGCTGACTCAGCGGGGCGGGCGCGGCGGCAGCGCGGCGGGATTGGCGGCCAGCAGGCTGCGCGAACGCATCCACGCTTCGAGGAGCCCGGGCCAGGCGTCCAGCGCGGCGTCGCCCAGGCCGAGGCCGCTGCCGTGACGGCCGGCCGCGAAGATGTGCATCTCCGCCGGGACGCCGGCCGCGTTCAGCGCGCGATAGAACGTCACGCTGGCGTCCACCGGCACGAGCTCGTCGTCGGTCGTGTGGTAGATGAACGCCGCCGGCGTGTCCTTGGTCACGAGCCGCTCGGGGTTGTACTGCTCGAACTGACCGCATTGCGCCGGATCGACTTTCAGGACGCCGCAGTAGGCGAGCGCGTCCTGCTCCCGCTTCATCGCGTTCAGCCACGGGTAACCGAGGACGATGAAATCCGGACGGCTGCTCACGCGATCGAGCGGATCCGCGGCGTCGGCGCGTCCGGGTTCCGGCGAGGTCGCAGCCATCGCCGTCAAGTGGCCGCCGAGAAGCCCATCATGCCGATGCGATCGGGCGCGATACCGAATGCCGTGGCGTTGGCGCGGACGAAGCGCAGGGCGCGGCGTGCGTCGGCGAGCGGCGTCGGATAGAGATAGCGGCTCCCAAGGCGGTACTTCAGCACGAACGTCGTCACCCCGCGCGCCGCGAACCAGTCGGCGACCTGGCGGCCTTCGAGGTTGGCGGCGAGCCCGCGGTAGGCGCCACCCGGCGCGAGCACCAGGGCCGTCCCGTTACCGTTGGTTCCGTGCACCTTGAACAGCGTCAGCGTCGGGACGTCGATGTCCTCGCTGCCCTTCGAGCCGGGCGCGTCGCCGTCCCACAGCCGGTAGGTCGCGACGCCGAGGAACGCATCCTGCGTCCGGGGAGTCGGCGGCGGCGGCGCCGACTGGGCGCGCACGACGGCGGGCGCGGCAAGCGGCAGCGCAAGCGACAGGGCGAGCCTCAGGGTGATCCCCAAGGCGGACAAGGCCGACCGGATTCTCATAAGTCCCCTCGGCCGCACATCTTACACAGGGTGAACGGTGGGGTCGCCGACGGACCCCGGAATCGGCGGCGCGGGCCGTTTGCCGGCCCCGGTGCCGTGTGACAAGATCACGAGTTGGGAATGGCTACGAAGATCACGATTGCGCACAGCCCCGACTCCGACGACGCCTTCATGTTCTACGGCTTCGCCTCTGGAGCGGTGGACACCGAGGGCTTGGAGATCGCGCAGGTCCTCGCCGACATCGAGACGCTGAACCGGGCCGCGGTGACCGGCACCTACGAGGTGACGGCCGCGTCGTTCCACGCGTTCGCGCACATCTCGGACAAATACGCGCTGCTGCCGCACGGCGCCAGCATGGGTGACAACTACGGCCCGATGGTCGTCGTCCGGCAGGACGGCCCAACGTCGCTCGAGGGAGTGACGGTGGCGATCCCCGGGCTGTGGACGAGTGCCTGGCTCGCTCTCCAGCTCTATCAGGAGGGGCTGAACTACGTCGTCATGCCGTTCGACGAGATCCTCGAGGCGGTGCGCGACGGCAAGGTCGAAGCCGGCCTGCTGATCCACGTAGGGCAGCTGACGTACGCCGACGAAGGGCTGCGCCTGCTGGTCGATCTCGGCGTGTGGTGGGCGGAACGCACCGGCGGCCTGCCGCTGCCGCTCGGTGGCAACCTGATTCGCCGCGACCTCGGCCCGGCGATGATGAAGAAGGTGTCGCGCATGCTGCACGCGTCGATCGCGCATGCGCTGACGCATCGCGCCGAGGCGCTCGCCTACGCCAAGACCTACGGCCGCGGCCTCGCCGACGAGCGCATCGATACCTTCGTCGGCATGTACGTGAACGACCTGACGCTCGACTACGGCGATCGCGGCCGCGAGGCGGTGCGGCGCTTCTTCGACGAAGCATGGGAGAAGCGGCTGGTGCCGGCGCCGGTCCAGGTCGAGTTCGTCGGCGCCAACGACTGACGGGCGAGCCGATGATGCGCGAGCGAATCGACCGCGCTGGCCTCGGCGACATCGCCGACAAGATCGAGGCCGGTGTCCGGCTCGAGCTTGCCGACGGGATCCGGCTGTTCGAGGCGCCGGATCTGCTCGCCGTCGGATCGCTGGCCAACCGCGAGCGCGAGAAGCGCCACGGCGCGCGCACGTTCTACAACTACAACCTCCGCCTCGAGCCGACCAACGTCTGCGAGGCGAGCTGCCTGTTCTGCTCGTTCGCGCGGCTCAAGGAAGGCGCGCCAGGCGCCTACACGATGTCGCTCGAGGAGGCGTGGCAGAAGCTCCGCGACCGCGGGGATCAGCCGCTCACCGAGATCCACATCGTCAACGGCCTGCATCCGGGGCTGCCGTTCTCCTACTACCAGGAGCTGCTCGCCGGCTTCAAGCGGATCAAGCCCGACGTGCACCTGAAGGGGTTCACGGCAGTCGAGATCGCGTTCTTCGCCGACACCTTCGGGATGAGCGACGAGCAGGTCCTGATCGAGCTGCGTGCGGCCGGCCTCGATTCGCTGCCCGGCGGCGGCGCCGAGGTGTTCGCCGAGCGTGTCCGCCGCAAGATCTGTCACGACAAGGCGGACGGCGCCCGCTGGCTGTCGATCCACCGGACCGCGCACCGGCTCGGCATGCGGTCGAACGTCACGATGCTCTACGGGCACATCGAGACCCTCGAGGAGCGTGTCGATCACATGCTGCAGGCGCGCGCGCTTCAGGACGAGACCGGCGGGTTCCAGGCCTTCATCCCGCTGGCCTTCCACCCCGACAACAACCAGATGCGCAAGCTGCCGGCGCCGACCGCGGCCGACACGCTGCGGGTGCACGCGGTGGCGCGCCTCGTGCTGGACAACATCCCGCACATCAAGGCGTTCTGGATTGCGACTGGCGTCGGCGTGGCTCAGACCGCACTGTGGTTCGGCGCGGACGATTTGGACGGCACGGTCCAGGAGGAGCGGATTTACCACATGGCCGGGTCGGATACGCCCGAGATCATGACGACCGCGGCGATTCGCCGCCTGATCTCCCGCGCCGGCCGCGAGCCGCACGAACGCGACACCCTCTACAATCTGGTCGCCACCTAGCTCGGAGCGTGCTCGGAGCGTGCTCCGAGCACGCTCCGAGCAACTGGCAGAAACTGCACCGTGCCGCTCACCGGACGACTCCGGAGTCGTTCCCCGGCTGTACAATCGAGTCCATGGGCACGGTCGACGTTCTGACCCAGTTCGAGAACGAGCACATCGGCGAGCGGCAGCCGCTGCCGGAGCGTTACCTCGGGCTGTCGGTCGAGGAGATGGATCGCCGGATTGCCGCGGCGCGGGCGATCCTCGGCAAGCGCCTGGTCGTCCTCGGTCACCACTACCAGCGCGACGAAGTGATCAAGTTCGCCGACTACGTCGGCGACTCGTGGAAGCTCTCCAAGCGCATCAGCCAGCACCAGGACGCCGAGTTCATCATTTTCTGCGGCGTCCACTTCATGGCCGAGAGCGCGGACATCCTCGCCTCGCCGCACCAGCAGGTGATCCTGCCGGACCTCGCGGCCGGCTGCTCGATGGCCGACATGGCCGAGCCCGAGCAGCTCGAGATGGCGTGGAAGGATCTCGAGGCGGTCGGCGTCGCATCGACCGTCATCCCCGTCACTTACATCAACTCGGCGGCGAGCATCAAAGCGTTCGTCGGCGAGCACGGCGGCGTCGTCTGCACGTCGGGCAACGCCAAAGCGACCCTCGAGTGGGCCTGGGCGCGCGGCGAGAAGATCATCTTCCTGCCCGACCAGCATCTCGGCCGCAACACCGCCTACAAGATGGGCGTGCCCCTCGACCTGATGCCGGTGTGGGACCCGCACGAGCCGTTCGGCGGGCTCGACGCCGAGACGATCACGAAGGCGCGGATGCTGTTGTGGAAGGGCCACTGCTCGGTCCACACGCGATTCAGCGTCCGGCAGATCGAGAACGTGCGGAAGCAGTACCCGACCGCCAAGGTGATCGTCCACCCCGAATGCACCTGGGACGTGGTGCAGGCGGCCGACGACGCGGGCTCGACCGAGCACATCCTGAAGACGGTGCGCGAGAGCCCGCCGGGCTCGGTGTGGGCGATCGGCACCGAGGTCCATCTCGTGAACCGCCTGGCGCAGGAGGTCTCGCCGGATCGGACGATTCTCACGCTCGATCAGTTCGGCTGCCTCTGCTCGACGATGTTCCGCGTCTCCCCGAACCACCTGCTGTGGATCATGGAGGAGCTCGTCGCGGGCCGCGTCCACAACGTGGTGAAGGTGCCCGAGCGCGTGAAGCACTGGTCGAAGGTCGCCCTCGACCGCATGCTGACGATCATGTAGCCGGGGCGACGCCACCGCACGGATCGCTATGAAGGCGAAGCCGCGCGGCCTTCGATCCGCATGACGCCGAGCTACTCGAGCACGCCCGCCGCCTTCTCGATTTCCGCCGCATACGCCTCGATCGTCGCGGCGACCTTCGGGATCTGCGCCGTCGCCTCGGTGAAGTTGCGCTCTTCGATCGCTTCCCGCACCGCCGGCAACGTCTTGACGCCGTAGCCGGTGTAGAACCCCGGCGCGTAGATCTGATGGCGGAACCACGGCCGGCGCGGCAGGCCGTCCGCACGCGTGAGGGCGCGCTCCGCCGTCAGCAGCACGCCGTTGGCGGCCGCCACGGCGGATCCGGCGGCGCCGGCCGCAACGGCCGCCCCGGCCTTGGCGTCGTAGCGGCGCGCCGCGACCGTCAGCCGCTCGACCGCGTTCGTGAGCGGCGCGAAGTCGAAGGCCGGCACCGGCTCGCGCTTCTTCGGCGCGGTGACCTTCTCGCTCGGGTTCGCCGCCAGCGTGAACACGCCGTCGTCGATGCGCCGGTTGTGCTCGATCGTCTCGGTGCGCAGCGTGTCGGCCATCTTCTGCACGTCGGCAACGTAGGTCTTGATCCGGCCGGCCGCGCGCGTGAACTCGAATGGCAGCAGGTCGGCGTCGGCGAGGCGCAGCACCGTGCGCCCGGCGACCTTGGCCAGCGCGATGCCGTAGGCGTAGTCCGGATCCATGAAGCGCTCGAAGTGCGCGATCGAGTCGTAGATGGAGTGGTACTGGCCGTAGGCGCCCTCGCCGCCGAAGCCGATGTTGAGCGAGGCGATGCCGAGGTGCTGCAGGAACGGGCTGTAATCCGAGCCCGATCCGAGCGCGTCGATCTCGAACAGCCGGGTGTCGCGCAACGCGGTGCGCTGCTCCGGCGTGCCCTGCAGGATCGCGTTGGCGATCAGGCGATCGCCGACCGTGCCGCCCTTCTTCGGCTCCGTCACGACCTGCGCGATCTCGTTGGCGAACCGCTCGAGGCTGTGCGAGCCGCCGATGTCGAGCAGGCCGCGGCCGTTCATGTCGGAGTTGATGTAGGCGACGGCCTTGTCGTTGAGCACCTTGGCGTGATCCTCGACCCACTCGGTCGAGCCGAGCAGCGCCTGCTCCTCGCCGTCCCAGCCGGCGAACACGATGGTCCGCTTCGGCTTCCAGCCGGCCTTGACCAGGACACCGACGGCGCGCGCTTCTTCCATCAGCGCGATCATCCCGCTGACCGGGTCGGAGGCGCCGTTGACCCATGCGTCGTGGTGGTTGCCGCGCACGACCCACTGGTCGGGCAGCTCGCTGCCCTTGAGCGTGGCGATCACGCTGTAGGTCGTCGCGAGCTTCCAGTCGAACTGCAGCTGCAGGTGGACGCGGGCCGGGCCGGGGCCGATGTGGTAGGTCAGCGGCAGCGCACCGCGCCAGGCCGCCGGCGCGATCGGTCCGCGGAGCGCCTGCAGGAGCGGCTGCGCGTCGGCGTAGGAGATCGGCAGCACCGGGATCTTCATCAGCGTCAGCGCTTCCTTGAACGGCGGTCGCTTGGCGTCCTTGGTCGCGCCGACGCCAGGGGTCAGCGGATCGCCCGGATACATCGGCAGGTCCATCACCGAGCCGCGCTGCGCGGCCCGGTCGCTGCGCCACCCGCCGTTGGGGTAAACGTCGCCCTGGAAGAAGCCGTCCTCGCGCGGATCCGAGTAGATCAGGCAGCCGACCGCGCCGTGCTCGGCCGCGACCTTCGGCTTGATGCCGCGCCACGAGCCGCCGTAGCGGGCGATGACGATCTTGCCCTTCACGTCGATGCCGCGGCGTTCGAGCTCCTCGTAGTCGGCCGGGACGCCGTAGTTGACGTAGACGAGCTCGGCGGTCACGTCGCCGTCTGGCGAGTAGACGTTGTACGGCGGGAGCGCCTCCGACGCCTGGTTGGAGGTGGCGTCCTCCTTGAGCGCCGGTTCGCTCAGCGAGGCGACGAACTTCGTCGGCGCCACGAGCTCCACTTTCCGCAGGATCGGCGTCGGGAACAGCACCTGATAGTCGGTGATTGCGACGTCGTAGCCCCACGAGCGGAACAGGCCGGCGATGAACTCGGCGTTGTCCTTGCCGTACGGCGAGCCGAGGTGGTGCGGCCGGGCGGCGAGCCGGTGCATCCACGCGCGCAGGTTTTCGGGCTTGAGCTCGCCGTCGAAGCGCTTCTCGAGGTCGAGATGCGCGGCGCGGCGGGCAGGCGCGAAGCCGGAGAGGGTCGGGCCCTTCTCGAGTGGGGGTGTGGACGATGAAGGCGCCGCGGAAGGGGCGGGCGTCGAAGCGGGCTGCTGGGCTAGCGGACCGGCGCCGAGCGCCAACGTCATCGAGCCCGCCATGAGGACACGTCGGAACATGGCGTCAGTATAAGATCGGGCCTTTGCGGGTCGCGCTGAAGGCCGTCGTGGTCGGTTGCGCGCTCGCCAGCCCGGCCGGGGTCTTCCCGGGCCGCGAGCAAGGAGTCGTTGTCCCATGGCGCACCAGCTTCCCAGCCTGCCGTACGCGTTCGAGGCGCTCGAGCCGCACATCGACGCGCAAACGATGCAGATCCACCACGGCAAGCATCACCAGGCCTACATCAACAACCTGAATGCGGCCCTCGAGGCGCATCCCGACCTGCAGGGCAAGAGCGTCGAGGACCTGATCAAGGACCTGAACGCGCTGCCCGAGGCGATTCGGACCGCGGTCCGCAACAACGGCGGCGGCCACGCCAACCACAGCCTGTTCTGGACGCGGCTGGCCCCGCCCGCCGGCGGCGCGCCGACCGGCAAGGCCGCAGAGGCGATCACCGGCACGTTCGGCGGCTTCGACGCGTTCAAGGAGCAGTTCGCCAAGGCGGCGACGACGCGCTTCGGCAGCGGCTGGGCGTGGCTGGTCTCGTCGTCGGGGAAGCTGGCGATCGAGAGCACCGCCAACCAGGACAGCCCGATCATGGAGGGCAAGAAGCCCATCCTCGGCCTGGACGTCTGGGAGCACGCCTACTACCTGAAGTACCAGAACCGCCGTCCGGACTACATCGGCGCCTTCTGGAACGTCGTGAACTGGTCGAAGGTCAACGAGCTGTTGTAATTTCTGCCACGTTTTCGATGGCGGGAGCGTCGGTGCTCCGAGCACGCTCCGAGCAAGCTCCGAGCACGCGTTACTCGTAGGGCACGACCTCGACGTCGAGACCGGCGTCGAGGCGGGCCACCCCCACCGGGATCTCCACGTAGCCGTCCGCCTGCGACAGGCTCGTGATCTCGCCGGATCCCTTGAACGTCGGCCACGCCAGCTCGCCCTCGATCCGCACCGGCAGGAACTGGTGGCGGTTGGCGGGGGAGCTGACCGCGCGGGCCAGCCGACGCCGGACCCGCGGCGGATCGATCGCCGGCAGGCCGGCGAGGAGTCAGCGCCGGCATCAGCAGGACGTGCGCGTTCGACAGGCACGACGTCGGATTGCCGGGCATCCCGAAGACCAGCTGCCGCCCGACTCTGGCGAACAGCGTCGGCTTGCCCGGCTTGACTGCGATGCCGTGGAAGAGCACCTCGCCGCGCGCCGCGACCGCGTCGATCACGACGTCCCGCTCGCCGACCGAACTGCCGCCGCCCAGCACCACGACGTCGGCCCCGGCCGCCGCATCGAGCGCGACGCCGACCGCTTCGATCGTGTCCGGCACCGGCGCGTGCCGTTCCGGGACGCCGCCGTGCCGCGCCACCAGGGCCGCCACCGTGAACGAGTTGACGTCGTAGACCGACGCCAGCGGCAGCGGCTGGCCCTGACGCACCACCTCGTTGCCAGTCGGGAAGATCGCGACGATCGGCTTGCCGATCACCGAGACGTCGGCCCGGCCGATTGCCGCGAGCGCACCGACGCGGCTCGGATCGAGGGCCTGCCCGGCTCGGAGCACGACGTCCCCCTCACGCATGTCGGAGCCGCGCCGGATGACGTGCTGCCCGGCGCGCGCCTCCGCCAGCACCAGCACCTGCTCGCCCGAGTCGAGCCACGCCGGCGCCGGCCAGTCGGACGTGCCGGGGCGTCCGGTGTCCTCGACCATCACCACGGCGTCGGCGCCGTCAGGCACGGGCGCGCCCGTCGCGATCTCGACGCAGTCGCCCGGCGCGAGCGCGCCGGCGAACGGTTCGGCGGTGTAGGCGCGGCCGATCAGGCGCAGCACCGTTGGGGTGACGCGGGTGGCACCGGCCACGTCCGCGGCCCGCACCGCATACCCGTCCATCGCCGAGCGCTCGAACGGCGGTTGATCCATCGGCACGACGACGTCCTCGGCGAGCACGCGGCCGTCGGCGGCGTCGAGGGCGATCGTCTCGCGGCGTGTCAGCGGCGCGATCGCCTCTCGGATCAGGCGCCGCGCTTCCTCGAGCGTGATGGTCTGCGCGAACGGTCTCACAGGACTCCCGACAGCGTGTTGTTGGCGGCGTGGAACACGACCGCCGGCCAGATCGATCCGGTCCGCCACGTCACGAACCCGAGGGCGAGCGCGATGGCGAACAGCGCCGGGGCGTCCGCGACGACGCCGAGCCCGACGCCATCGCTCCAGAGCCGATACTGCCAATGCATCGCGACGAACAGCGCACTGCTCACCAGGTTGCCGCGCCAGAAGCCCCAGCGCTCCGTCAGCTCGGTCAGCACCAGGCCGCGGAACATCAGTTCCTCGGAGAACGCGGACGGCACCGCGCCCGCGAAGGTACCAACGCCGCGCGCGGCCAAAGCCTCGCCGAGCTGCGCCAGCGTCACGCCGTGCTTGCGCGCTACGTCCCAGGCGACGCCGGCCAGGTAGGCGACAATCAGCACCGTGACGGCTGGCAACGTCCGCCAGATCGGCAGCCGGACGCGCAACGCGTGCAGCGCCGGATCCCCTCGCACCAAGACCGTGAAGACCACGGCCGGTGCCGCCCAGAGCGCCAGCTTCATTGCGTTCGAGTAGACCGGCCTGACGGCGGAGTCGAGCGTCAGGTCCAGTTGGTACGCGACCGTCGCTCGGATCGTCCAGACGATCACGAACAGCAGGAAGGCGGCCCAGAACGCTTGTGTGCCTCGCATCCGAGCGCCGGCCGTCACGGGGGCCGTCACCGGGTCGCTTCCCGTACGAGGTGTCCCAGCTCCGGCAGCAGCAGCTTCTCGACCGCCAGGCGCACCGCGTGCTCCGAGCCCGGCAGGCAGACGAGGATGGCGCGGCCGACGCGACCCGCGCAGGCGCGCGACAGCATCGCCGCCGCGCCAATCTCCTGGTAGCTGAGCATCCGGAACAGCTCGCCGAAGCCGGGGAGCGGCTTCTCGATGATCGCGCTCGCGACCTCGAAGGTGCCGTCGCGCGCGGTGATCCCTGTGCCGCCGGTCGTGATCAGGATCCGGGCGTCGTCGGCGGCCACTTGCCGCTCGATCCAGTAGCGCACCTCGGCGGGGTCGTCGCGCACGATCGTCTTGCCGGTGACGACGTGGCCGGCCGCCTCGAGGAGCGACACGATCGCCGCGCCGCCCGTATCGGTGGCCTCGGTGCGGGTGTCGCTGATCGTCAGCACCGCACAGCGGACGGCGGCCGGCGACTGGGCGCGGTGGTCGGTGTGACTCATGCTGATTCGGGACACCATACACGCGTAGAATCGGCCCGTGCCGACAGCTTATCCCGCGCTGGCGCGGTTTGCCGCTGGTGCCGCTTTCGTCGCGTCGGTCGCGACGCTGGCGGCGCAACCCGCCCGCGATCGGGCCGGGGAGCGCTGGGTCGCGCAGACGCTGGCCGCGATGACCGTCGACGAGAAGGTCGGCCAGTTGCTGGTGGCGCAAGTGGCCTCGACCTACATCGGCAGCGACAGCGCCGAGTTCGATCGCGTGAGCGCGTTCATCCGCGACCAGCACGTCGGCGGCTTCGTCGTCTCCGGCGGGTCCGAAGCCGCGCCGAACGTCCTGCTCAACACCGCCTACGGCACCGTGACGCTCGGCCAGCCGCTCGAGGCCGCGTCCATGGTCAATCGCCTGCAGGCGCAGTCCAAGGTGCCGCTCCTTGTCGCGGCCGACTTCGAGGGCGGCGTCGGCTTCCGCATCGCCGGTGCGACGCTGTTTCCCAGGGCGATGGCCTTCGGCGCCACGGGCGACGAGCGACTCGCATACAGCGCCGCCAACGTGTCTGCGCTCGAAGCCCGTGCCCTCGGCGTCCACCTCCACTTCGCGCCCGTCGCCGACGTCAACAACAACCCAAACAACCCCGTGATCAACACGCGTTCGTACGGCGCGGATCCGGCTCGCGTCGGCGCCTTCGCGGCGGCCTGGGTGCGCGGCCTGGCCGCCGGCGGCGCGATGGCGACGCTCAAGCATTTCCCCGGGCACGGCGATACCGACACCGATACGCACCTCGGGTTCGCCTCGATCACGCATCCGCGGACACACCTCGACGAAGTCGAGCTCGTGCCGTTCCGCGCCGCGATCGCCGCCAAGGCCGACGCGGTGATGTCCGCCCACCTGGGACTCTCGGCCGTGGACGACAGCGGCAATCCGGCCACGCTGAGCAAGCCGGTGATCGACGGTCTGCTCCGCCAGGAACTCCGCTTCGACGGACTCGTCGTCACCGATTCGATGGGCATGGCCGGGGTCACCAGCAAGGCCAGCGCCGGTGAAGCGGCGGTCCTTGCGATCGAGGCCGGCAACGACCTGGTGCTCAATTCGCCGGACCAGGCCGCCGCGTTCAGCGGCCTGCGCGGCGCCGTCCAGAGCGGCCGTATCAGTGCCGCGCGTCTCGACGCCTCGGTCACCCGCATCCTGCGCGCCAAGTCCCGCCTCGGACTGCATCGGACCCGGCTCGTCGACTTGAACGATCTTCCCCGGCACGTGGGCACGCGGAGCGCCGCCAAGATTGCCGACGACATCGGCGCGCGGGCCGTCACGCTGGTCAAGGACGAGCGGAACAGCGTCCCGCTGCGGCTCCCGCGCGAGGCGAGCGTCTTGTTCTTGTCGCTCGTCGACTATCCGGCCGGCTGGCGCATCGCGTCGCCGAGCCGCGCCTTCCAGCCCGAGCTGCGCCAGCGCTGGCCCAACACGACGGCGATCGAGCTGTCCGACCGCGCGACGCGCGAGGAGATCGAGCTCGTGCGCGCGATGGCACCGCGCTACGACGCGATCGTCGCCGCGGTCTACGTGCGCGCGTCGTCGGCCAGCGGACGCTCCGAGCTGCCGGCGCCGCTCGCCGACCTGCTGCGGCAGCTTGCTACCGGGACGAAGGCGTCGAACACGCCGTTCGTCGCGGCGTTCTTCGGCAGCCCCTACGCGGCGACCGTCGTGCCCGATGTACCGGCCATCCTGCTCACCTACGATCTCTACGATCGCGCCGAGCGGTCCGCGGTGCGCGCGATCGTCGGCGACGCGAAGATCGGCGGACGCCTGCCGGTGCCGCTGCCCGGCCTTGCCGAGCTCGGAGCCGGGCTCGATCGATGAGCGAGGCGATGTCGTCGCCGGCCGAGGCACGCTGCGCCAACTGCGGCGCCGCGCTGCACGGCCGCTTCTGCGCCGCGTGCGGCCAGCCGGTGAAGCCGCTCGACCCGCCGGCCCGCCACTTCATCGGCGAGTTCACGCAGGAGTTCTTCGATGTCGACAGTCGAGTGCTGCGCTCGCTTCGACGTCTCATGTTCTCGCCGGGCTTCCTCACCCGCGAGCATTTCGAAGGCCGGCGCGCGCCGTGGACGTCGCCGCTGAAGCTGTACCTGACGGCGAGCGTCGCGGCGTTCGCGATCCTGGCTTTCACCGGCGACGACGGCGGCCTGAAGATCGCGCTGCAACAGAACAAGTCGGCGACCCCGATCGACTCGCGCGTGGTCGGCTACGACAGTGCCGAGGCGCTCGGCGCGGCCCTCGCCGCGGCGCGCGACACCTGGATCCCGCGGGTGATGTTCCTGCTGGTGCCGTTCTACGGCTGGCTCGTCTCGCTCGTCCGCCGCGATGCGAAGCGGCACTACCCCGCGCATCTGGTGTTCGCGCTGCACGTGCTGGCGGCGGGCTTTGCGATGCGCGCGCTCATGACCGCCATGGGGGCCCTGGCGCCAGTGGCAATGCCCTGGTTCAGCCTCGCCACCCCGATCTACTCGGTCGCCTATGTATTCCTGGCCATGCGGTTCGTGTACGGCGGGTCGCGGCTCCGGGCCGTGCGGGACGTCGTCCTGGTCGCCGCCGTCTTCTCCGTGGCCCTGCTCGGACTCGCGGCGGTGGTCGTCCTGACGGCAGTCACCGGTACCAGGTGGTTGATCATTTTCGGGTCGAGAGGCTGAGCCGGTGGCGATCCGGCCGGCCCGGTGTATAGTTGAACGTTCCGGCCGGGCCCTCGGGCGCAGTCGGGCAGGCAAGTTCGTCGGAGCGCGCCCATAGCTCAGTTGGATAGAGCGTCTGGCTACGAACCAGGAGGTCGCACGTTCGAGTCGTGCTGGGCGCACCACCCTCCTTCGGGGGGTGGTCGCACCCCGCACTCCTCGGTCACGCCCCAACTCGCCGGCTGCGCCGGCTCGTTGGTAGCGGGTAACGAGTCGAGTGAGGGGCGCATCGTTGACGGTCCTGTCGTCGATCGGGTCTGAAGCCGATATTTCGTTCATGCGCGAGGCCTTGCAAGAGGCTGAACGTGCTGGCGAAAGCGGGGAAGTGCCGGTCGGCGCCGTCGTCGTGCAGGGCTCCTCGATCGTTGGCCGCGGGCGCAATCAGCCGATTACGACGGCTGATCCCACCGCACACGCAGAAGTGGTTGCACTGCGTGACGCGGCTCGGACCCTGGGCAACTACCGGCTGACCGGTGTCAGGCTCTACGTCACCATCGAGCCGTGCCTCATGTGCGTCGGAGCAATGGTCCACGCGCGAGTCGGCACGCTGATCTACGGAACGCGGGAGCCGAAGGCCGGCGCGGTCGTCTCGAGCCAGCAGGCGCTCAGTCACCCGGCGCTGAACCACCGCGTCGACGTGATCGAAGGCGTCCTGGCCGACGAGAGCCGCGAGCTGCTGCAGCGCTTCTTTCAGGCGAGGCGGCAGGCGAGCCGGGCCGGGTCGGATGCGATCGGGCACGATGCGGGCAAGTCGGACGGGCAAGACGCGACATAGCAGGTATCGCCCCCAAGGCGAACGCGGGTCGCGAGCGGCAAGGCCTCTGCGGAGAGGTACCGAAGTGGTCGTAACGGGACCGCCTCGAAAGCGGTTTGTCGGGTAACCGGCACGTGGGTTCGAATCCCACCCTCTCCGCCATTCTAACTTATTGAAATCGCACGACTTATATTGCTGTGTCCGCGTCCGCGTGCTCTTCGCGTG
>JANOIR010000526.1:0-1861 GCA_031407765.1 Vicinamibacteraceae bacterium
CTCCGCGCCGCTCCCACACCGCGAAGCCGATCAGCTTCAGCCCTTCCAGCGGACCGTCGCTGAAGTGGAGCTCGGCATCGGCCAGTTTGCCGGCGGGTTGGTGCTTTTCGTTCGGAACAATCTTGACGGTCATCTCTAGAGAGGCGATCACGTAAAGGGGATCGACTCGGCGATCCGGCTGTGATCTGATGGGCGCCATGCCCACCCCGATTCGCTGGCCGTTGCCGATCGAGCTGAGTCCCGAGGAAGCGCGCGTGGCGGCGCTGCTGCACCGCGTCGGGAAGTTCTACGTGTTTCTGCGGACGGTGCGCGCCGAGCTCTTCGACGAGGCGTTTCAAGCGGAGCTGGCGGCGGCGTATCAGCCGCGGGGCACGGCCCCGTTACCGGCGGCGCTGTTGGCGATGGTGACCCTGCTGCAGGCGTACGCCCAGGTCGGCGACGCGGAAGCCGTCGTGACCGCTCGCGTGGACCAGCGCTGGCAGTTGGTGCTGGGCGGTCTCGGGGCCACGGAGGCGCCGTTTTCCCAGGGCGCGCTCGTGAAATTCCGCGAGCGGATGATCGCGCACGACTTGGATCGGAAGCTGCTCGATCGCACCGTGGCGCTGGCGAAGCAGACCGGGCGCTTCGGCTGGCAGGCGTTGCGCGCGGCGCTGGATTCGTCGCCACTGGTGGGCCGCGGCCGGGTCGAAGACACCTGGAATCTGCTGGGCCGCGCCCTGCGCACGGTGGTGACCTGTGCCGCAAAGACGTTGCAGATCCCGCGTGAGGAGATCCTGGCGGGCGCGGGGGTGACGCTACTGGGCGCGTCGAGTCTCAAAGCGGCGCTGGACATTGACTGGGGCGACCCGGCCGCCCAGGCCGACGCCCTGGCGCGGCTTCTGGCCGAGGTCGATCGCGTGGACGCGTGGGTGACGGCGCACGTGCCGATCGCGGACGCGCCCCGCGTGCAGGCGGCGCTCACGGCCTTGCGCCGGGTGCTCGCGCAGGATCTGGAGCCGGACCCGACCACCGGCCACCGCCGCATCCGGCGGGGGGTGGCCGCGGAGCGGATGCCGTCGCTCGGCGATCCGGAGATGCGACATGGCCGGAAGACCCGGACGCGCCCGTTCACCGGCTACAAGCGCCACCTCATGAAGCTCGTGGACGCGGACCTGATCGTGGGGGTCGACGTGCGACCGGCCAACGAGCCGGAGCACCACGCGCTGGCCGCCCTCGAGCCGACGGTGACGCAGCATGGCCCGCTCGCCGAGCTGCAGATCGACCGCGGCTATCTGGCGAGTCCGCGCGTCGGGGCGTTGCATGCCGCCGGCGTCGCGATCCGCGCCAAGGCGTGGACCAGCGCGAACGGCGGTCGGTTTCCCAAGGCGGCCTTCACGATCGATCTCGTCGCGGCGCGCGTCACCTGCCCGGCCCACCAGGTGACCCCAATCGCGCCCGACGCCACCACCGTCCGCTTTGCCGCCACCACCTGTCTGCCGTGCGCCCTGCGCCCGGCCTGTACCACGGCCATGCGCGCGGGCCGCTCGCTGACGCTCCATCCTCAGGAAGCGTTCCTGCAAGGCCTCCGCGCCGCGCAGCATCAGCCCGCGGGCCGCGCGGCCCTGCGCGAACGCACGACCGTCGAACACTCGCTGGCCCGCATCGACCAGATCCAAGGGGCGACGGCGCGCTACAGGGGGGCCCGCAAGAACACCCTCGATCTTCGACGCACCGCCGTCGTCGCCAATCTCCAGCGCCTCGCCCGCCTGCCGATGGCCGCGTGACTTTACGTGTTCGGCTCTCTAGCCGGCATCAGGCGTGGGCGAAGATTGCCGAAGAGGGCTTATGCAACTGCCCTCGACGCCGTCCGCAGCCTACTCAC
>JANOIR010000147.1:0-18155 GCA_031407765.1 Vicinamibacteraceae bacterium
CCGTGTCTGGCCGACCAACGGCGTGATCCTGGAAGGACACACCGCGGGTCAAATCCGGAGCGGACGAGGTCGACGCCGCGGCCGGGATCATGGCCGGGGCGGATAGCCCGTGCAAAAGGGGTGTCCTGATCAGCCACGTCGGCCCTGACAGCGGAACACCACCACGAACGATTTCCGGCGACGCGCGAGAGCGTATGCGCTTTCACTAACGCGGTCAACAGACGGCCGTTTCATCAGAGTGGACGCAGGAATCCGTCGAGTAAGCGATTTCATGGGTTCCGCGCCGGGGAGGCCAGAAGCAGCGATCGGCCTCGGCGCTGAAGAGTGGAGGTTCGTTGACGATTACTGGATAACGTGCGCACGCCAACTCTCTCGGCCTGCCTGATCGTTCGGAATGAATCGCTCGTCCTGGAGCGCTGCCTTGCCAGTCTCGCGGGCGTCGTCGACGAGATTGTCGTGGTCGACACGGGATCGACCGATGCGACACCGGAGATTGCTGCAGGCTTCGGCGCCAGGATGTGTCGTCACACCTGGCGGGACGATTTCTCCGCGGCCCGCAACGTCGGACTCGATGTCGCGTCCGGCGACTGGATCCTGGCGATTGATGCGGACGAGTACCTCGCAGCCGGGAGTCGGCGCCAGGTCCGCGCCGTCGTCGACCACACGGACGCGGACGGGATCCTGATCACCGTACGCAATCTCCTCGCGCCTGACGACCTCATCCACTCCGCTGAATCACGGATCGTACGGCTGTTCCGGAGACGGGATGATGTGCGGTTTGCAGGCATCATCCATGAAGAGGTCACGGCGGACATCACGCGCCGGGGCGGCCGCATCGTGGGCTCCCCGATTGTGATCGTCCACGACGGGTACTCGTCCGAGACCACCCAGGGGGCTGGCACCCGCGCCGATCGGAACCTCCCGCTCTTGCTCCGTGCGGCGGCCGACACGCCTCTGGATCCGTACCTGCAGTTCCACCTCGGCGCAACCTACCAGCATCTCGGACGGCACGCCGATGCGCGACGGCACCTCCAGCAGGTCTGGCAACTGCCACACGAACGATTGAATACCGAGGTCCTGGCGAGTGCAGCCGTGCGGCTCGCCCAACTCGCCCTTGGCGACCGTCGCAACGAGAGCGTCGTGCGGTACGCCGGCCTGGCGCTCGGACTCGAGCCGAATCATGTCCTCGCGCACTACCTGTCGGGTCTTGCACTGATGCGACTCGGACGGTCGGGAGACGCCGGCACGCACCTGGCGACGGTGAAGTCGTCCGGAAAGGCGGGCCTGTCCACCGCCGCCGAGCTCGACGCGCTGATCGCGTACTGCGCCTCGGAGCAGGACAAAGCCGCCGAGTCGGACCACCGCCGCCGTCAGTCGTGATCGTCGGTCTGTTGCAGCAGCTTGGCCACCAGCGCCGTCCAGCCGGTCTGGTGGCTGGCCCCCAGACCGGCCCCTGTGTCGCCGTGGAAGTACTCGTGGAACAGGATCAGGTCGCGCCAGTGCGGGTCGGTGTGAAACTTCTCGAGGGTACCGTTGATCGGCCGGCGCCCGCTGGCGTCGGGGAGGAACATCCGTGAGAGGCGGCGCGACAGTTCCGCCGCCACTTCCCACAGCGTCAGCATGCGGCCCGAGCCGGTGGGGCACTCCACGGTGAACCCGTCGCCCAGATAGTGATGGAACTTCTGGAGCGACTCGATCAACAGGAAGTTGACCGGAAACCAGATCGGTCCACGCCAGTTCGAGTTGCCCCCGAACAGCCCGGTCGTCGACTCTCCCGGCTCGTAGCCCACGGAATGCGCGGTGCCGTTCACCCGCAGGACGTACGGCTGATCCAGATGCGCGCGCGACAGCGCCCGCACCCCATGCGGCGACAGGAACTCGCGCTCGTCGAGCATCACGGCGAGAACGCGTCGGAGGCGGGTCGTGTCGAGGACGCTCAGCAGCCGCCGCGCGCCCCGTCCGGGCGTGTCCATGCTCGCCACGCTCGCGCTCAGATCGGGCCGATGCTCGATGAACCAGTCGAGCCGCCGCTTGAACGCCGGGAGATGTTCGAGCCGCTCCGGCTCCAGGGTCTCGACCGCGAACAGCGGGATCAGGCCCACCATCGATCGCACCTTCAGGGGAACCTGCCGCCCGTCGGGCATGTGGAGCACGTCGTAGAAGAACCCGTCCTCCTCGTTCCAGAGGGACTCGCCTTCGTGGCCGCCGCGATGACTCATCGCCTTGGCGATGTTCAGGAAGTGCTCCCAGAACTTGCTCGCCATGTCCTCGTAGGCGGGGTTGCCGTCGGCCAGCTCCAGGGCGATCGCCATCATGTTGAGGCTGTACATCGCCATCCAGCTGGTGCCGTCCGACTGCTCGAGCCGTCCGCCCGTCGGCAGCTCGGCGCTGCGGTCGAACACGCCGATGTTGTCGAGCCCGAGGAATCCGCCCTGGAACACGTTGCGTCCGTCGGCGTCCTTGCGATTCACCCACCACGTGAAATTGAGGCTCAACTTCTGGAAGACGCGCTCGAGGAACACCCGATCGCCGACACCGCGGCGCCGTTTCTCGATCTTGTAGACGCGCCAGGCCGCCCAGGCATGCACCGGCGGATTGACGTCGCCGAACGCCCATTCGTAGGCCGACATCTGGCCGTTCGGATGCATGTACCACTCGCGCAGCATCAGGACGAGCTGCGCCTTGGCGAACTCCGAGTCGACCAGCGCGAGGGGCACGCAGTGGAACGCCAGGTCCCACGCCGCATACCACGGGTACTCCCACGTGTCCGGCATCGAGATGACGTCGGCCGCGTAGAGGTGCGTCCACTCCTGGTTGCGGGCCCGGCGATCGGCGGGTGGCGGCGGCTGGGCGGCGTCGCCCCCGATCCAGTCCTTCACCACGTAGTGATAGAACTGCTTCGACCAGAGCAGGCCGGCAAACGCCTGCCGCATCACCTGCCGTGCGTCGGGCGTGTCCGAGGCCGGCGGGAGGGTGTCGTAGAATTCGTCGGCTTCGCGCCGCCGCGTCGCGAAGGTCTGGTCGAACGCCTCGCCAAATGGACCCGCGGCCCAGGCGCCCGGAGCCTGATCGGTCAGCCGCAGCCTGAGCCTCACATGGCCCCCCGGGGCCACGACCGCGCGGGTGTGCGCGGACGCCTTGGTGCCGCGCTGCTCGGGGTTCACCGCGTCGGCGCGTCCGTCGACGACCGCGTCGTTGATCCCGTCCTTGGCGAACCGCGGTCCGGGCGCGCCGAAGAGGCGCCGGGTATTGGTCTCGTTCTCGGTGAAGAGCAGCGCCGGGACGCCCTCGCAGTGCAGCCACCGCCGCCCGTACGTCGGCTCGTCGAGGACGACGCTGGCGAGCGTCGGGTGCGGATCGGCCGCCAGCGCCGGACGGGGCCCGTCGCCCGTCCATGACCACGTGTTCCTGAACCACACCGTCGGCAGCAGGTGCAGCGGCGCGGCCTCTGGGCCGCGGTTGAACGCCGTGATCTCGATCAGGATGTCCTCGGCCGAGGCCTTGGCGTACTCGACGTAGACGTCGAAGTACCGGTCGTGGTCGAAGACGCCGGTGTCGATCAGCTCGAACTCGGGCTCTCCGCGGCCGCGGCGGCGGTTCTCCTCGACCAGCCGATCGTAGGGAAACGCGGCGTGCGGATACTTGTACAGGAACTTCATGTACGAGTGCGTCGGCGTGCTGTCGAGATAGAAGTACTGCTCCTTGACGTCCTCGCCGTGATTGCCCTGATTGCCGGTCAGGCCAAAGAGCCGTTCCTTGAGAATCGGGTCGCGCTCGTTCCACAGCGCCAGGCTGAAGCAGATGCGCTGGTGCCGGTCGCAGATACCGCCGAGCCCATCCTCGTTCCAGCGGTAGGCGCGGGAGCGCGCCTGTTCGTGCGGGAAGTACTCCCAGGCCGTGCCGTCGCCGCTGTAGTCCTCCCGGACCGTTCCCCAGGCCCGTTCGCTCAGGTACGGCCCCCAGCGGCTCCAGTGGGCCTGGTGCAGGCGCTGTTCGTCGAGCCGGCGGTCCTCGACGGTGCGGACAGCTCTGGTCTGGCGGCTCACGAAGCACGCCTCGGCGGCTGGGTGTGCAAGAGGGCCATACCCGACACAATCGGCAGCGCCGGGCCCATCCCCGAGCGCGGCACAGACGGCCACGGGCTGGCCGAGTCACGCCCGGCCGCGTGCGGCCGATTTCAGTGGGGGGAGAAGACCGTGGACACGCATCAGAAGGCGCTGGAAGTCAACCTCGATCCGAGCATCTACGGCACCTTCGCCGAGATCGGCGCCGGCCAGGAGGTAGCACGCTGGTTCTTCCGCGTCGGCGGCGCCGCCGGCACCATCGCCAAGGCCATGTCGGCCTACGACATGACCTTCAGCGACGCCATCTACGGCCCGAGCGACCGCTACGTGAGCAAGCAGCGCATCAACGCGATGCTGGACCACGAATTCGGACTGCTGGTCGAGCGCCTCGACGGCAAGCGCGGCGACACCACGAAGTTCTTCGTCTTCGCCGACACCGTCGCGGCCAAGAGCTTCGCCCGCAAGGACGATCCGCACGGGTGGCTGGGGGTGCGGTTTCAAGCCGCCCCGCGCGCGCCAGCGTCGCAGATCATCGTGCACGTGCGCCTGCTGGACAAGGAGAACGTCCAGGAACAGGAGGCGCTCGGCCTCATCGGCGTCAACCTCGCCTACGGCGCCAACTACCTCCATCACGACCCGCAGGCACTGATCGTGTCGCTCCTCGACTCGCTGACGAGCGAGCGCGTCGAGGTGGACATGATCGAGTTCTCCGGGCCCGGGTTCGCGCACGTCGACAACCGCCTCATGAGCCTCAAACTGGTCCAGCATGGCCTGACCCACGCCGCCATGTTCACCGCGGCCGGCGAGGTCGTGCAGCCCGCTGACGCGCTCTACAAGAAGGCCATCCTGATCGAGCGGGGCAGCTTCCGTCCCGCCACCAACGTCTCGCTCGACATGCTGCGCTGCGCCCAGGCGCAGTTCGTCCAGGAGCCGCACCTGCACGGCGAGGAGACGGTGACGATCATGGAGATGACGCTCAAGAATCTGAGCGAGAACTCCGACACGATCGACGCTCAGGACTTCCTCGACCGAGCGGACATTCTGGGCGCACTCGGCAAGACCGTCCTGGTCTCCAACTACGCCGAGTATCACCGCCTGGCCGCCTACCTGTTCCGGCACACCAAGAAGATGATCGGCATCGTGATGGGCGTGCCGACCTTGCGCGAGATCTTCGACGAGAAGTACTACGCCGACCTCGAGGGCGGCATTCTCGAGTCGTTCGGGCGTCTCTTCAAGAACGACTTGAAGCTGTACGCCTATCCGCTGCTCGATCAGCGCACCGGTTCGCTCGTGACCGCCGGCAACCTCCGGGTCGAGCCGCACCTGCAGCATCTCTACGCGTATCTGATGGAGAACCGCCTGATCGAGAACGTCCGTGACTACGACGAACGGTGCCTGTCGATCTTCTCGCGCGACGTGCTCAAGCGCCTGCGCTCGGGCGATGCTTCCTGGGAGACCATGGTGCCACCGGCGGTGGCGCACCTCGTCAAGGAGCGCGGGCTGCTGGGCTACATGGCCAAGGCGGCCTGACCGTCCAACGGCGCCGGACGGCCCCCCCGACAAACCCGGTACGATTCATACCGCTCATCTATCGCGTCGGACCAGCAATTCGCCGCCACGCGCCGTCGAACGCCCAGAAATCGTTGAAGTAGTCGGGCTCATTGCGGCCGCCAAACAGCAGGATCGCCCTGGCGCGCGGGTCGTACACCATCGCGTGACCGTTGCGGGGCGACGGGCCGTCGGCACCGAGCCGGGTCCAGCGTCGACCGTCGTATTCCCACGTGTCTGCGAAGTTCGTGCGGCGATTGCCGCCACCAAACAGCACGATGCGATCGCGCACGGGATCGTACGCCATGCGGCTGTCGAGCCGTGGCGACGGCGCGGTGGCGGTGGCGATCTGCATCCAGCGTCGCCCGTCCCATTCCCACGTGTCGCCCACCAGACCGACGCCCTCCGCACAGCAGCCGCCGAAGATGACGACCTTGCCGCGTTTGGCGTCGAAGGCGCTGGCGAAGACGCCACGCGGTGGCGGTCCCTCGGCCGCCAACCTCGCCCACGTCCGGCCATTCCATGCCCAGGTATCGGTCGTCGAGGTTCGATCGTTGTTTCCAAACAGCACGACATGCTTGCGGGCGGCGTCGTAGGTCAGCGCATGGTGGCCTCTCGGTCCGGGCCCCTTCGGGCCGAGCGGCTCCCAGGTGCGGTGGTCCCACTCCCAGGTTTCGTCGACGTCTGAGCCCCCGTGCACGACGAGGCGACGCCGATCAGGATCGTACGCGACGGCCTCGTTCGCGCGCGGCGGTAGCGCGCTCGGATGCGGTTGCCAGACCGAACCATTCCACGACCAAAGCATCCGGTCCGGGCCCGCGCCGTCGGCGCGGCGAGGTTGCGCGCCACCGAGCAGCAGCACCTGCGACGAGGCGGGATCGTAGACCATGTGGTGCCGCGCCCGCGCCGGCGGCCACGCGACGTTCTGCGCCCCGGCGCCGAACAGCGCGGGTGGACTGGCCAGAACAAGCAGCAGCAACACCCGAAGGGTTCTGTCACTCATCTCATCCCTCGAACAGCATCATGTCAGGCGTGATGGGCCAGCTGGGCGCGAGCGCCGTACGCCGCCGTCACGATGTAGTGAGCCTCGCCGGCCACCATCATCGACGACCACACCCGCCTCAATACGGCTTAGGGATGCCGACGTGACGACCTGCGG
Source organism: Vicinamibacteraceae bacterium (assembly GCA_031407765.1). GTDB lineage: Bacteria > Acidobacteriota > Vicinamibacteria > Vicinamibacterales > Vicinamibacteraceae > JBDSLU01. The sequence continues at coordinate 6,772 of JANOIR010000147.1, forward strand.
CCGTCGCTCACACGGGACGGTCCCCGAACCCGCGTCGATGCAGGTGCGATCGGGCGGCTCCGGCGGCTCCGGCTCGGTCACCGGGCGCCTCTGCCCCGCGTGCGCCACCCCCGCGAGCAGACAGCCCGCGAGCATCGCCGTCCCCACCCTCCAACGCCACTGCTTCCCCTTGAATCGGACCCACATTGAGTTCATCACGCCTTCCATCGGGGAACCGGGTCATTCCGGGTCCCTGTCTCGAAGGCGTGACGCGGGTGTGCCGCGAGGCGACACGCACGGCATTGGGATGAACGCGGGACAAAGGGCTCGTCCCTCGTGACGATTCGCGGCGCTCACGGCTCCCACGGTTCGGCTGAGGCCCCTCAGTCGTTAAGTCACCTATAGGACACGTTGCCACGCGTCATTGTTCCGTCGCTGTTTCCGGCGGTGGGGACAACCTACGACGCGACAGACGGAGCGCGTCCGATCGCACGGCTCTCGGGACTGGGATACACGCGGTAGCGGCCATGGTAAACGATTGACCCTCGCCTGAGCGATTGCTCGGCGCGATGCTGGAGTACGACCATGCAGCGAAATGGCGCGTTCATCAGCCATGCACATGTTGACCAGGATCTCGCGCAGTCCCTCTCGCGGCTGTTGAAGGACGCCCTCCGGCTGAATCCCGATGACATCACCTGCACCAGCGACCCGAGTCACGGCCTGCCGGCAGGCTCCGATTTGCAGAAGGAGCTCCAGCGCCGGCTGAGTACGGCGAGAGCGCTGTTCCTGTTGGCAACGCCCGTTTCGCGTCAGCGAGACTGGGTGCACTTCGAGCTGGCGATCGCCGAGGAGTCGAGGAAGGACGGTTTACTGGTCTATCCAGTCACTCCGCTCGACCTGGACGCTGACGTCGTGCCTGACTTCTACCGAGGGCGCACACTCGTCACGCTCTCCTGCGGCGAGCAGGTTCACACACTCGTCAGACAGATGCGACGAGACTTCGCCCTGCCCCCCGCGGAGCCCGCCTCGTACATCGATTCGCTCCTGGACGTGGTCGACCGCTCTCGCAATGCCGAGCGCGGTTTCGTCGCCAACTCGCACGAGACGGCACTTGAAGCGGAACGCCTGAAGCACACGACCCAGTTGAAAGGGTTCGAGCAAACCAAGAAAGCCGCATCGGCGCTGGGTGCCATCGGTGGCATGCTCGCGCTGCTGGCATTCGGCTTGTTGTGGTGGGCGCTGTACCTGACGACAACGCGCGACGCACAGATCGAGGCCCGCGTCAGTGAGCTGCGCGGTCAACATGCCAACGACCTCGCCGCCAAAGACGCGGAGAAGAGTGCAGCGGTTCTGGCGGCGCAGCTCGCGAGCGACCGCGAGTTCCAGGACTTCTCGTTGTCGGCGCAGCTACACGACGGCCGGTCGAACAGGATTCGCTGCTCGCGTGTCGAAGCGTTCGTCCGCGACCGTGCGAACGAGCCCGAACGGCCAGTCCCGCCGAAATCCTGCGATGCGGCCGGCAGGTTCACATTCTCCGCACCGGAGCTGCAGAACGATGCGAGACGGCCGGTCAAGCTCAGAGTCCACGTCGGTGACCACACCTACGAGACGATCGTGAGACTGCCCGACGCCAGGCTGGCGATTTCACTTCCGGACTAACCAATGAAAGCCCATACCTTTTTTGGACTCGCATCGGCGGCACTGATCGCCATCCACCCGCTCGGCGTGCAGGCTCAGACCTGCGACGGCAAGACCGAACGTCGCCTCGACCAAGAGCATTATCTCGCCTTGACCGATCGCGTCTACGCCCATGCGCCCGACATCAACAGCTTCGGTCAGTCCGGCGGCTGGCAAGCGTTCAACCTGAACGTCCTTGTCGGGACGTATCGAAAACCCTTCCTGCTGCCCTCGGCGTTGTTGAAGGAGTCGGACCTCAAGGCCTTGCTCGCTCGCCGTCCCGATATCACGACGTCCGTGCTGAAAGTGTCGGGAGCCGATCGAAACGCGGCCGCGAAAGCGGGGCCGCAAGCCGCAGCGATCACGGTCAAGGACGGTGAGAAACCGGTGTCGATAACTGTTCGCGTCACTCGTGTGGTGCCGGTCAGCGGCGGCACGGATCACTTGTTCCTGACCTGCACGGCGCGACCATGATCGCACCGGCTCTAACCGCCGCCGGTCATGGCAACGCCACCGCGGCGCTCAGCCTCTTCGAGCAGCCACTCTGCAGCGGCGTCCAGGGTTCGGAAATAGCCTTGCTGCGAGTACGGGCCCTTCGCCGGATCGCCAAGTCGGGCGGTCCAACCGCTGGCGGAAAACGAATCGATCGAACAGGGGACCCGGCGACGGCGAAGCACAACGAGGAGATGGCCGGCGCTGATACGCGCGATCTCTGGGCCGATCGTCTGGTCCTGGGGACTATCCAGGCAGTCACGGTTCGTCATCATGGCCACGTCCAGACAATTGCCACTGCGCCGGCCGGCGGCTGGGTGAATCTCACCGATCCCCCGACACCGGCCGCGTGTCGTCTCCGCCCAAGAGAAGCGTCGCTCCCCAAGGGCGCCTCCCGAGCTACGAGGAAGTATCGGCGCTTGTAGGCCTGAGCACCAGCCACCAGACAATCCGTCTCGAAGAATCCCCACGTGCGCGCACATCTCGCTCTGCTGGTGGCTTTCCTCTCGCTGTCCGGCGTACTGCAGGCACAGAAGCCACGAGAGCGCGATCTCAAGTTGCCGATCGGCGGCACCGCAGGCTCGCTTGATGCGATCACCGACGTGGCCGGCGTGGAGGTGGGTCACACAACATTGATCTCCGGCAGCGGCAAGCTGGTCGTCGGCCAGGGTCCTGTTCGCACGGGCGTCACGATCGTGCATCCGCGCGGCCGGGCCAACAACGATCCCGTGTTCGCAGCGTGGTTCACCCTGAACGGCAACGGCGAAATGACCGGCACGACCTGGATTCAGGAAAGTGGATTGCTCGAGGGGCCGGTCGCGATCACCAACACGCACAGTGTCGGCGTGGTACGCGACGCCATCATTCAATGGGAGGTCTCGCGGCAGAACGTCCTGCAACCGTGGTGGCTGCCCGTTGTCGCCGAAACCTACGACGGGGCGCTGAACGATATCAACGGCTTCCACGTGAAGCCGGAGCACGTGCATGCCGCACTCGATGGTGCGGCGGGCGGCGTGCCGAAAGAGGGCGCGGTCGGCGGCGGCACCGGAATGGTGTGCCACGGTTTCAAAGGCGGCATCGGCACCGCGTCGCGGAAGCTGCCTGAGGCGCAGGGTGGTTACACCGTAGGCGTGCTCGTGCAGTGCAATTACGGCGCCCGTCGCGATTTGCGCATTGCCGGGGTGCCGGTCGGCGAGGAGATCCCGGATTTGCTGGGCTGCATCGCCAACAACGATCCACTGCCGCCGAACGCCGGGCATCCGCGCTGCGGCGCGGTGGGTGGCGCCGCGCGGGACGGCAATGCGGATCAGGGTTCGATCATCGTGGTCGTGGCGACCGACGCGCCGCTGCTGCCGCACCAACTGAAAAGGATCGCCACCCGAGTGTCGCTTGGGATCGGACGGCAAGGCGGCTTCGGCGGCAATAGCTCGGGCGATATCTTCGTCGCATTTTCCACGGCCAACCCGCGCGCCTGGTTCAATGATCAGCCCGTGACCGATGTGAAGATGCTGCCAAACGATCGGATTACGCCGCTCTTCCAGGCGACAGCGCAGGCGACGGAGGCAGCCATCACCAACGCTCTGCTCGCTGCAGAGACGACGACCGGGGCCAACGACCTGCGGATATACGCGCTGCCGGTGGACCGGATGCTTGGAGCCATGAAGAAGTACGGGCGCCTGCCGTAGCTGGCCTCGGTCGAGCTCACGGCCGGCACGCGCAGGCCGCCGTGCGTCCGGCAGCATCCAGCGTCCCTATGCGCCGGCGTGTGCTTCAGTCCACCGGCCCGACGTCGGCCGGCGTCCCGCGCGCCAGCCCGACAAGCAGCGGCGACCCCGGCAGGATCTCGATCGTCAGCCGTTCCCCGAAGAGCACCTGGCCGAAGCGCTTGCCGTCGAGCGCGCAGACGATCTGGCGCGTCTGCTCGTCGCGCGGCGAGGTGCGGTGGATGGTGAGCAGGGTCGGCGGGAGGACGGGAAACCCGTCCTGGTCGACGCTTGCCGACAGGCCACCGGGCCGCGAGGAGAGGAGGGCGCCCGCCACCGACGGGCTACACCTGATGAGCCTGCAGCACGCGGGGCGGGCCGTCCGACACGACCAGACACGTCAGGCGCCCGAACCGGCTGGCGCCGGTATCGATACCGATGCGGTTGTCCCGGAACACGGGCTCCGGCCCCACGACGTGGCCGTGGACGACGCGATGCGACCACTCGCGCGTCGAGCTCAAGAACGGCTCCTTGATCCACATGAGGTCGTGCGGGTCCTGAGCACGCATCGGGCGCTCGGGATTGAGCCCGGCATGAACGAAGACGTAGCTGCGCCAGACGAACGCCAGTCGAAGGCCCCGCAGGAAATGCAGATGCAGCGCGGGCAGCCGCTCTCGGAGCTCGCTACGAAGTCCGTCCCAGTCACCGCCCATCGGCTCTCTACTGGTCGTCAATCCGTAGCTTGCCAGCGCCTCGATCCCGCCGTGCTCCATCCAGGGCGGGCCGTGCACGTCCGGCGCGGCGAAGAAGTCGAGCATCCGGTCTTCGTGGTTCCCTTTGAGGAAGACCAGGGCCGGAGCCGCGTCTTCCCCCGACGGCCGCCGGGGACGCTCGACAGGACTGGCAACGCTCCTCGCCGCGAGATACGAAATCACCTCCGCTGAATGCGGTCCGCGGTCGATGTAGTCGCCCAGGTAGCACACCGTCGGCCGCTCCGGTCGCGTCGAGGCGATGTCATCGGCGATCAGACGCTCCATGGCCTGGAGCAGATCCAGTCGACCATGGACGTCGCCCACGGCGTACACCACGGTCGTGCCCGCCGCCTCCGGGCTTGGATACTCGAGTACATCGATCATCGAGATGCATTGTGCGCCACGCCTGTCGCCGCTAGGCGAGGGCGAGGTTCAGGTTCTCGATCGCTTCGTCGATCTCGGCGGGCGCCTTGTAGCCGACGGTGACGCAATCGACACCGGCATTCTGGAATGCGAACCGCATCGCCTTCCGCCGGTCCTCGCGATCGAACGTGCCTTCCCCCACGAGCTTCATGGAGATCACGCCCATGCCCTGCTTGCGGACCTCCTGGACGCGGGAAACGACTTCCGGCACGTCGCCGAGCCCCTGTGTGTTGTAGTCCTCGGCGTCCATGGCCTTGCCGGTGTGATTCACGCGAATCATCGCGACCTGGAGCCAGTCGCTGCCGGGAACCCGGCGCAGGGCCGGTAGGCCGTGAACGGACGCGCCGTGGCCGAGCACGACCTTGCGTGCCTGGACCTCGAGGATCGCGTCCTGCCAGCGGGCCGTGTCGGCGGGCCACGACGCCGTGTGCTGCCAGTGCAGCAGCATGATGTCGAAGTACTCCGTGTTGGCGAGCGTGCGGAGCTCGTCGAACTTCTTCTGCGGATCGACGCCGTCCTTGGTCGTCACCTTCGACATGATCTGGTAGCTGTCGCGGGGGATGCCCTTCAGGGCGACACCGAGCATCTTGTGCATCTCGCCGTACGACTCGGCCGTTTCGAAGAAGCGGATGCCGCTGTCGTAGGCGTGACGCACCAGCCGCGTGAACCCGTCCTGCCCGAGCTCCCGCTGCACCCGGCCGCTGAAGCTGCCCGTGCCGAAGGCCAGCCGTGTGACTTTGACTCCCGATCGGCCGAGGGTCACCAGGTCGGTCGCCTTCCCCCGCTGCCTGGCGAGGGGAAGCGCGCCGGACATGGCCAGCGCTCCCGCGGCCAGGCCGGTCTTGAGGAATTCGCGTCGCGTGCGTCGACTGCAAAGCGCCATGGCGTCGTCCTCCGCGTCTGAGATGGGAGATGGTAAAGCACTTCGCAGTGCCTGCGGAACGGGATAAAGCCGGTCGTCTATGCCACCACGTCTGTATAATCGCCTTCGGCTGCACGACTGACGTGCTCACGCCACGAGGAATTCGCGTTCTGGCTGGACGCACGCCACGTTGGCGGCTGCACCCGCCTGCCAGCGAACTCGGGAAGGACAAAGGACTGAGAAGATGCTGACGAAGACGCAACTGATCGAGAAACTGGTCGCGGGCTCTGATGGGCTGAGCAAGAAGGGCGTCAAGGACCTCCTGCAGGGGCTCGCCGACATTGCACACAAGGAACTCAAGAAGTCCGGGGCGTTCATCGTCCCTGGCCTCGCGAAGTTCGTCGTGGTCAAGAAGCCGGCGACCAAGGCGAGGAAGGGCATCAATCCCTTCACGAAGGAGCCGACGGTGTTCAAGGCCAAGCCGGCGCGCAAGGTCCTCAAGATCCGGGCGGTCAAGGCCGCCAAGGACGCGCTCCTCTAGTTCGCTGCACAGGCCGCATTCCGCACGCAGGTGGGGTCGTCCCACTTGCGTGCGGCAACCGATAGCGACCGCCTGACTCAGGCGAGCCCTGCCATCGAAAATGCGCGGGCGCGCCTGCGCCCTGGACATCTGCTCGTGTCGTCGACCTCGGCCTCACGGGCCCGGCTGGGATGGCGTCCGGACGCCATGAACCAGCGGCATACGCACAACAACTGCTGAAGCTGGCCCTTGCCGGTAGATCGCGGTCCGAGGTCTGGTCAGACAACGGCCGAGTTCTCGCACACAACTACCCTTGATGGCTCGTTCTACGAAGGCCGATAGAGGCCCTCGGGCGGAAGTGCCTTGGAGCGGGCCGTAGCCGCGCACACCCGGACAGCTAAAAGCGCCCTTTGATGTCACGATCGCGAGCTGCGGATGACTGACGCCGCGAGGAGAGCCGATGAGAGCCATGCCAGGACCAAGGAGCGGATCATGAAGCGCTGGGTGCCCATTGCCGTGGTGGTGTTCGCCGTTCTCGTACTGGTGGCCTGGGCCGCCAGCGGCTACAACGCGCTGGTTGGCCTGGATCAGGGCGTGCGCGGCGCCTGGGGCCAGGTCGAGAACGTGTACCAGCGGCGCGCCGATCTGGTCCCCAACCTGGTCGAGACGGTCAAGGGTGCCGCCGCGTTCGAGAAGGACACCTTCACCGCCGTCGCCAACGCCCGGGCCCAGGTTGGACAGGTTTCCGCGGCCGGGGTGGAGAAGATCACGAGCGATCCGGAGGCGATGGCCAAGTTCCAGCAGGCGCAGGACGGGCTGTCGTCGGCGCTGTCGCGGCTGCTGGTCGTGTCCGAGCGCTACCCGGACCTGAAGGCGACGGCAGGCTTTCGCGACCTGCAGGTGCAGCTCGAGGGCACCGAGAACCGGATCACGGTGGAGCGGATGCGCTTCAACGAGGCGGCGCAGGCCTTCAACACCAAGCGGCAGTCGTTCCCCACCGTCATCATCGCCGGATTCCTCGGCGACCGCTTCAAGGAGAAGCCGTATTTCAAGGCCCAGTCCGGTGCGGAAGCAGCGCCCAAGGTGAAGTTCTGAGGAGCCTTTCGTGCCGCTGTCGACCGCACAGGGCCCGTTCGCAGGCCGCGCGCCAGTGGTCGGGTTGACGCTGGCGCCGCTGGTCGCCCTCGCCCTGGCGACGGTGACGATTGGCGCTGTCCCGCCGGCGGCGGCCCAAACGGCCAGCGCGCCAGCGTCGGCGACCTCGACACCTCCCTCGCCCCCGCGTTTCGTCACGGACGGCGCCGGATTTCTCTCGGCCCCGGCCCAGGACGAGCTCGAACAGCGCCTCGCGCGCTACGAGCACGACACCGGTCGCCAGGTCCTCCTGTGGATCGGCCAGACGACGGGGGGCGAGCCGCTCGAACCCTGGGCGGTGCGCGCGTTCGCGGCCTGGCGGGTCGGGCGCAAGGGCCTCGACGACGGCGTCGCGGTGTTCATCCTGGCCGCCGACCGCAGGGTGCGGATCGAGGTCGGCTATGGCCTCGAGGATCGCCTTCCCGATGCGGTGGCGTCGCGGATCATCGGCGACCAGATGCTCCCCCGGCTCCGCGCCGGCGATCAGGACGGGGCGGCACGCGCCGGCATCGCGGGCGTGCTCGAGGCGGTGGGCGGGGAAACAGGCGCGCCGCGCGAGGCGGTGCGCACACGCGCCGCCCCGCCCGAAATCGGTTGGGGTAGGCTGATTCTCCTCGGGCTCATCGGGATCGTAGTGCTCGGGTTGTTCGTCACGAACCCCAGCCTGGCGTTGATGCTGCTGACCACGATCGCCTCCAACCACGGTCGTGGCGGGGGCGGCTGGGGAGGGGGTGGCTTCGGCGGCGGGGGCGGAGGCGGAGGCGGGTTCTCCGGCGGAGGCGGCCGCTCGGGCGGCGGCGGGGCATCGGGGTCCTGGTGATGGCATCACGTCGAACGTTTCTGCGGTCGCTGGATACCGCCGCCGTCGAGCGAGCCATCGCCCGCGCCGAGACCCGCACCTCGGGTGAAATCCGCGTCTCGATCGTCGGCTTCTTCATCGGCAGCAGCCGACGCCTCGCCGAGCGCGCCTTCCGGCGCCTGGGTCTGCAAGCCACGCGCGACCGCAACGCCGTGCTGCTGCTGATCGCGCCGGCCCGCCGGCAGGTCGTCGTCCTGGGAGACGAGGCCATTCACGCGCAGGTGGGAGACGCCTTCTGGACGGAGATCGCGGCGCACGTCGGCACGCGCTTCCGTGAGGGTCGCTTCACGCAGGGCGTGGTGGAGGCCGTCGACGCGATCGGTGAGGCCCTGGCGCGCCATTTCCCCGCCGGTGCCGAGGCCGGCGGCAACCCCAACGAGCTGCCCGACACGATCGACGTCGGCGATCGCTGACACGACAGACAGGCCGCCGGGCAGCACGAGCCGCGCCCGCCGCCCCTCTTGGTCTCGCGTCGCCGGTCGACGGCGCAGCGGCTTTCTCTGTAGACTGTTCCAACCCCTGCAGACGGAGCGGACCGTGCCTCCTCCACCCTTCGTCGGCCGCTACGAGATTCTGGGTCCGATGGGATCGGGCGGCGTTGGGGGGTTCCTGCGCGCCAGCGACCCGAGAATCGGCGGCCGGATCGTCGCGATCACGCTCCTCGAGGAAGGGCTCGACAACCCCGAGATTCGCCGGCGCTTCATTCTCGAAGCCAATGCGGCGGGCGTGCTCGAACACGAGAACATTGTCCGCATCTTCGACGTCGGCGAGCATGAGGGCCAGCCGTTCATCGCGATGGAGTTCGTCGATGGTGAGACGCTGGCCGTATGGATCCGGCGGCGCGAGCCCGCGCCGCTCGTGCGCAGGTTGCGGCTGATCGAGGAGCTCTGCGACGGGCTCGCCTACGCCCACACATTCGGAATCGTCCACCGGGACATCACGCCGGCGAACCTGATGGTGGAGAAGCGCCGCGGGCGGTTGAAGATCCTCGGCTTCGGCATCAGCAAATCCGCCGCTTCCGGAATCACCGGTCCGGAAACGCTCACCCGCAGCTTCAACTACCTGTCGCCCGAGCAGGTCCGAGGGCAGCCCGTCGACTATCGGAGCGACATCTTCTCGGTTGGGGCGGTGGCCTTCGAGCTGCTCTGCTACGACCAGGCGTTCCCTGGCGGGCTGGTGAATGGCGTGCTCGACCGCATCGCGACACATCCGGCGCCGAGCCTGTCGCAAGTGCTGCCGGGGATCGACCGCGACATCGAACAGATCGTCTCCCGCGCGCTCGAGAAGGATCCGGGCCGGCGCTACCAGGATGCGAGCGAGCTGCACCGCGACCTCACCCACGTGCGGCGGCGGCTCGAGCGCGACGAGTCGGACGAGCACACGATGGTCGATCGCCCCGAGGAGGGCCTGGACCATCCACCGACACCGGCGGCGCCCGCGGGGCCGCCGCCGCGACCCGGGCGCTCCTCCGACACGGCCGCCCGGCTGGTGCGGCCCCGCGCGGAGCAGCTCGAGCAGCAGCTCGCGGCCGCAGAGCGCGCCTTCGAGGCCGGACGGCTCGAGGAAGCCATTGAGCTCACTTATCGCGCCTCGGCAGTCGACGAGCACGACCCGCGGCCGCACGCCCTGCGGGAACGCGTAGTGGGCGTGCTCGACGAACAGCAGCGTATCCAGGCACACGAGCAGGCACGCGCGGAGCAGGAGGCGATCCGGCGCCGACAGGAGGCCGCAGTGGCAGAGCGCCGCGCGCCATCCATCAGCCGGGCTCCTCTGCCACCGGGGGATCCGGACCGCGTGACGCTCAGCGTAGAGCCCGTCGAGCCCTCCACGACGCTGCTCGAGAAGCTCGGTCTGGTGGCCGCCGGCGTAATCGCCGTCCCTAAGGCGGCGGCCGCCTGGATGATCGATCGCTGGCGACTGCGAGGGAAGGACGCGGTGTTGCAGGCGAACACGTGGGAGGCGCCCCAAACCGGGGTGGAGCCGCCCCCCGAACCGGTGTTGCTGGCCGCAAGTGCGCCCCGTGAGGCCATCCCTGGCGACGCCTTCACGGCCCGGTTTGCGGTCTACACCGAGACGCGGGAGCCGGCCGTGGTCACGCGGCTGGCGGAGATGGCCGGTCGCGTCCCGAACACACTGGTCAGGGGCATTCCTCTGACACGCGGCGGGCACTGGCGCCGAGGGACGCCGGTGACCGTGCGGGCCACCGCAGACCACCTGCTATTGCCTAAGGCCGAGCAACACTTCGAGTGGAACGGCCGCGAGCAGATCCTGAGCTTCCCCGTGACGGTGGCGCAGGTGCCCGTGCCGCGAACCACCGTGCTGTGCTTCGAGGTGTCGATCGCCGACGTGCCGGTGGCGTTCGTCACGCTGGACCTGCGGATCGTCGATCGCGTGACGGATCCGCGGGAGGCCGACGTCGCGGGTCGTGCGCCGGCCACCGCGTTTGCGTCCTACGCCACCCAGGATCGGGAACAGGTGGCGCTCTGCCTGTCGGTGCTCCACCGGCATGACCCCGGCCTCGACGTGTTCATGGACTGCCTGGACCTGAAACCGAATGCGACCTGGCAGCAGGAGCTGGAGCGGGTCATCCCGGAGCGGGAGGCGTTCTTTTTGTTTTGGTCCGCCCACGCCATGCGCTCGCCCTGGGTGAAGTGGGAACTGCAGACCGTGACCGCCACGCGCGGCGTCGGCGCGGTCCTTCCCATGCCGCTCGACGATCCCGCCGACGCTCCACCTCCGCCCGAGCTGGCCCACTTGAACTTCCGGGATCGTTTTCTCACCGCGCGGGAGGGCGCACGCGCGCGTAATCGCGACGCGCAACGCGCCGGCGGCGGCCCAGATTCAGGACACGGGTCCACCGCTAGCTAGTCCCCTGGAACCGTGATTTCTAGGACAATTCCCGGGCGGGGCATCCCGCCTCGCGGCGTTGCTCGTCGCTCACATATGGCCGATATGCTCGCTCCTCGCGCCTGGCGATCCGGGC
>JANOIR010000536.1:0-8903 GCA_031407765.1 Vicinamibacteraceae bacterium
AGCGGGCTGCCGTACACCGGATCCGGCGGAACTTCGCGTTTGGGGACTTCACGTCGACGGGGCATAAGTCGGTCTCAGTCTGAATGTGGCGATGGGCCTGAGTTCGATGGGCGGCGCTACGACTTCGGGCGCTTGGCGCCGTACTTCGAGCGGCCCTGCTTGCGGCCCTGCACGCCAACGGCGTCGAGCGTGCCGCGGACGACGTGATAGCGGACGCCCGGGAGGTCCTTCACGCGGCCGCCGCGGATGAGCACCAGCGAGTGCTCCTGGAGGTTGTGGCCCACACCCGGGATGTAGGTCGTCACCTCGATCTGGTTGGTCAGGCGGACACGGGCCACCTTGCGCAGCGCCGAGTTCGGCTTCTTCGGCGTCTGGGTGAAGACGCGGACGCAGACGCCGCGCTTCTGCGGGCTCTCGTTGAGCGCAGGGCTCTTGGTCTTGCTGACGATGGCCACGCGGCCCTTGCGCACAAGCTGGCTGATAGTCGGCACACGCTCTCCCGTCGCTGCAACGTCTCACGGACGCCCGGAGCGCGCTCGTCCAAGGGCGACGTTCGCCCAGGACCGCGCACCGGTCCGATTCCCGTGACGTCCCGGGCCTAGAAACCTTCAGGCGAACCTGAAGATTTGGCACCCGGAACCAAATGACCCTAGCCTTCGTGTTTATCGCGACGAACCACCGGCGCCGCGCGCGGAACGAGCAGCGCGCTGGCGGGTCACGGCAGTCCGAGGGGGGTGAACCTCACCCCAACCTTGCGGCTCGACTCCAGATAGGGTGTCCTGGCGTCGACAAAACCTGACGAACATAGCACAGCGCCAACCGGCCGTGCAATAGTGCGACCGCTTGAGGTCCTACTCGCTCCTCGATTTCGGCCTGATCGGTGGATCGGGACGGCGCCTCGAACAGTGGGGCGCGCACCGCCTGTCGCGCCCGGACGCCCGGGCGACCGGCACACCGACCCTTGATTCTACCAATTGGCAGGCCGCGGATGCGGCCTTCGACGGCCGAGTCGGCGGTGGTCGGTGGCAGTTCGCCGCCGGGCACGGGGCCCTGCCCGACCGCTGGGAAATCGCCCACGCCGGCCTGACCTTCCTGGCCGGCTGTGCGCCCTCCGGCCACACCGGCTTGTTTCCCGAACAGGCCGCCCACTGGGGCTGGATGACCGACGCGCTCGCCGCCCTGCCCAGGCCGGAACCGGCCCTCGTCCTGAACCTCTTCGCCTATACCGGCGGGGCCTCGATTGCGCTCGCTGTGGCAGGCGCCCGGGTCACCCACGTCGACAGCTCGCGGCCCGCCGTCGGCTGGGCTCGGGACAACGCGGCCCGGAACGGTGTGTCCACCGTGCGCTGGATTCAGGAAGATGCCCGCCGGTTCGTCGACCGCGAGCACCGCCGCGGCACCCGCTACGACGCGCTGCTCCTCGACCCGCCCGCCTACGGCCGCGGCCCGGCCGGCGACTGGCAGCTCGACCGCGACCTGGACGGGCTACTCGAGGCCGCCGTCGGGTTGCTGGCGCCGGCCCCCGCGTTCGTGTTGCTGAACGCCTATACCGGCTCGCGCGACGCCGGTGACCTCGAGCGTCTGCTCTCGTGGGCGCTGGACGCCCGGCCGGACCGCTTCGGCCTCGGCCCGATCGAAGCCGAGGCGCTCTCGCTTACGGCCGAAGACTCGCGGACGCTGCCGACCGGCGTCTACGCCCGCGCCGCGTGTGCGGGCGTAGCGCCACGCGGATAACAGCCCTGCAGGCCATTTACGTATGGCACATTTGTCTGTATGAAGAAGACGCTCCACATCGACCGTCAACTTCTCCGCGAGGCCAGGTCGGCCGCGGGCACGAAGACGGACACCGAGACTGTTCGCCTCGGACTCGAGGCGCTGGTCCGCCGCGGCGTCTATGAGCGCCTCCGCGCGCTACGTGGCTCCGAGCCCAACGCTCAGGGCACGCCGCGGCGTCGCGAGCGCGGCGCGTCGGGACATTCCGCCGCGTGAGCTGACGGACGGGCCGGCTCCCGCTACGTCGAGACGCCGAGCAGGCCGCGCGTCAGCTGCAGCTCGACGAAGCCGCCCGCGTCGCAGGCCGGCGTGTGATCCTGGCGGGCGGTCGCGAGCACCAGCTGGCGCAGCCGCGCCTCTGTCGCCGCCGCGTCGGCCCCGGCCACGAGGTCGATGTCGCCGTCCGCAATCCGCCCGGCGGCGGCCGGACCGGCGACCTGCAGCACCGGGATCAGCGGATGCCCTTGCTGCGGCCCGTCGGCGACCTCGCCGATCACCAGGTGCGCGCCGCACGCCGCCAGGCCGGTGACGTTCTCGACCCAGTGATCCGTATCGGTCTGCACCAGGTGGAGGCCGGCCGCGACGACCGGCTCGCCGTATTCCAGCGTCGCCCGTGGCGCGACGTCGCCCAGGACGTCGCCGCGGAAGCGGCTGTCCGCGATCAGGAAATCGCCTTCGGGCACGAGCACAGTGCCGCCGTCCGCAAGGACGGCGTTGACGAGCCCGGCCAGGGCTGCCGCCATCGCCGGCTCCGGCGGCGCCGCACTCAGCAGGCCGATCGTGAGCGCGCCGAGACGCACCAGCGCCGGATCGGTAGCCGGCGCGGCGGACGGCTGGCCATCGAACCAGCACGCCACGTTGCCCAGCACGTTCTCGATGCCGCCATCGAGCTGGACGCTCGCCCACCCGAAGCGATCGAGCGGCAGGTGCGCGCGCTCGAAGTCGCGGCGCATGGCGTCGTTCGGCACCTTCTCGCAACCGTGCTCGAGCAGCAGCGCGGCGGCGACATTGGGATGCGTGGCGTAGCCGCGGAAGCTGCGCTGCAGGGTGGCGTAGGTGGAGCCGCCGCCGAAGCCGCAGCCTTCCGAGTGCGGCAAGGCGACGAACCGCGCCACACCGTGGCGGCGGCCGACGTCGCTCGCGTTGAGGCGATCGGCGGCCAGGCGCGCGATCTGCGACGAGCACATGCTGGTCGGCAGCACCAGGCCGATGCGATCGGTGACGGCACGGGCGCGGGTGGGCACGCCACCGGACCGGGCCGCGGCGACCGGCAGCGGCTGCCCGTCGGGCACCGGCCGGGCCTCGATGGCGGCGATCCGCGTCGCGCTGGTCTGCCGCCAGTTGCGCCACAGCTGCGCCTGCGAATGCCCGGCCCGCTCGCCCTGTGTCCGCTCGCCGGACGCCGTCGCGATCGTCAGGTCGAAGGCCTCGGCGACCAGCGCCGGCATCGGCTCGCCATCGAGGTAGCGGCCGGCGTTGATGTCCATCTCATGGCGCAGCAGCTGGTGGCGCGCGGTCGTCGTCGTGATCTTCAGCGTCGGCACGAAGGGAAAGTTCGTGATCGATCCGTTGCCGGTGACGAACAGCACGAGGTTGCAGCCCGAGGCGACCTGGCCGGCGATACCCTCGAGGTCGTTGCCCGGGCTGTTCATGAAGTAGAAGCCGTCGGCGCCCAGCGGATCGGCGTAGTCGATGACGTGCTCGACCGGCGTCCGCGGATCCTTCTTGTGCACGGCGCCGAGCGACTTCAGCGTGATGTTGTAGAGCCCGCGCAGCTTGTTGCCGCCGGACGGGTTGCCCTCCGGGGTCACGCCGTGCCACGACAGGCGCTCCTTGAAGCCTTCGATGTGGCGCAGCACCGCGCGCGCCGTGTCGAAGTTGCGCGTGTTGCGCATGACGTAGGCTTCGCCGCCGGCGATTTCGTCGGTCTCGCAGAGGACACCGGTGCCGCCGTGGCGGATCAGCTCGTGCGCGATGGCCCCGGCGAGCGGGTTGCCGGAGACGCCGGAGAAGGCGTCCGAACCGCCGCATTGCAGCGCGATGCGCAGGCCGGCGAGCGGCTCCTCCGTCCGCGCCTCGGCCGCGACCGCGTCGATCCAGCCGCGGACGATCGCCTCGCCCTCGGTCAGGCCTGCCGCCAGGCCGGCTCCGGCGCTGAGGAACGCGTGCCGGACATTGGCGAGCGAATAGCCCTCCGCCTCCATGAACGCCTGCAGCCGCGCGTTGGTGATCGGCTCGACACCGAGATCGACGGCGAGGACCGCGCCGACGTTGGGGTGGACCATGAACCCGGCCAGCGCCCGCAGCACCTCCGCGGTGTTGTTCGGCTCGCCCGGCCCGCCGCCTTCGGTGTGGGCCACTGCGACGATGCCGTCGATCGTCGGATGCTGCGCCGCGAGCGGCTGCAGCCGGGCGGCGAGCTGGCGCACGACGCTGGCCGTCCGCGACGTCGTCCCGAGGATGACGATGGTGTTGCGGGTGCCGACGCCACGTCCGCCGGCGCGCCGGTAGCCACGGAACGTGCGCGGGTGGGCGACGCGCTCGACCGGCGGCCCGGGCCGATACGTCGCCGGGTCGAGCTCGAACGGAACGAGGTAGTCCTCGAAGTTCGGCGACACCGGCAGCGGCACCCCGAGCTGGCGCACCGCCAACGCCTGCAGGATCGACGCGTTGCAGACGTAGTCGCCGGGCGCGATCGGCACCAGGGCGTGCCCGAACGGCAGCCCCCACGAGAGGAGCGCCTCGCCGGGCGCGATTGGCCGGACCGCCAGGCGGTGCCCTTCAAGGACGCACGAGGCCAGGGTGCGGACTTCGCCGCCCATCTCGAGGCGCGTGCCGGCATCGAGCCGGCGGGTGGCGATGGCGACGTTGTCGTCCGGCGCGGGCAGGCGGCAGACGGCGGACAGCGGGGTGGACATTCAACAAACTACTCGCAAGTTTGCCGCAATCGTGCAAAAACACCGCGTGCAGCCCAGACCGATGTCCGAGCGTCCCATGCCCAATCCGCCCGATCCGCCCGGCCCCGGGCCGGCCGAGCGCCCGACCCGCGCCCGTTACCTGATCGTCCTCACCCTGTTCCTGGTGACGACGATCAACTACGCCGACCGGGCCACCCTGTCGATCGTCGGCACCGACCTCTCGCGCGACCTGCGCCTCGACGCCGTCACGCTGGGCTACATGCTGTCGGCGTTCTCATGGAGCTACGTGGTGTTCCAGCTCCCCGGCGGCTGGCTGCTCGATCGCCTCGGCTCGCGTCGCGTCTACCAATGGAGCCTGCTCAGTTGGTCGGCGTTCACACTCCTCCAGGCCGGCGTCGGCGTCTTGGGGTCGGTACGGGCGGCCGCCGCCACCCTGTTCGGGCTGCGGCTGTGCCTGGGCGCGGCCGAAGCGCCATCGTTCCCCGCCAACAGCCGCATCGTCGCGGTGTGGTTCCCGACCGCGGAGCGGGGCCTGGCATCGGCGATCTTCAATTCCGCGCAATATTTCTCCACGGTCCTCTTCTACCCGATCATGGGTGCGGTCACCCATCAGTTCGGCTGGCCCTGGGTGTTCGTGCTGATGGGCACGACCGGGCTGGTCTTCGGCGCCTTCTGGAATCGGCTCATCCGCGAGCCCGCGGATCATCCCCGCGCCAACGCCGCCGAAGTCGAGCACATCCGGAGCGGCGGCGGGCTGGTCGATCTCGACCAGGCCCGGGTGCCGGGAGCGCCGGTGGCGCCGAAGCGGCCCGGGCTGATCGTCGAGCTGCTCAAAAACCGCATGCTGCTCGGCATTTTCGTCGGCCAGTACGGCATCAACGTGCTGACCTGGTTCTTCCTGACCTGGTTCCCGATCTACCTGGTCAAGCAGCGCGGGATGAGCATCCTGCAGGTCGGCTTCGTCGCGGTGCTGCCGGCGATGTGTGGATTCCTCGGCGGCATCCTCGGGGGCTGGATCTCGGACACGCTGCTGCGGCGCGGCGCCACGCTCAGCACCGCGCGCAAGGTGCCGATCGTGGGCGGGCTGCTGCTGTCGACGATCATCGTCGGCTGCAACTACGTCGACGCGCAGTGGGCGGTGATCTTCCTCATGAGCCTCGCCTTCTTCGGCAAGGGGGTCGGCGCCCTCGGCTGGGCCGTGATGTCCGACGTCGCGCCGCGCGAGGCGACCGGCCTCGCCGGCGGCCTCTTCAACATGGTCGGCAATCTGGCCGGTATCGTCACGCCGATCGTCATCGGCTACATCCTGCAGAACACCGGTTCGTTCGAGGGCGCCCTGGTCTACGTCGGCGCGCACGCGCTGCTCGCAGTCATCGCCTTTCTGGTGATCGTCGGCGAGATCAAGCGGATCGAGCTGCGGCCCCTCGGCGGCCCGGCCGCGGCCGTTGCAGGGGCGCCCGGCGGCGCTCGATAGCGCCAGGAGAATGCCGAGGCACGCTTCGATCGGTCGCGCTCGATCCGTCATGCCGCCTGACCGCCGAGCGCCGCTCGGCCTCCTGCTCGTCGCGGCGTTCGCGCTGTTCGCGGCGTGGTCGCTGGTCGTCCCGATCAACGAAGCGCCGGACGAGCCGGCGCACTGGAAGTACGCGCGCTACCTGCACGACCACTGGCGCCTGCCGTACTACGCGCCCGGCTTCGAGGAGGCCAACTCACCGCCGCTCGCCTACGCGCTCTTCGCGCCGCTGGCGACCGACGTCAGCTCGCCCGACATGGTCGTCGGCCGCCGGCCCGACGGCGCGCTGATGAGCCTGGCCGACCCTCGCATGTTCCTCAACACTGGCGAGGACTACCAGCGCTACTGGCCGCAGCGCCTCGCGCGGCTGCTGGCGGCGGCGATCTCGGTCGGCACGGTGTGCTTCGTCTGGTCCGCCGGCGTAGCCGCCGGCGGACGCGACGTCGGGCTGATCGCGGCGCTCGTCGTCGCGCTGCTGCCGATGTTCGCCTTCCGCGCCGGCCACGTCAGCAACGACGCGCTGGTCGGCTGCTTTGCGGCGGCCGCGACCTGGGGCATGGTGCGCCTGATCCGCGAGCCGTTCTCGTGGCGCGTCGCGTGGTGGACGTCGGCCGCGATCGGCCTGGCCTACATGGCGAAGATCAGCGCCATCGCCCTGGTCCCCCCTTTCGCGTTCGCGCTGGTCGCCTCTGACTCTGCCGCCGCCTGGCGCGTGCGGGCGTGGCGCCTGAGCGCGCTCGCGCTCGCCGGCGCGATCGTCGCACCCTGGTCGATCCGCAACGTCGTCCTCTACGGCGATCCGTTCGCCAGCGACGCGATGCGGACGGCGGTGGCGCACATCATCACCGACCGGCCGCTGTTCTCGTGGTACTTCGTCGACGACTTCCCGCGCATCCTCACCAAGTCGTTCATCGGCATCTTCGGCTGGGCCAACCTGCTGTTGCCGCGGCTCCTCTACCGGCCCTACGTCCTGTTCTTCGCCATCGGTTTCGCTGGCACGGTGCTGGCGCTGGTCCGCCGGCGCCTCGATTGGCGGCTCGCGACGTTGCTGGCCATCGCTGGCCTGAGCGCACTGGCGATCGTCGTCCGCATCAACCTGCAGTTCACGCAGCTGCAGGGGCGCTACCTGCTGCCAGGCCTGCCGGCATTCGCGGTGCTGCTCGCACTCGGCCTGCAGGAGCTGCCACCGGCGATGAAGCGGTGGACGTCGCCGCTCGTGATCGGTCTGCTCTTCGCGGCGGGCAACGTCTACGCGCTAATGGGCGTCGTCTGGCCCGCCTACCATCCCGCGCCGACGCGGACGCTCGCGTCAGGTGAGCGGGTCATGGTGCCGACGACGCTGAACGGGTTGGCGATGCTGGAGGGCGAGGGCCACTTCGTCGTCACCGCGCCGACGCCGGAGTGGATGACGCGGCTCGAGGCCAAGGCGGATGCCTTCGCGGCCTTCGAGGTCGAGCTGACGGCGACGGCGACGCCGGCCGCGCAGCGCGCCTGCGTCTACTACTCGTCGACGAACCGCCCGATGCACGCCCAGCCGCCGGTCTGCGCCGACTGGGTCGCGGACGGCCGCCCGCACGTCGTGCGCCTCCCGCTGCGGGGCGGGCCGGGGTGGGCGAATGAGATCGAGCACCTCCGGCTGAACCCGTTCGCCGCCGGCACCGGCATCCCGGGAACGGAAGTCTGGACGCAGCGACCGCGACTCGTCCCGCGCTAGCTGATTGCGCGCGTATTTGCCCCCGTTGGAGCAGACGATTTGAGTACCAAACCACGGGGTGGGCTGGGTGCGTTTGTCGCTGTCGCTTGCACACTGGTCGCGCTGTTCTTCGTGGACGCGGCCTCAGGTCGGGTGCTGTCGCAGACGGATATCCTCTGGCGCTACACCCCCTGGTTCGAGAGCAGAACCCCGACCGTCGTGGCCACCCCGGAGCGACACCCCGGCAACCGATTGCTCGGTGACGTGCCGATGTTCGTCTATCCCTCTTTGGAGTTCACACGGAATAGTCTCCGAGAGCTCCGCTTTCCCATCTGGAACCCGGCGATGTACGGGGGACAGCCATTTCTGGCTTCGTACCAAACGGGGCTTCTGTCCCCGTCGGTGGCATTGAGCGTACTGTTTCCCCCCGCCGACGCGCTGTTGGCCCACGCGGTGGCGCGCCTGCTGATTGGCGGGGTGGGCATGTTCCTCTTTCTGCGGGGCCTTGGGCTGGCCCGCGGTGCTGTCTGGTTTGGCGCCCTCTCGTTTCTCCTGAATCCCTTTACGGTGGTGTGGTTGGAGCACCCACCATCGGCCGTGTCCTGCTGGCTGCCCTGGTTGTTGTGGTCGGTCGATCGCAATCGCCAGGAGGGTGGCCCAGGCAACGTCGCCTTGCTGGCTACGCTGATCGCCCTGACGTTGTTGGCCGGACACCCCGAGACCGCATTCAAGGTGCTACTCATGACGGGAGCCTACTCGCTCGGGGTGTGTCTCGTTGGCACGCACCGCCGTCGATTGGTCTCTGACTGCGCCATGCTGTTCGGTCGCTTGCTGCCGGCCGCTGTGCTGGGGGCGGGTCTTGCGGCAGTTCAGATCGCGCCCTTCGCCGAATACATGGGAGAAAGCGGCATCGCCGCGTTGCGGCGCGCGTTCACGGTCAGCCCTTTCGTCATCCCGCCGCAGGCCGCCCTGGCAGCGTTCGTCCCCGATGTATTCGGAAATCCGT
>JANOIR010000156.1:0-1780 GCA_031407765.1 Vicinamibacteraceae bacterium
GGCAGGAGCAGCTCCGGCGGCAGTGGGCCGGTGGCGCGACCGCGACCCCGCACATGCCACAGGCGGTCGATCTGGAGCTGGGCCTGGCGCGCGACCTCTTCCGCCGCGCCCTGCAGCTTGATCCTACGCTGCACGAAGCCCGGATCCGGCTGGCGCACGTCCAAGGCGAGCTCGGCGACCATGCGGGGGCGGCGGCGATGGTGCGACCGGCGCTCGCCGCGATGCTCGACCCGTTCTTCGAGTTCTATGCGGCCGTGGTCCTCGGGCGCAGCGAGGAGCAACTCGGCCACTATCCCGCGGCCGGCGACGCCTACGCGCGCGCAGCCGCTCGCTTCCCGGGCGCGCAGTCGGCGGAGCTGGGTCGCAGCCGCGTCGCGCTCGCGCAGGGCCGTACCACCGAGGCCGTGGCCATCGCCGTCGGCGTCGTGGGGCCGGACTCGGCGGAGCACCCCGACCCGTGGGCCTCGTACTTCCGGGTGCACGATCCCGATGCCGGTGCGCTGCTCGCCGCCTGGAGGGCAGGGGTGCAATGAGCCGCCTGGCGCGGATCGGGTGGCCGCGGCACGTCGGGGCCGCGATCGCCGTGATCGTGGCGCTGGACGCCGCGACGCCGCGGGCGCAACAGGCGGTCTTCGAGGCCGCGGTCGACAGCGTGCGCGTCGACGTCGAGGTCCGCCGCCGCGGGCGGCCGGTCACGGGGCTGACCGCTGCCGATTTCCAGATCATCGACGACGGCGTGCCGCAGCGCGCCGAGCTGGTGTCCACCACAGCGCTGCCGCTGAACGTCGTCCTGGCGCTCGACGGCAGCGCCAGCCTCGAACCGCGGGAGCGCGAGCACCTCGTGGCGGCGGGACAGCGTGTCGTCGCAACGCTCCGGCCCGGCGAGACCGCCGCGGTGGTGACGTTCGCCGATCGCGTCGCGATCCGAACGCTGTTCACCGCCGACCTGGCGCGGCTGCGCACGCTGGTCGCAGCGCCGATGCCGCTCGGCGACACCGCGCTGCACGATGCGGCCCACGTCGCCATGCTGCTCGGCGCCTCGGCGATCGGACGGCCGCTCGTCATCCTTTTCAGCAACGGCAACGACACGGCCAGCGTGCTGACCGAGGCCGCTGTCCTCGATACGGCGCGGCGCACCGGCGCCGTCGTCTGCGTGGTCACCACCGGCGCCGAGAGCAGCGTGCTGCCGAAGCTGGCCGACGTGACCGGCGGCGTGTTCGTGAAGGAGTTGTCGCTCGACGCCGTCGCGGCGCGTTTCGACGAGATCCTCGATCGGTTCCGCCAGCGTTACCTGGTCAGCTTCACGCCGACCCGGAACGGCAAGGCCGGATGGCACGTGCTCGACGTGAAGATCAAGGGCGGCGGCCAGGTCCGGGCCCGCTCCGGCTACTGGGCCGGACCGGCGGCGGAGACGCCCTAGGATGGCGACGATGCGGCCTGGCATTGCCGCCCTCGTCGTGACCGTGCTGCTCCTGCCGTACGTTCGCGGCCCGGCGGCAGCGGTTCAGCGACGAGATGCGTCCGGCACGGAACGACATCTGGAGTCTGCCGCGCAGAGCGTGCGGGGGGCGAACTCAAGCGACGGAGGTCTGGGTAGAGCGTCAGCTGAAGATCGAATCATTTCCAAGGAACTCACCCAGCCAATCAGCCGGTTCCAACTCACGCGCTTCTGGTCCACCATCCCTCACTTCGTTCGGTCTGGTCGGCCCCGACCGGGCTGCACGCATGCCGCCGCAGCCTGCGGCTGCGGCTAGCATTGCCCGATCCCGGTCAGGTCCAC
>JANOIR010000593.1:0-16700 GCA_031407765.1 Vicinamibacteraceae bacterium
AACCGAAGTCATCGAGCCGTGGGGCGGCGGCAAGTGGCACCTGGTAGTGTTTCGATCAGGTGCCGCCGAACCCGAAGAATGGAACGGCGAGCTGTGACGAAGGTTGCTCGCCGCAGCCGCCCGCGCGCCCAGACGGCGCGCCTAGCGCCGGCTGGAACCGCGCGCGGATCGCATGGCTGCCCGGGCGGCGCTGAGGGCGCGGCCCGACACACAGTCATCGAGCCGTGGGGCGGCGGCAAGTGGCACCTGGAAGTGTTTCGCTCAGGTGCCGCCGAACCCGAAGAATGGAACGGCGAGCTGTGATGCCGTCGTTGCCGCTCCCCGTTGTGCTCGCAATCTTTGCCGCCGCCCTGATGGGCGGCTGGCTGCGCACCAATCGTTTCTAGCGATCCGGGCCGGGCGCGGGTCCGGGCGCGTACGGCGGCGGAGCCGTCTCGCCCACAGCATCCACCTGCGAGGCGATGATCGGCTCGTTGGCGGCTACGGCCAGCGGGGCGGGGGCCTCGAATGCCGGCTCGATCCGCCGCGTCACGCCGGGCATCCGCAGCGTCTCGCCGCGCACCGCCCGGAACAGGCCCCACGCCCAGAACGGCAGCACGGCAACCCACGCCCCGGTGGCCAGCCACGACACCACCGCAAACGTGGTCGACGTGATCAGAAACGCTGAGACGATGCTGAGGAACCAGAGCGTCACGGCGAGGGCCGTCACGCCCCCGGTGACCCAGAGGGCGTGACGCGCGTGATGGCGCACGAAGCGCGCGCCTTCCGGCGCGAGCCAGCAGACCAGACCGCCGGTCACCCAGGCTCCGCCCCAGGCCACGACTGCCGCGGCACGCGGCGACAGCCCCAGCAAGGACTCGGCGTCGGCCTCAGCGCGGTCCAGCGTCGCCACCACTGGGGGGCTTGGCCGCGGCCGGGCGCACCAGGTCGGGCGGCGGCTGGACGATGGTGATCAGCATCTCGCGCCGCACGGACGGCGCGTCTTTGAGACGCGCCTTGGCCTCGACCTGAAGCATGTAGCGCCCCGGCGGCACGTCGGCCAGCGGCACCTGCGTGGTGTAGCCGAAGAAGCCGCCCTTGGGCCCCTGGAACTCGTTGCTCTTGCGGGCGTCGGTGGTGCGGCTGACTTCCTTGCCCTGCTCCGAGACCAGCCGCGTCGTCACGTCCACCGTGTGGGGGACGTCGCTCTTCAGCCGGTCGTAGACCTCGGCGTAGAGCGCCAGCACGTCGATCGGATAGAACTCGCGGCGCGTCGTCGGCGGCCCCGGCAGCGCCGCCTTGAGCACCGGGTCGGGCTCGGCGGTCGGCGTGACCTGGGCAGTGGCGGCGGTCAGCACGACGCCGCTCATGTTGAACTTCTCCTTGGTGAAGTCCGGCACCTCGAGGTCGTAGAAGACCGATCCGGTGAGTCCGCCGCCGGTCTCGCGCGCGGCGACGCGGAGCTGATAGCGGCCCGGCGGCAGCGTCAGCCGCGGCGACAGCCGCACGGCGGTCGCCGCCATGATCTGGGCGGTCTGCGGCTTGAGGTTCAGTTTGACCTCGCTGCGCCGCCCCTGCTGCGCCTTGCCGCGGGCCTCGAGCGGCAGCATCGACACCTCGATGGTATTGGCGAAAAGCCCCTTGCTCTCCGTGAACTTCAGGTTGCGCCCGACCACTTCGACCGTGACCGAGACGTTGTCCTTCAGCGAATCGAACGGCGCCGCGGACACCGAGAGCGTCAGGCCGGACGACTGCAGCGGGCTGTTGAGCAGATCCCTCAGCGCCGTCGACGTTCCCGCCGACGGATCGACCGCCGTGACCTCGCCTTTGCCCTTTGGCGCGGCGTAACCCTTGCGCGCGATGACGCGCAGGCCCGGCCGCTTCAGCTTGACCTCGATCTTGTGGAACTTGCCGTCGCGCTTGTTGCTCGGCGGGTAGTAGCCGAGGACGTAGTAGGAGCTGTTCTCGCGGACGATGCGATCGAAGGCGCCGGCGAAGTCGTTGCGATCGACCGCGGCGAAGCCGCCGGTCTGTTCGGCCAGCACCTTCAGGCTGTCCACGGCCAGTCGCCGCTCCTGCTCGAACGCCTGCGGGTTGAGGTTGTAGGACGGATCGGCCGGGAAGCCGCCCATCTCCATGGTCTCGTCGCCCATCACGTTCAGCCCGCGCGGGTCGATCGTGTAGAAGTTGACGTTGGCCTTCGAGGCCGCGGCGATGGCCTGGCGCGTGTCCTCGAGGACGGTCGACGCGTCGCGCGAATCGAAGACGTCGAGAATCTGGTAGTCGATGCCCTCGCTGAACATCAGGATCGCCTTGCGCCGGCCGCGGATCGAGCCCATGAACTCGGCCAGGTTGCGCAGCGTCCCGAGCGTGGCGCGCGCGAAGTAGCCGCGCTCGGCGTCGAGCGGATCGTTGATCTTCACGTCGCGGCCGGTCTGGCCGGAGCTGCTGCCGTCGGAGTTCTGTTGCGGCCGCAGCAACGGGTTGCGGTTGTACTCGTCGAGCCGCTCGAGCGTGCGCGAGCGGAGCTTCTGCCCGATGAACTTGTCGACCGAGGCGTGCAGCAGCCGCGGGTTGCTGGTGAACTCCTGCGACGCGTCGGTCGCCCCCGAACTGTGAATCACGGCGGCGACGTCGTTGGCGCCGAGGTACTTGTCGATGAACTCGTGCGCCGCCTTCTTGACCAGGGCGCTGCGCAGCGCGCCGGTGTGCCGGTTGTCGAGCAGCAGGACGTAGATGCGGCCCTCGAACGGCCGGGCGTTGGAGCGCACGTCCGGGATCACCGGGCGGGCCTCGTTGACGAAGCGGTCGAGCCGCTCCACCGGGATCACCACCTGCGAGAAGAACGAGGTCTTCTGCAGGATGCCGTCCTCGTAGACCTGGAAGTCCTCGCGCGTGAGGCCCTTCACCAGGTTGCCGCGCTCGTCGGTGACGACGGCGTCGACCTCGACGTACTCGATCTCGGCCCGGAAGGTGACCGGTGGAATCTGCTGCGCATCCTCGGCCGGCGCGGCGGGCTGGGCGGGCTGGGGCGGCGGCGTTTGGGCGGCTGGGGCCACGAAGGCGGCGGCGGCGAGCGCGCCGACCAGGAGGGCCCGGCGGCCGATGCGTCGCAATACAGGGAACAAGGCTGATGTCATGAGCAAGACTCGTCGTGCGTCCGGCCACGGCCTGGGCTGGCGGGTCAGGAGTGGCGAAACCCTCCGATTATACGACTGCTCGTGCGCTGCTATACTCGCTTCTCATGTCGCTTGACATCGCGGCCGTGCAGGCTGCGCTCAGCGAGGACGGCCTCGATGGATGGCTGCTGTACGACTTCCGGGGCGTCAATCCAGTCGCCGCGCGGCTGACCGGCCTGGCGTCGTCGGGTCACATGGCCACCCGGCGCTGGTACTACCTGATCCCGCGCGAGGGCACGCCGACCCGGCTCGTCCACGCCATCGAACGCCACAACTTGGACGGCGTGCCGGGCACGACGGTCGTCTACGCCAGCCGCGACGCCCTCACGCAGGGCCTCGACGGGCTGCTCGCCGGGCGCAAGCGCCTGGCGATGGAGTACTCGAAGGACTGCGCCATCCCGTACCTGTCCCGGGTCGACGCCGGCACCATCGAGCTGATTCGGGCGCACGGCGTCGAGGTGGTCTCGTCCGGCGACCTGATCCAGCGGTTCGAAGCGGTCTGGGACGCGCCCGCCCTCGCCACTCATCGCGACGCCTCGGCGCGCCTCTACCGGATCAAGGACCGCGCCCTCGCCTTCGTCCGCGTGGCGCTCGCCGCCGGGCGCCCCATCACCGAGCTCGACGTCCAGACCGAGATGGTCCAGGCGTTCCGCGACGAGGCGCTGTGGAGCGACAGCCCGCCAGTCGTCGGTGCGCAGGAGAACGCCGGCAACCCGCACTATCTCCCCACCGCCGCGTCGCACCGCGCGATCGGCCGCGACGAGGTCCTGCTGCTCGATCTGTGGGGCAAGCTGCCGACACCGGGGGCGGTTTTCGCCGACATCACGTGGATGGCGTTCACCGGATCGGCGGTCCCGGCGCGCGTCCAGGCGGCGTGGTCCGCCACCGCGGCGGCCCGCGACGCCGCCATCGCCTTCGTCCGTGACGGCATCGCCGCCGGGCGCACCGTCCGCGGCTTCGAGGTCGA
The DNA here is from genome assembly GCA_031407765.1 of Vicinamibacteraceae bacterium. Classification (GTDB taxonomy): domain Bacteria; phylum Acidobacteriota; class Vicinamibacteria; order Vicinamibacterales; family Vicinamibacteraceae; genus JBDSLU01. Next base: position 4,126 of record JANOIR010000593.1, read on the forward strand.
CGCCACCGCCCGCACGGTGCTGATCGACGCCGGCTTCGGGGCGCACATCCTGCACCGCACCGGCCACAGCCTCGGTCAGGAGATCCACGGCAACGGCGTCCACATGGACGACTATGAGACGCACGACGACCGGCGGCTCGTCCCCGGCCTCGGGTTCACCATCGAGCCGGGACTGTATTTCGAGGATTTCGGCATCCGCACCGAGATCGACATGACGGTTGGGCTGCAGGAGGCGACAGTCACGGGCGATATCCAGAGAGAAATGGACACGCTGGCCTGACCCAGGCTCCCAGCTGGCGGTCCAAGGACGCATTCATGTCAACGCGCAAGACGACCTTCTTCTACGCCGCCCTGATCGCCGTGGTGTCGATCGCCATCGGGATGGTCATCGCCTCCAGGCTCGACCTGGCGCCGCGGTCCGAGGCCCAGGCCCTGTCGGCGCCGCCGCCGATGAACAGCGCGCCGCTGTCGGGCCCGGTCGACGCCGGCACGTTCCGCACCATCGCCCACGACCAGAGCCCGATGGTCGTCAGCATCTCCACGCTCTCGACCCGGTCCGAAGCCGCGGCCGACGATCAGAGCGACGAGCTGTTCCGCCGCTTCTTCGGCACCCCGCGCCAGCAGCCCGACGAGCCGCAGGAGAGCACCGGCGCCGGCACCGGCTTCATCATCGACAACACCGTCGGGCTCATCCTGACCAACAACCACGTCGTCGAGCACGCCAACAAGATTCGCGTCCAGCTCTACGGCGAGGAAGGTCACGAGGAGGAAGGGCACGAAGCACGGATCGTCGGCCGCGATCCGCTCACCGACAGCGCCCTCATCGAGCTGGTCGAGAAGGGCGCCGCCGCGAAGATGCCGCAGGCGCGCTTCGGCGACTCCGGCCAGATGCAGCCGGGCGACTGGGTCGTCGCCATCGGCAACCCGTTCCGCTACCGCCACACCGTCACCGTCGGCGTGATCAGCGGCCTGAGCCGGCCGTTCAACGTCGCGCCGCAGCGCAACGTCAACATGCTGCAGACCGATGCGGCGATCAACCCGGGCAACTCCGGCGGGCCGCTCCTCAACGTTCGCGGCGAGGTCATCGGCATCAACACCGCGATCCTCAGCAACCGCATGGCCAACATCGGCATCGGCTTCGCCGTGCCGATCAACCTGGTGCGCGAGCTGCTGCCGCAGCTGCGCAGCGGAAAGGTGACGCGCGGCAAGATCGGCGTCACCATCCAGGCCAGCCGCATCACCCAGGAAGATGCCGACAGCATGGGCCTGCCCGATCGCAAGGGCGCGGTCGTGCGCGAGGTCGAGCGCGGCGGCCCGGCGTCGAAGGCGGGCCTGCGGCCTGGCGACGTCGTCGTCGAGTACAACGGCCGCAAGGTCGAGAACGACAAGAACCTGGTCGAGATGGTCGTCGTCACCAAGCCGGGCACGTCGGTGCCGGTGAAGGTCATTCGCGACAAGACGACGAAGAGCCTGTCGGTCACGGTCGCCGAGCTGACGCTGGGTGCCGCCGAAGCGCCGGAAGTGGCCGCCGCCTCCGATCTCACCTCCAGCTTCGGGCTGCAGCTCGAGGACCTGACGCCGGCCCTCGCGCGCAAGCTGCAGCTGCCCAACGACGCCAGCGGCGCGGTCGTCAGCGGGCTGAAGCCGCGCGGCCCGGCCGGCCGCGCCGGCCTCATCGAAGGCGACGTGATCGTCAAGGTCGGCAGCCGCGACGTGGCGACGGCCGAGGACGCCGCCGCCGAGCTCGAACGCGTGTCGCCGGGCCGTTCGGTCGGCGTCCACGTCCTGCGCGCGCGCGGCTCCGAGCTGTTCGCGACGATTCGGCGCGAACCCTGACAAACTTCCAACTCCCAATCTCCAATTCCCAAGGCACTCCCAACCCACCAGCTCCCAACACAACTTCAAGGCTGGGAGTTGGGAGTTGGAAGTGCCTTGGAAGTTGGAGGTTGGAAGTTGGGAATTGATCCCCGCAGGAACCCTGTGCCCGTAGAGCGCGAGATCAAGCTTCGGTTCGATTCGGCGGCGGCGGCGCGCGCGGCGCTCGAGGAGATCGGTGCGCGCCCGCTGCGCGACCGCCGCCTCCAGGACGACGTCCTCCTCGACAGCGACGACGGCCGGCTGCAGTTCTCGGGCTGCGCCCTGCGCGTCCGCCGCGACGGCGACGGCGGCGTGATCACGTGGAAGGGGCCGGCCCAGCCGGGCCCGATGAAGACGCGCGAGGAGATCGAGACCACCGTCGGCCAGGCCGACGACGCCCGCCGCATCCTCGCCTCGCTCGGCTTCGTGCCGCGCTTCCGCTACCAGAAGTACCGCGAGGAGCTCTCGCTCGAGGGGCTCGTCATCGCCATCGACGAGACGCCGATCGGCACGTTCGTCGAGCTCGAAGGCGAAGAGGCGGCGATCGCGGCGGTCGCCGTCAGGCTCGGCCGCGGCCCTGCCGACTACGTCGTGGCGTCGTATCGCTCGCTGTTCCTGGAATATCGACAGGCCCGCGGCGGGCACGGGCCGGACATGGTGTTCGGCGCCTCGGCGTGACCGCGTCGCCGCCCGTGCCCCGGCCCGTGACTGCCTGGCCACCCACCGCCCTCCTCCTCACCGCCGGCGTCGGCAGCCGCCTCCATCCGCTCACGCTGGCGCGCGCCAAGCCCGCGGTGCCGCTCGCGGGCGTCCCGCTCGTCGTGCGGATCCTGCGAGCGGTGGCGGCGACCGGGGTGTCGCGGGTGGTCCTCAATCTGCACCACCGTCCCGAGACGATCACCGCCGCCGCCGGCAACGGTTCGGACGTCGGGCTGACGCTGCGCTACTCGTGGGAACAGCCGGTGCTCGGCTCGGCCGGCGGCCCCCGCCACGCGCTGCCGCTCATCGACGGCGATCCCTACCTGATGCTCAACGGCGACACGCTGGCGACCGTCGACCTGCGCGCGCTCTGGGACCACCACCGCGCCTCGGGCGCGCTCGTGACGATGGCGCTGATCCCGAACCCCGAGCCGGCGCGCTTCGGCGGCGTTCTGGTCGACGCCGACGGCTGGATCACCGGCTTCTGCCGGCGCGGCGATCCGCGGCCGAACTACCACTTCTTCTCGGCCCAGGTCGTGGCGCGGTCGGTGTTCGCGGATCTGCCCGACGGCGTGCCGGCGGAGAGCGTGCTCCAGATCTACCCTCGGATCCTGGCCGAATCGCCGAGGCGGCTGCGCGCCTTCGTGTGCGACGCGCCGTTCATCGAAGTGGGGACGCCGGCCGACTACCGGCGTGTCCACGAGCGGCTGGCCGCGGACGAGGGCGTCTTGCCGTGGGCCGTCTCCTCGTCGACGGGGGGCGCCGGCGGCGGCATCGATCCGTCGGCGCATCTCGATCGCACGATCCTGTGGGACGATGTGACGATCGGCGCCGGCGCCGTGCTCGAGCGGTGCGTGGTCGCCGATCGCGTGCGCGTGCCGGCCGGCCTGCAGGCCGCGGACGCCTGCCTGGTGGCGTGGCCAGAGGGCTACGCGCTCCGGCCTGGCGAGCGCCGGGCCGCCGATGTGCTGATCGTCCCGGACGCACCCTGATCGCCATGCCCACGCTGAAACTGCCCGACGCCAAGGATCGCGTCTCCCACTACCTCGAGGCCCTCGGCGACGCCGCTCGCGGCGCCCGGGTCGTCCCGCTCACCGGTGACGCGTCGGACCGGAAGTACTACCGGGTCCTGCCCAAAGAAGGCGATCCGTTCGTGCTCGCGGTGCACGCCAGCACGATCGACGCCGAGACGCTGCCGTTCGTCAACGTCGGCCGCCTGCTCGAGGCGATGCCGGTGCCGACGCCGCGTCTGCTCGGCTACGACAACGCCCTCGGCATCCTCTCGCTGCAGGATCTCGGCGACGTCACGCTGCAGGCCCACCTCGGGACGCAGCCGTTCCCGGCCCACGCCGCGCTCTACCGCCAGGCGGTGGCGCACATCGTCACGATGCAGACCCGCGGCGCGGCGCTGACGTCGCCGGCCTACCTGCCCTATGGCGTGGCCTTCGACGTCGACAAGCTGACCTGGGAGCTGGATTTCTTCCTGAAGCACTACCTGTCGGCCTACCGCAACGCGGTGCTGCCGGCGCCCGAGTTCGAAGCCGTCCGCGGCGAGTTCAAGATCATCGTCGAGGAGCTCGCCGCCGAGCCGCGCGTGCTCTGCCATCGCGATTACCACAGCCGCAACCTGATGCTGTCGCAGGGTCAGCTCTACGTGATCGACTTCCAGGACGCCCGGATGGGGCCCGACACCTACGACCTGGCCTCGCTGCTGCGCGACGCCTACGTCGACCTGAACGACATCGCGGTGAACGAGCTGATCGCCTACTTCCTGGCGCTCGAGGGAAACGGCACGAACGAGGCCGACTTCCGCGCCCGTTTCGACCTCATGGGGCTGCAGCGCAACCTGAAGGCGATGGGCACCTTCGGCTACCAGACGACCACGCGGCAGAACCCGGTCTACATCCAGTACATGCCGCGGACACTGCGCTACGTGCGCGACACGCTGCAGCGCTATCCGCGCTTCGCCCGGCTGCACGAGCTGCTGCTCCCGTACATCGACGAGCTGAAGTAGATGGCGACCTACATCGAAGATATCGCGGCCCACGTCGGCGAGACCGTCACGCTCAAGGGCTGGCTGCACAACCGCCGATCGAGCGGCAAGCTGCACTTCCTCACCGTGCGCGACGGCACCGGCTTCATCCAGGCGGTGATGTCGAAGGCCGCGGTAGGCCCGGAGGTCTTCGTCTCGGCCGACCACCTCGGGCAGGAAAGCGCGATCGTCGTGACCGGCGCGGTGCGCACCGACGCGCGGGCACCCGGCGGCTTCGAGCTCGACGTCAGCGGCTTCGAGGTGATCAGCGCGGCCCACGACTACCCCATCACGCCGAAGGAGCACGGCGTCGACTTCCTGATGGATCGCCGGCACCTGTGGATCCGGGCGCCGCGCCAGCAGGCGATCCTGCGGGTGCGGCACGAGGTCATCGACGCCTGCCGCGACTTCTTCAACTCGCGCGGCTTCATCCTCGCCGACACGCCGATCTTCACGCCGTCGGCGTGCGAAGGCACGACCACGCTCTTCCCGGTTCAATACTTCGAGGACACCACCGCCTACCTCACCCAGAGCGGTCAGCTCTACAACGAGGCGAATGCGATGGCGCTCGGCCGGGTCTACGCGTTCGGCCCGACGTTCCGCGCCGAGAAGTCGAAGACCCGTCGCCACCTGACCGAGTTCTGGATGGTCGAGCCCGAGATGGCCTTTGCCTCGCTCGACGACACCATGGACCTGGCCGAGGAGCTGATCGTCTCGGTGGTCGCGCGCGTCCTCGACAAGCGGGCGACGGAGCTGAAGGTGCTCGAGCGCGACACCGCCAAGCTCGCCGCCGTGCAGCGTCCGTTCCCGCGGATCACCTACGACGAGGCCGCCGACAAGCTGCGCGCCGCGGGGCAGCCGTTCGAGTGGGGCGGCGACTTCGGCGGCACCGACGAGACCGTGATCTCGCAGCAGTTCGATCGGCCGGTCTGCATCCACCGCTACCCGTCGGCGATCAAGGCGTTCTACATGAAGCCGGATCCGGTACGGCCCGAGGTCGCGCTGGGCGTCGACGTCATCGCCCCCGAGGGCTACGGCGAGATCATCGGCGGCGGCGAGCGCCTGGCCGACTACGACCTGCTGCTCCAGCGCATCGAGGAGCACAAGCTGCCGAAGGAAGCGTTCGACTGGTATCTCGATCTGCGGCGCTACGGCTCGGTGCCGCATGCCGGGTTCGGGATGGGCATCGAGCGCTGCGTCGCCTGGATCTGCGGCCTCGAGCACGTCCGCGAGACCATCCCCTACCCGCGCATGCTCTACCGGCTCTATCCCTGACCGCGGGCAGGAACGACTCCGGAGTTGAAATTCGACTCCGGAGTCGAGTCCGCCCCAGACCGCCGCACGGCTCGCGGCGTCCTAGAATGCGTTCTCCGGCCTGCCTGCGAAACGACCGAAGGAGGTCCGATGTCTAGAATCCGTGCGATGGGTGCCTGTGTCCTTGGGTGTGGCCTGCTCACGCTGCCGCTGGGCGCCAGCCAGGCGCCCGTGCCCCCGGCGATGCGCATCTACGACAAGGCGACGCCCGGCGTCGTCCTGCCCAAGGTCGTCAGCAGTGAGCAGCCTCGGTACACCGCGGCTGCGCTCCGGGAACAGGTCGCCGGATCAGCCTTGGTGGACGTGACCGTCGGCGTCGACGGCACGGTCCGCGACGTCTTGCTCGTCACGTCGGTGGATGCGGTCCACGGCCTCGATGACACCGCATTGGCCACCGCGGGCCGCTGGGTGTTCAAGCCCGGCACGCTCCACGGGCAGCCTGTCCCCGTGCGGGTGCGGCTGACGATGAAGTTCGCGCTGCGCTAGGCTCCTGGAGCGGCGTTGCCGGGACTCGCCGAGCTGGCCGGGAACGCAGCGTGGCGTGTTCCGCGGTAAACTACGTGGTTCGGGCCCGGCCCGGGGCCCGACCTTACGCATGAAAATCGGTCTCGTCTCACTCGGCTGCCCGAAGAACCTCGTCGACTCCGAGGTGATGCTCGGCCTCGCCCAAGGCGCGGGCCACGAGCTCACCGACGACGCGGCACAGGCCGACATCCTCGTCGTGAACACCTGCGCGTTCATCGACCGCGCCAAGCAGGAGTCGATCGACACGATCCTCGAGCTGGCGCAGCACAAGATCAGCGGGCGCTGCCAGAAGCTGGTGGTCACCGGCTGCCTCGCCGAGCGCTACCGCGACGAGCTGAAGGCCGAGATCCCCGAGATCGACGTGGTACTCGGCACCGGCGAGGTGGAATCGATCGTCGGGGCGCTGGAAGGACCCGCGGCGTCCGCACCCGCCGGTCTCGGCGCCGTCCCGATGACCTTCCATCGCTCGGCGCCTTCGGCTCACGACACGGCCGCTTCGGCGCCGACCTCGGCGCATGTAGCCGCCCGGCATCGCGAGGCGGTCACCCAGGCCGGGCAGGAGGCGGGCCGCGAGCTGCCGACCTATCTCTACGACGCCACGACGCCGCGCGTGCTGACCACGCCGAAGCACTACGCCTACGTGAAGATCGCCGAGGGCTGCGACTACAACTGCGCGTTCTGCATCATCCCGAAGCTGCGCGGCCAGTACCGCAGCCGGCCGGTCGAATCGATCGTCGCTGAGGCCCGGAGCCTGGCGGCGCGCGGGGTCAAGGAACTGCTTCTGATCTCGCAGGATTCGACCTTCTACGGCGTCGACCGGCGCGAACGTGGTGCGCTGGCCCGACTGCTGCGCGAGCTGAACCAGGTTGACGGCCTCGCGTGGATCCGCCTGCTCTATCTCTATCCGACCACTGTCACCGACGAGACGATCGAGGCCATCGCCACCTGCGACAAGGTCGTCCCCTACATCGACCTCCCGCTCCAGCACGCCGCCGACGGCGTCCTCAAGCGGATGCGCCGGCCGGGTTCACGCGCGAGTTACGAGCGGCTCCTGCTCGGGCTGCGCGAACGCCTGCCGGCTGTCACGCTCCGCACGACCTTCATAGTCGGCTTCCCGGGCGAGACCGACGCCGACTTCCAGGAATTGTGTGACTTCGTCACGACGATCGAGTTCGACCACGTCGGCGTCTTCACCTATTCGCACGAAGACGGGACCTCGGCGTATGCGCTCGCCGACGACGTGCCCGCGCGCACGAAGACCGCACGCCAGAAGCGGCTGATGGCGCTCCAGCAGAGGATCGTCGCGCGCCGCCAGCGCGGCCGCGTGGGCCAGCGTGTGCAAGTGCTGGTCGATGGACCGTCTCCCGAGCACGAGCTCGTCCTCACCGGCCGCCTGGCCGGCCAGGCCCCGGACATCGACTCCGTCGTCTATTTGACCGAGGGCGACCCCGAAGCTCTTCGGCCAGGCGACCTCGTCGAGGCCGAGATTGTCGACGCGCGCGGCTACGATCTCATCGCCAGGGTCTGAGTAAGGACCGTTCAAACCCCGACCGTCGGCGATCTGACACGATCGGCCTGTTTCTGCACAGGTCGCCGCGTGCGTGTGCGGTCCCGTGCTATGGTCCAAGGAAGCACGGACATAGCATGAAAAATCCAGAGCCTCTCGAGGGCGTGGATGGCAACCTCGCGCTCGACTCGGCTCGCGACATGGCGAAGTCCATCGTCGAGAACGTCGGGGTGCCGCTGCTGGTCGTCGACCGCCACCTCGTGATCACGCACGCCAACAGCGCCTTCGCGACGGCCTTCCGGCTGCCGACGGGCGGCGGCGAAGGTCAGTCGCTCTATGACTTGAGCGACCACGCCTGGAACGTCCCCAACCTGCGGCCCCATCTGAAGGCACTCGCGGCCAATCAGCAGCCCTTCGAGCATGTGGAGATCGAGCGCGAGTTTCCGGGGATCGGGTTGCGAGTCCTGTGCCTGAGCGGGCGTCCGCTCGAGGATCTGGCCCTGCTGCTGCTGACCATCGAGGACGTGACCACGCATCGGCAGGCCGAGAAGGCCCTCCACCAGAGCGAGGAACAGCGTCGCCAGAGCGAGAAGATGGAGGTCATCGGGCGCCTGGCGGGTGGCATCGCCCATGACTTCAACAACGTGCTGACCATCATCATCGGCAATGCCCAGCTCGTCGCCGACGCGCTGGGTCCCGAGCACGAGGCGATGGACCGTGTACTGGCGATCGGGCGGGCGTCGGAGAAGGCCGCGGCGCTGACCGATCAGCTGCTCGCGTTCAGCCGGCGCAAGATCCTGCTGCCCAAGGTCTTCGACCTCACCCCGCTGATCAAGGACTTCGAGCGGATGCTGGGGCGTCTGTTGGGCGACCCGATCACGATCGCCGTGCACGCCGCCGGGGAGCCGTGCTTCGTCCGCGCCGATCCGACGGAGATCGGGCGGGTCGTGATGAACCTGTGCGTGAACGCGCGGGATGCCATGCCGGCCGGGGGATCCCTCACCATGGACACCGGGCACGTCACGCTCGACGCGGTTGCGGCGGCCCAGTCCGGCGTCCCTGCCGGCCCCTACGTACGGCTCGTCGTCACCGACACGGGGCTGGGCATGGATTCGGAGACCCGGCGGCACGCCTTCGAGCCGTTCTACACGACCAAGGACATCAGCAAGGGGTCGGGCCTTGGCTTGTCCACGGTGTTCGGGATCGTGCAGCAGAGCGGCGGAACGGTCGCCTGCGATTCGGAGCTCGGGCGAGGCACGCGCTTCACCATCCTCCTGCCGCGCGCGGCCGGCGTCGAGGAACCCGTCCGCCACGTGGAGCGCGGCCTGTCGCAAGCGCCCAAGGGCTCCGAGGTCGTGCTCCTCGTCGAGGATGACGAGGGGGTACGCGGGTTGACGCGGTTGATTTTGCAGCGGTCGGGGTACGTGGTGCTGGAGGCCAAGGATGGTCACGAGGGGCTGACGACCGTCCAGGCCCACCCCGGGACGATCGATCTGCTCGTGACCGACGTGCTGATGCCCGGCCTGAGTGGCGGGGCCCTGGCCGCCCAGGCGCTGAAGCAGCGCCCGGGCCTGAAAATCCTGTTCGTCTCCGGTCACGTGGAGAGCACCATCGTGATGGAGGGCGTGGCCGCCGGGATGGCGTTCCTGCAGAAGCCGTACGCTCCGGGCGAGCTCGCGGCCAAGGTCCGGTCGATCCTCGACGCGAAGCCGGCGGCGAGAGCCGCCGGTCGGACGCCCAGCTCGGGAATGGGCGCCGTCTGAGGCGGAACCGCCTCAAGGGGCGCACTGGCGCCGCCACATCGGGGGAGGGGTGCGCCCCTGGCACGGGGCCTCCCCCGCATGCTAGACTGCTGGGTCGCTCGTTCCTGGGAAGGCGACCGAGTGGGCTAGCGGCCCACTTTTTGTGTTTATGGGGAGCCGCGCGACGACCGACGCCACGCTGGCCCACATCCGGGAAGTTGCTGACCGGGTGGCCGCCTCGTGTGGGGTCGCGATCTTCGACGTGCAGCTGCGGCGCGAGCCGGTGGGGCTGGTGCTCCGCATCTTCATCGATCGGCCGCTACGCCGCGACGAGGCTGGACGCCCTGTCGTCGAGCGGCCGGAGGACAGTATCGGCATCGACGAGTGCCAGCGGGTGAGCCACGACGTGAGCGCGATTCTCGACGTCGAGGACGCGCTCGACGCGGCGTACACCTTGGAGGTGTCGTCGCCGGGGCTCGAGCGGCCGCTGCGCGACCTCGACGATTACGCCCGGTTCGCCGGGCGGCTGGCCAAGATCGTCGCCCGCGAAGCGGTCGGCGGTCAGGTGCACTTCGAAGGACGCGTGTCGGGGATCGAGGACGGCGCCGTGGTGCTGGCGGTGGGGCGGACGAAGGTGGTCCGGCTGCCCTTCGATCGCATCGCCCGCGGACGCCTCGCTGTGGAGTTCTAGAAACCAATGACGAGTTCGCTGCTGCCGCTGATCGAGACGATGGCCAAGGAGAAGGGCGTCGAGCCCCAGGTCATCATTGCCGCGCTCGAGGACGCGATGCTGACGGCGTCGCGCAAGGCCTACAAGTCGACTGAGGATCTGCGCTCGCGCATGAACCCGGAGACGGGCCAGATCGAGATTTTCGCGGTCAAGCACATCGTCGAGGCGGTCGAGAATCCCGCCACGGAGATCTCGCTGACGGATGCCAAGGAGATGTACGGCGAGGACGCCGAGCTCGACATGGAAATCGAGTTCCCGAAGCCGCCGGTCGAGTCGCGCATCGCCGCCCAGACGGTCAAGCAGGTCCTGTCGCAGAAGACCCGCGAAGCCGAGCGCGAGAAGGTTTACGACGAATTCAACCAGCGCATCGGGGAAGTGGTCACCGCCGTCGTCAAGCGCTTCGAAACCGGTGACATCGTCGCCGAGATGGGCCGGGTCGAAGCCACGCTCCCCCGCCGCGAGCAGTCGCGGGCGGAGAACTACAACATCGGCGACCGCGTCCGCGCGGTGATCAAGTCGGTGAACAAGAACATCAAGGGCCCGCAGATCGTGCTGTCGCGCACCGATCCGGCCCTGCTGGTCAAGCTGTTCGAGCAGGAAGTGCCCGAGATCTACGACGGCACCGTGGTCATCCGCGGCGCTGTCCGCGAAGCCGGCGACCGGGCCAAAGTCGCGGTCTACTCGCGCGAGCGCGACGTCGACCCGGTCGGTGCCTGCGTCGGCATGAAGGGCACCCGCGTCCAGGCGATCATCCGCGAGCTGCGCGGCGAGAAGATCGACATCGTCGAGTGGTCGGACGACGAGATGGTCTTCGTCACCAACGCGATCAGCCCGGCCAAGGTCCAGCGCGTCACGATCATGGACCAGGAGAACCGGGTGATGGAGGTGGTCGTCGAGGACCGCCAGCTGTCACTCGCGATCGGCAAGAAGGGCCAGAACGTCCGCCTCGCCGCCAAGCTCTCGGGCTGGAAGATCGACATCAAGAGCGAAGAAGAGAAGCGCAAAGAGGTCGAGGAGCAGTTCGGGACCCTGGCCGCCGATGCGCTGGCCGAGACCGAAGGCGCCCAGGCGGCCGAAGGCGACGCGCCCGCGGAGGGCGACGCGCTCCCGGAGAGCGAGGCTCTCGCGGAGTCGTCCGCGGAGGGCGAGGCCCTGGAGGCCGCACCGATCGAGGGCGCCGGCGCCACCGACACGGTGAGCGAGGCGCCGGAGAGCGCCGCGGGCGAGGCGTCGACGCCCGACCAGGACGTGAAGCAGTAACGAAAGGCCGAGGCCAAGGTTGTCAACCGTCCGGATCTACAAAGTCGCGGAGCTCCTCAACTCGACGAGCCAGGAAGTGGTCACGCTCTTGAAGCGTGATCACGGCATCGACGTGAAAAGCGCGTCGAGCACGATCGAAGAGGTCGTGGCTCGCCAGTTCGTCGAGCGGCATGCCCGCCAGCGCGGCATCACCCTGCCGCCGCCGGCGCAGATGTTCCTCGAGACGGCAGTGCCGCCCGCCAAGGGCGGCGGCTTCGGCGGCGGCAAGAAGGCACCGGCACGCGCCCCGGAGCCGCCGCCGAAGCCGGCCGCACCCCTGGTCGGCCCGCCACGGCTCATCCGCACCATCACGCCGCGTCCGGCCGCGCCCCTGGTCGAGGGCGGGGTGCCCGCCGACGTGTGGGCACAGGACCCGGCCGCCGAAGCTCGGCCCACCGCGGCAGCGGCACCGACCGCGCCGCCTGCCTACGTTCCCGAACCGGAGCCCCAGGCGCCGGTCGAGACTGCGTCGGTCGACGTCGCACCCACGGCCCCCGCGCCGATGGCCGTCGAGCCCGAGCCGGCCCCACCGGTAGCGGCGCCCGAGCCGCCGGCACCGGCCATCGCCGCATCTGCGGCACCGGCATTGGCGCCGCCCGCCGCCGAAACGCCCCAGCCCGCACCAGCCGCGGCGCCGGAGCCGTCCGCCGACCGGGCCGCGCCGGCTGTCGCCGCCCGGCCGCAGCAGCCTATCGGCCGGGTCGTACCGCCGACGCTGCGCCTCCGCATCGAGGATCCGACCTCGCCGCAGAGCGAAGGCCGGTCGCGCGTCGCCGCGCCACCGCGCCCGCCGCGTCCGGCACCCGCACAGCCGGCCGCTCCGGCCGTCGCCGCCGCCGCACAGCCGGGGGGGGCGCCCGCTGGCGCGAC
>JANOIR010000605.1:0-6525 GCA_031407765.1 Vicinamibacteraceae bacterium
CCGCGAGTCGCTGAGACCATTCCCCATCCTTCGGTCCACATGGTGCTCGAGCCAGGGTCGTCTGAAGTCGTTGGCGTCATGCGCTCGCGATTTTCGCGCCGCCTCGAAGGTCGCGGCCGTGTGGTGGGGACCAAGTTTCGCCCCGGCGCCTTTCGACCGTTCGTCACACGACCCGCGTCTGCGTTCACGGGCCGTCGCCTCACGGTCTGCGAGGTGTTCGGTGCGCGAGCCGAAGGCCTTGCCGAGCGCGTGTTCCTGCTCGACGACGATCGCGCGGGCATCGCCATCATCGAGTCGTTCCTGCGCGCGTTCCATCCCATGGCGGACGAGAGCATGACACTGGTCGGCCGTGTGGCCGTGCGCATCGCCGACGATCGGCGTCTTACGCGCGTCGAACAGCTGGTCGACGAGTTCGGCGTCGGCCTTCGACAGCTGCAACGGCTGTTCAGCGAGTACGTTGGGATCAGCCCGAAATGGGTGATCCAGCGCTATCGCCTGCTCGAAGCGGCCGAGCGCATCCCGACGCGCGCGCACTCGAACTGGGCCGAGCTCGCGCTCGACCTCGGGTATGCCGACCAGGCCCACTTCATCCGTGACTTCAAGCGCTTCGTCGGCCGCTCGCCGGCCGAGTACGCCAGACGGATCGAAGCGAGCGCCGCCGCTGGGCATGAGCGATGACTGCCCCGCATCAGCGTGCGGCGGAGTGCAATCGATCGTAGCGCCGCTCCGACTCGACGAACCAACGGCTGGAAGGTCGGTGATTTGCAGCAGCGGCCGGGGTCGGATCAGCGCCTGAGGCCAAGGCGCTTCATCATGGCGCGGACGGTGCCGCCGGGGTCGGCAGCCTGGCCGCGGCCCACGGATCCGAGGAGGCGGGCGGCCTGGGCGGCGTTGCCGCCGGTCCGCCGCAGCGCCAGCTCCAGCGCGGCGCGTTCGAGGCTGGCGACCTCGCGCGCCAGCTGGAAGCCCGGGCTGCCGACCGCCGCTGCCAGCGCGGCCCCGTTGACGACGCCGCCGGCCGAGGGCGCGGCGGCCGGGCGGATCAGGCCGGTGAGATCCGAGAGCAGCAGCTCGGATCCGGCGCGCTTGTAGACCAACGCTTCGTAGATCACGTTGCGCAGCTCGCGGATGTTGCCCGGCCACGGGTGTGACCGCAGCGCGTCGAGCGCGCCGGCGGACACCGTCGACACCGTCGGCGGCAGCCCGGCGCGCGCGTAGAAGCGGCCGATGAAATGGCGGGCCAGCGCCGCGATGTCCTCGGCGCGCTCGCGCAGGCGCGGCAGGCGGACGGTGACGATGGCGAGGCGCTCGTAGAGATCCTGGCCGAAGCGGCCCTGGGCGATCAGCGTCTGCAGATCGCGATTGGTCGCCGCGACGATGCGGAAGTCGACGCGCTGCGCCGTGGTCTCGCCCAGGCGCGTGACCTGGCCGTCCTCGAGCACGCGCAGCAGCTTGACCTGCGTCGACAGCGGCGTGTCGTCGATCTCGTCGAGGAACACCGTGCCGCCGCGCGCCGCCATCAGCTTGCCGTCGACGCTGGCGACCGCGCCCGAGAACGCGCCGCGGGCGTGGCCGAACAGCTCCGACTCCATCAGCTCGTTCGGGATCGCCGCGCAGTTGACCGGCACGTAGGGACCGGTGCGAGCCGACCACCGGTGCAGCAGCGCCGCCATCTCCTCCTTGCCGGTGCCGGTTTCGCCGACGAGCAGCACCGGCATGTGCGTGCGCGCGACGCGCCACACCTGGCGCAGCATCGCCCGCGCCGCCGGGCTCTCGGTGACGATCCCCGGGGTATCGGGCGACACCTCCTCCGGCGTCGACAGCTCGCGCAGGCGGAGCAGCAGCCGCGACGCGGCGTCCGGCTCGCGCAGCGACCAGGCGTCGTAGGCGCCGGCCGCGATGGCATCGCGGGCCACGGCAAGCGACATCGGCCCCTTGGACAGCCACACCCACGCGCCGGCATCCTCGGATCGGCGCTCCGCGCGCGGCGGCGTCCGACCGAACGCGGTCAGGACCACCGCCGGCGCGGCCGCCCCACCGGCGAGCACGACGCCCGCCTCCCGCAAGGCTGCCCTCAGATCCGACGGCGGTTCGAGACCGTTCCAGGACACCAGCATGAACAGCATTGTATTGCTGGTGTTGTCATTTGCATCGCGATGATGAACCAGACCACAGCCGTGTTTGCTCGTCGATACGCCCGGCACAGGGGGTGCAGTAACGCGAGCCGCCGGACATCCCGTCCGGGACTGGGAGACATTGTGGGCACCTTCATCTGGAGTCTGTGGTTCGCCGCCGGCGCGGCGGTCGTGGTCGCCGCGCTTGCGATCGTCGCATCGGGGCTTCGCATCATCACCGAGCGCGAAGCCGGTCTTCTCATCAAGCGCTTCGGCCGCCCGTTGTCGGCCGGCCGGCTGGTCGCCCTCGACGGCGAAGCGGGCCTGCAGGCCAGCCTGCTCACGCCCGGCTGGCACTTCGGCTACTGGCACTGGCTCTACAAGGTGCAGCGTGTCCCGCTCGTGCACGTGTCTCCCGGCGAGATCGCGCTCCTCGTCGCGGCCGACGGCGCCCCGGTGCCGCCCAACCAGATCCTCGGTCGCGAAGTCGCGTGCGACAGCTTCCAGGACGCCGCCAAGTTCCTCCGCGCCGGCGGACAGCGCGGCCGCCAGATGGGCATCCTGACCGCCGGCACCTATCGCATCAACCCGGCCCTGTTCCAGGTCGTGTGCCGCGACAACGCGAGGAGTTTCGGCACCTCGCCCGACGATCTCCTGGTGCGGCAGATCCCGCCCGATCAGGTCGGCATCGTGACCGTCCTGGACGGCGAGCCGATTGCCGCCGGCAACCTCGCCGGCCCGTCGATCGCCGGCCACGACAGCTTCCAGAACGGCCAGGCCTTCGTCGACACGGGCGGCAGCCGCGGCCTGCAGGAAGACATCCTGCTGTCGGGCTCGTGGAACCTCAACCCGTGGTTCGTCAAGGTCGACCTCACGCCGATGACCGAGATCCCGATCGGCTACGTCGGCGTCGTCGTCAGCTACGTCGGCGCCGAGCACGTCGACGTGTCGGGCGACGCGTTCACGCACGGCGATCTCGTCGCCCGTGGCAGCAAGGGCGTCTGGGTCGATCCGCTGCTGCCCGGCAAGCACCCGATCAACGTTCGCATCATGAAGGTCGAGCTCGTGCCGACGACCAACATCGTCCTCAACTGGGCGACGCGGACCGAAGTGCACCGCTACGATGAGCGCCTGGCCCCGATCACGGTGCGATCGAAGGACGGCTTCGCCTTCTCGCTCGACGTCTCGCAGATCATCCACATCGGCATGAAGAACGCGCCGCGCGTCATCTCGCGCGTCGGCTCGATGCAGAACCTGGTCGATCACGTGCTGCAGCCGACCGTCGCCAACTACTTCCGCAACTCGGCGCAGCGCTCGACCGTGCTCGAATTCCTGTCGGAGCGCACCGAGCGGCAGCGCGAGGCGTTCGACAACATCAAGGGCGCGGTCGAGGCGTATGACGTCGAGTGTCTCGACACGCTGATCGGCGACATCGTACCGCCGGCCGAGCTGATGAAGACGCAGACCGATCGCAAGATCGCCGACGAGCTGCAGCGCACGTATGAGGTCCAGCGTGAGGCGCAGGTGCAGCGCCAGGCCCTCGAGCGCGAGACCTCGATCGCCAACCTGCAGAACGACGTCGTCCGCAGCGAGCAGCAGGTCCGCATTGCCGAGCGACAGGCGATGGCGGTCGCGGAAACCGCACGCGGCGAGGCGTCGGCGATCAAGCTGCGCGCCGAGGCCGAAGCAGCGTCCATGAAGATGCGGGCCGAGGCCGAGGCCGGCGCGATGCGGGTCAAGGGCGAGGCCGAAGCCACGGCGAACCGGCTGCGCGGCGAAGCGGAGGCGATAATCACGCTGGCGGTCGGCACCGCCAAGGCCGAATCGCATCGCCTGGCGGTCGCCGCGATCGGCAACGCCGGCTACACCACCATGCAGGTGGCCGCGGTCCTCGCCGAGCACCGCATGAAGCTGGTGCCGGAGATCTCGGTGACGACCAACGGTAGCGGCGGCTCGATCGGCGTCGCCGACGCCTTCATGGCGAAGTTGCTGACCGGCACGCGCTCTCAGGAGGACACGCCACGGGCGTGAAAGGGGCGGCTCAGGCCAGCGGCAGCGTCAGCTCGAAGACGGCGCCGCCGCCGGGATGGCTGGCGCCGGTGAGCGCGCCGCCGTGACGCTCGACGATGGCGCGGGCGATCGACAGCCCCAGGCCGGCGTGCTTCTGGCGCGCGCCGGCCTGGCCCGGACGGTGGCTGAAGAAGCGGTCGAAGAGGCGGCCGGCATGCTCCGCCGGGATACCCGGGCCGTGATCGCGGACGCGGACCAGCGCCGCCGCCCCGACCCGCCCGACCTCCACCTCGATCGGCGAGCCCGCCGGCGCGAAGCTGCGCGCGTTGTCGAGCAGGTTGTCGAGCACCTGACCGAGGCGATCCGCCGATGCGTCGACGACGATCGGCGCCTCGCCGGTCACCGTCAAGGCGACACCGGCGCCTTCGCCGGCGCGCTCGCGCACCAGCGCCGCGAGGTCGATCCGCCGGCGCTCGTCGGCTTCCAGTCCGGCGTCGACGCGCGTCACCTCGCGGACGCCGGCGATCAGCGTCTCGAGCCGGGCGATGTCGGTGGCGATGCGGGCATGGAACCGCGCGCGATCCTCGCTGCGCTCGGCCATCGCCAGCGTCTCCGCGGACGCCCGGATCGAGGCCAGCGGATTGCGCAGCTCGTGCGACACGTCCGCGGCGAAGCGCTCGGTGAAGCGCAAGTGCGCGTCGAGTCGACCGGTCAGCTCCTCGAGGGCGCGCGCCAGCTCGCCGATCTCGTCGTGCCGCGCCGTGCCGCGGAAGACGCGGAGCCGCCGGCCGTGGTGATCGACCAGCGCCTCGGCGTCGTCGCGCAGCTGCCGCAGCGGTCGCACGATCGTCAGCGATCCGACGACGGTGAAGATCAGCGCCACGCCGAGCGAGAGGACGACCACCTGGAACATGCGCAGCCGCACGTCGTACAGCCGCTGCAAGATGCGGAACGTCGACTGCGACACCAGGACGACGCTGACGACGCGGCCGCCGATCGCCACCGGCCAGGCGCCGTAGAGGGTCACCGATCGCTGCCCCCCCGACGACAGCCGCGTCGCCGCGGCGTAGCTGCCGGCGAAGGCGCGGTCGACTTCGGCGGCACGGATGCGGCCCGGCGCGACGAGAATCGTCTCGGCCGCCGGCGGCCGCGCGTCGCTCGACGTCCAGGCGCGCCAGCGCCGCCCGAGCCACGCGCCGGTCTGATAGAGGCTGCGGCCGCGCAGGGCGCGCATGTCGGACGCGCTCGATGCGGCGGTGTCCTCGCGTCCGTCGGGGCCCGGCACGCGCTGCGAGTCGGCCGCCACCCGTCCGTCGGCGACGACGACCCGCAGCCGCACGTCGGACGACTGCTCGAGGCGATCGAGCATCCGCTGCGCCGCCGGGCCGTCGGGCGCGGCGGCCAGCTCCGGCACTTCGACGAGGGCGGCGGCGAAGAGGCGCGCCTGCTGCACCATCGCCCGCTCCTGCTGTTCGAGCAGGTGCTGCTCGTAGGCGTCGAGATACCAGAGCCCGGCGACCGGGAGGAAGACGAGCAGCGCGTTGAACAGGAACAGGCGGACCGCGAGGCGCGTGTGGCCGCGCGCCAGGCGCGCCGCCCAGGTCCGGACGCGGCTCATCGATCGCCCGCGCGCAGGCGGTAGCCGGCGCCGTAGACGCTCTCGATCGCATCGAAGGCGGCATCGACGTCCTGGAACTTGCGGCGCAGGCGCTTGACGTGGCTGTCGATGGTCCGGTCGCTGGCCGACGTGTCGTGCGGGTAGGCGGCTTCGAGCAGCTGATCGCGCGACTTGACGTGCCCGGGCCGCCGCGCCAGCGCCTCGAGCAGCAGGAACTCGGTGACGGTCAGCCGGATCGCGCGGCCGCGCCACTCCGCGGCGTAGCGGTCGGCGTCGAGGGTCAGATCCCCGGCCGAGGTCGTCGCCGAGGGCGTCGGCGGCGCCCCGGCCCCGACCGCGACCCGCCGCAGCAGGGCCTTCACCCGCGCCATCAGCTCGCGCATCGAGAACGGCTTGCACAGGTAATCGTCGGCGCCGATCTCGAGGCCGAGCACGCGATCGAACTCCTCCTCGCGCGAGGTCAGGAAGACGATCGGCAGCCCCTCCGACCGTCCGCGCAGGCGCCGGCACAGCTCGAGGCCGTCCATGCCGGGCAGGCCGATGTCGAGGATCACGAGGTCGGGCAGCGCCGCTTCGAAGGCGGTCCAGGCGCGCCGCCCGTCGGCATAGGCCGCGGCCGCATGCCCGTCGCGCTCCAACGCGAAGACGACCGACTCGCGGATGCCGTCCTCGTCCTCGACGATGGCCACGGTACGCGGCGGCGCAAGCATGCCCGGGACTGTACTCCACCGCCACATTCCCGCCACACTCCGGCCGCCCTGGCGCCCGCCCCCGGCCGTCGTT
>JANOIR010000653.1:0-19409 GCA_031407765.1 Vicinamibacteraceae bacterium
GGGTCATCCCGCCTCGCGGCGTTGCTCATCGCTCACTTAGGCCCAATATGCTCACTCTTCGCGCCTTGCGATCGGGGCGCCCCCCCGGTATTATGTGTCGACGAATCTCCGCCCCGGGACACTCATGACACGCAAACCCGCCGTCCTCATCACCGGTGCCAACGGCGAGATCGGCCACGGCCTGATCACCGCCCTCGCCGCCGAAGCCGTCCAACCGATCGTCACGATCGACCTGACGCCGCTCGACCCGTCGCTGACCGGGCTCGTGGCCCGCGAGTTCACCGGGTCGATCCTCGACAAGGGATTGCTCGAGCGGTTGATCTCGGAGTTCGAGGTCGATCGCGTGTTCCACCTGGCGGCTCTGCTCTCGACCCGCGGTGAGTTCTCGCCGAAGCTGGCCCACCAGGTCAACGTCGAGGGCACGCTGCAGCTGCTCGAGTTCGCGCAGCGGCAGGGCGAGTCGCACGGGCGGCCGGTGGTGTTCGTCTACCCGTCGTCGATAGCCGCCTACGGTCTGCCCGATCTGGCGACGCGGGCCAAGGCCGGCGCCGTAGCCGAGGACGACTACAACCAGCCGACCACGATGTACGGCTGCAACAAGCTCTATTGCGAGCAGCTCGGTCGCTACTACGCCCGGTTCTACAAGCAGCTCTCGTCCGAGCGCGCGGCAGGCCGGGTCGACTTCCGCTGCCTGCGCTTCCCAGGACTGATCTCGGCGGTCACCATGCCGGCGGGCGGCACCTCCGACTACGCGCCGGAGATGATCCACGCGGCGGCGAAAGGGGAGCCGTATGCGTGCTTCGTCCGGCCCGACACGCGGATCCCGTTCATGGCCATGCCGGACGGCATCGAGGCGCTGCGGACGCTGGCCGCCGCGCCCCGAGAGCGCCTGACCCGGACCGCCTACAACGTCCGCGCGTTCAACCCCTCGGCCGACGAGATGCGCGCCATCGTCCTCGGCGCGTTCCCTGGCGCCGATCTGCGCTTCCAGGTCGACGAGAAGCGCCAGGGTATCGTCGATTCCTGGCCGGCCGACGTGAACGACGCCGCTGCCCGCCGCGACTGGGGCTTCGCGCCTCGTTTCGACGTCGACACGGCGTTCACGGGCTACCTGATCCCGACGATCCGCGACCGGTATCGCCGCGTCTGAGCCGGCGGCACGCCCCGGAGGCCGCCGCGTGCCGGCGCCGCGGCCCAGCGCCGCGTGACGAATGGCGAGGACGGAGTCCGGAGCCATCGTCAGGTCGACGCGCGAAGGCGCGTCGACAAATAGCAGCCGGCAGGCCCAGGGGGCGGCCCGCCACTGGCCGTGAGAGGCCAGTCGCCAACCTGGCAACGCCGTTCGCCGGTGACTGTGCGGCGTTCGCCGGGACGCCATTCCCCCCTCCCAGCCTGTCCCGTAGTCTCACCCTCGGCGCTCCGGTTCATCGAACCCGCGAGCGCCGGAGGCACGATGCACCGAACCATCGAGACGATTCCCCAGGTGGACCGCCGGCTGAGCGCCGGCCTCACTGCATTCGGGTTCGTCGCCAGCACCGCCACGCTCTTCGCCGTGCTGACCATGTGGACGCTCCTCACGTCGCCCGACCGCGTCGCCAGTGCGGCACCGGGCGGACTGCCGGCGATCTTCAAGGTGGTGTTCGACGTCGTGCTGGAGGCGGCGCGGCCGCTGGTGGCGTGGCTGTGACCGCGGACTGTAGGATGTCGACGATGCCGCCGACGCGCACCGTGGAGATCACGCCGCACACCGCCATTGGCGTGTCGCTGGCTCTCCTGGGCGTGGTGCTGACGCTCGACAACCTGGGCTTCGTCGAGGCCGGCGCGGTGATCCGGTTCTGGCCGCTGGTGCCGATGCTGGTCGGCACGGCCTACATCATCCAGGGCCGGGACGGTCGCCAGTGGCTGACCGGAACGGTGTGGCTCGGCGTCGGCACGGCGTTCCTGCTGCGCAATCTCGACGTCTTCCGCTTCCGCCTCACCGACTTTCTGCCGCTCATCCTGGTGGCGGTCGGCCTCAAGTTCGTCTTCGCGCGCCGCCGCCGGCGCGAGTGGCGCTGGCCGGGGATGGCCGATCCGGCGCAGCCGCCGCCCCCACCCGGCGTGCCGCCGCCATTCCCGCCGGTCGGGGAGGTCGGCTTCCCGCCGCGCTTCGACCCCTGGCCGTCCGGGACCGGATCGACGCCCGGCGCCGCCCCTGGCGCGGCCTCCGGCCCGGCTGCCAGCGCTGGCGCCGGCTTTGGCACCGGCTTTGGCGTCGGTACGGGGGCGCCGCCCGTTGGAGCCGCCCGGAAGTCGGGCCAGATCGTCCGCGTCGCCGCGGTCCTGTGGGGCGCCGATCGGCGGGTGCGCGGTCCCGTGTCGCACGTCGAGATCTCGGCGGTGATGGGCGGCTGCGACGTCGACCTGCGCGACGCAATCCCGTCGAGCGATCCCATCGCGATCCAGGTCTTCGCGATGTGGGGCGGCATCGACATCCGCGTACCGCCGGGCTGGGTCGTCGAGAACGAAGCGTGGCCGATCCTGGGCGGGGTCGTGGACAATACCCACGCGTCCGCGCTGCCGGCCCACCGCGTGATCCTGCGCGGGATGGCGTTCATGGGCGGCGTCGAGATCAAGAACTGATCGCAGGCGCACCGCTGACGCCACCGTGCACCCGATCCTCGCGCGCCGTGACCTGACGTTCGCCTACGCCGTGCTGTGGCTGGTGCTGGGCGGAGCCTTGGCCTGGGCCGAGCGCCTGCGCGGCGCCAGCGCCGGCGCGATCGTTCCGCTCGTCCTGGTCTTCGGCTTCATCTGCCTGACGCCCTGGTACCTGTGCCAGCGCTTCCCGCTGCGCCCCGGCCCGCTGTGGCGGCCGCCGCTCGTCCACCTCCTCGCGGCCTTCGTCTCGGCGTCGCTGTGGGTGCTGCTGGTCCACGTCGTGCTGTCGACTGTCGGTGGGGTCGCGACCGGTACGCGCTCGCTGGTCGTGCTGGAGTCCGTGGTGTTCGCCCGCGCCGTGCCGGTGTTCCTGCTGTCCTCGGTGCTCCACTACCTGGCGCTCGCGGTCGACGCCTCGCGGGTCGCGGAGATGCGGGCGGCGACGGCGCAGTCGCTGGCGGCGCAGGCCGAGCTGCGCGCGCTGCGGGCGCAGCTCACGCCGCACTTCCTCTTCAACAGCCTCAATTCGATCAGCGCGCTGACCTCCGCCGATCCGCCCGCGGCGCGGCGCATGTGCCTGCTGCTCGGCGACTTCCTGCGCGGCACGCTGCACCTGTCGTCGCTCGAGCGCATCCCGCTGGGGCAGGAGCTGGCGCTGGTCGATCAGTTCCTGGCCATCGAGCAGGTCCGTTTCGGCGAGCGCCTGCAGCTGTCCCGCGCGATCGCGCCGGAGGCGCTGACCATCGCCATCCCGCCGCTGATCGTGCAGCCGCTGGCTGAGAACGCGCTCCGGCACGGCGTGGCGCAGCGCCTCGAAGGCGGCACCGTGTCGATCGAGGCGCGGATCGAGGGTGACGAGCTGCTCGTCGCGATCGAAAATCCCGTCGACGGCCCGCCCAAGCCGCGCACGGGGCGGCCGGCGGTCGGGCTCGACAACGTGCGGCGTCGGCTCGAGGCCGGCTATGGCCGCACCGGTCAGCTGCGGATCGGCACCGACGGCACGCGCTTCCGTGCCGAGATCCGGCTGCCCGCGATCCGGACGAAGGAGAGCCCATGAGTGAGGCCAGTCCGCTGCGCACGATCATCGTCGACGACGAGCCGCTGGCGCGTCAGGTGCTGCGCGAGTACCTTTCCGGCATGCCGGCGATCGAGCTGGTGGCGGAATGCGCCAATGGCTTCGAGGCGGTGAAGGCCGTGGCCGAGCTGACGCCGGACCTCGTGCTGCTCGACGTGCAGATGCCCAAGCTCGATGGCTTCGAGGTGGTCGAGCTGATTGGCCGCGCGACACCGGTGATCTTCGTGACCGCGTACGACGAGTTCGCGGTGCGCGCCTTCGAGGTGCACGCGGTCGACTATCTGCTCAAGCCGATCAGCGCCGAGCGCCTCGCCGACGCGATCGCGCGGGTGCGCCTGCGGGCGCCGGGCCAAGCCGCGGTGGCGCCGGTGGCGGCGCTGCGGCCGCCGGTCAGCGAGCGCGGGCCTGCGGAGCGGATCCTGGTCCGCGACGGGACGCGCGTCCACGTCATCGACGTCGACACGCTCGATTACGTTCAGGCCCGCGACGACTACGTGGGGTTTCACGTGGCCGGGCAGGAGTTCCTGAAAGAGCAGCCGCTGGCCGAGGTCGAAGCGGAGCTCGATCCGCGCGCCTTCGTCCGCATCCACCGATCCTTCATCGTCAACCTGACGCGGATCTCCCGGGTCGAGCCGCTCACCCGCGACAGCCGGGTGGTGATCCTGAAGGACGGCCGGCGCCTGCCGGTCAGCCGGAGCGGCTTCCAGCGCCTGACCGCGCTGCTCGACGGCACCTGAGCCATCCGGCCCGGCACCCGCCGGGGAGGGCCTGGCCGAGGCCGGGCCGAGGGTCGGAGGAGGCCGGGCGGAGGCCGGGAGAGGGCCGGCAGAGGGCTGGATTTGCTAATCATCATCAACGTATGTAGATTTGATGATGTGAGAGCGGCGGGCGGCCTCTATCGACTCCTCGGCGACGAAGCGCGGCTGCGGATGCTGCGCGTGCTGTCGAACGAGCGTCTCAACGTCACCGAGCTGACGCAGGTGCTCGGATTGGCACAGTCCGGCGTCTCGCGGCACCTCGGCCTGCTGCGCAAGGCCGGCCTGGTCCAGGAATCGCCCGAAGGCGGGTTCGCCTACTACACCGCCGGGCCGACGCCCGGCCACACCGACCTCTGGGCCCTGCTCGAGCGCCACTTCGCCGATGCCGCCGACGATGCCGCGGTCCGGGCCGACGACGCGCGTCTGCGCGAGGTGCAGCGGGACCGGAAGGAGCGCTTCGGCACGCACGGCACCGAGGCGGGGCAGCTGGTGCCGGGTCGCAGCTGGGCGGCCTGGGGCCGTGCCCTGGGGATGCTGCTGCCGCCGTGGCGTGTCGCCGACGTCGGCTGCGGCGAGGGCTACCTCACCGTCGAGACGGCGCGCTGGGCCTCGCGCGTCGTCGCCGTCGATCGGTCGTCCGACGTCCTGGACCGCGCCCGTGCGCTCGCGACCCGCCGCGGCGTCGACAACGTCTCGTGGGAGGTGGGGGAGATCGAGCAGCTGCCGCTCGCCGACGCCAGCGTCGACGTGGTGCTGCTGTCCCAGGCGCTCCACCACGCCTCCGACCCCGCTCGCGCCCTGGCCGAGGCGTTCCGCGTCGTGGTGCCCGGCGGGCGCATCCTGATCCTCGACCTGCGCGCGCACGACCAGGGTTGGGTGCGCGATCGCCTCGATGATCGCTGGCTCGGCTTCGACGACAAGGCGCTCGCCAGCCTCGTCGCCGGCGCCGGTTTCACCGACGTCCGCACCGCGACCGGGGCATCGCTGGCCGACGGCCCGTTCGCCGTCGTCCTCGCGACAGGGACGCGGCCCGCGTGCGGCATCGCCGACCCAGCAGAAAGACTGTGATGATCGATATCCGCGCCTCGCTCGACCAGCTCCTCGCCCGCAAGGTCCTCGTCCTCGACGGGGCCATGGGCACCATGGTGCAGCGGCACAGCCTCACCGATGCCGACTACCGCGGCACGCGCTTCGCCGACCACGGGCACGATCTCAAGGGCGACACCGACGTCCTCGTGCTCACGCAGCCCGACATCGTCGCCGGCATCCACGACGCCTACCTCGCGGCCGGCGCCGACCTGATCGAGACCAACACCTTCGGCGCGACTGCGGTCGCCCAGGGCGACTACGGCCTCGAGGCGCACGTCTACGAGATGAACGTCGAGGGCGTCCGCATCGCCAAGCGCGTCGCCGCGGCCTGGACGGCGAAGACGCCGGACAAACCGCGCTTCGTTGCTGGCGCGATGGGCCCGACCAACAAGGTGCTCTCGATCTCGCCCGACGTGAACAACCCGGCCCTGCGGTCGATCACCTTCGACGCGCTGCGCGACGCGTTCAAGGAGCAGGCCCGCGGCCTCGTCGATGGGGGCGCCGACGTCATCCTGCTCGAGACCATCGTCGACACCTTGAACGCCAAGGCGGCGCTGGTGGCGATCGGCGAAGTGTTCGACGAGAAAGGCATCGAGATCCCGCTCCTGATATCGGTGACCATCACCGATCGCAGCGGGCGCACGCTGTCGGGCCAGACCATCGACGCGTTCTGGGTGTC
Source organism: Vicinamibacteraceae bacterium (assembly GCA_031407765.1). Classification (GTDB taxonomy): domain Bacteria; phylum Acidobacteriota; class Vicinamibacteria; order Vicinamibacterales; family Vicinamibacteraceae; genus JBDSLU01. The sequence goes on from JANOIR010000653.1 coordinate 6,242, forward strand.
GGTGCGCCACGCCAAGCCGTTCGGCATCGGGATCAACTGCGCGCTCGGGGCCCAGGACATGCGGCCCTACATCGCCGAGCTGTCGGCGATCGCCGACTGCTGGGTCTCGGCTTACCCGAACGCCGGCCTGCCCAACGCCTTCGGCGCGTACGATGAGCAGCCGGAGGAGACCGCGGCGCTGGTGCGCGACTTCGCGGCGAGCGGTTTCGTCAACATCCTCGGCGGCTGCTGCGGCACGACCCCTGATCACATCGCCGCCATCGCGCGCGCCGTCGACGGCATCGCGCCTCGCGTACGGCCGACCGATCTGCCGGCGCTGACACAGTTCAGCGGGCTCGAGACCCTGACCATCCGGCCCGACGCCAACTTCCAGATGATCGGCGAGCGGACCAACGTCACCGGCTCGAAGAAGTTCGCGCGGCTGATCACCGGCGACGACTACGCCGCGGCGGTCGACGTCGCGCTCGAGCAGGTCCGCGGCGGCGCCAACCTCCTCGACGTCAACATGGACGAAGGCATGCTCGATTCCGAGCAGGCGATGACCACCTTCCTGAACCTGATCGCGACCGAGCCCGAGGTGGCGCGCATCCCGGTGATGGTGGACAGCTCGAAGTGGTCGGTGCTCGAGGCCGGCCTGAAGTGCCTGCAGGGCAAGGGCGTGGTCAACTCGATCAGCCTCAAGGAAGGCGAAGCCGATTTCCTGGCCAAGGCCGCGGTCATCCGCCGCTACGGCGCCGGCATGGTGGTGATGGCCTTCGACGAGCAGGGCCAGGCCGACAGCCGCGCCCGCAAGGTCGCGATCTGCCAGCGCGCCTACCGGCTGCTCACCGGGCAGGCCGGCGTCGAGCCGACCGACATCATCTTCGACCCGAACATCCTGGCGGTCGCGACCGGCCTCGAGGAGCACGCCACCTACGCGATGGACTACATCGAGGCGGTGCGCGAGATCCGCGCGACCTGCCCCGGGAGCCACATCAGCGGCGGCGTCAGCAACCTGTCGTTCTCGTTCCGCGGCAACGACGTGGTGCGCGAGGCGATGCACGCGGCGTTCCTGTTTCACGCGATCCAGGCCGGCATGGACATGGGCATCGTCAACGCCGGGCAGCTCGCCGTCTACGAGGACATCCCGGCGGACCTGCTGACCCACGTCGAAGACGTGCTGTTCAACCGGCGTCCGGATGCGACCGAGCGCCTGGTGGAGTTCGCCGACCGGGTCAGGGGCGCCGGCACCAAGCGGGTCCACGACCACGCCTGGCGCGAGCAGCCGGTCGAGGCGCGGCTCGCCTATGCGCTCGTGCACGGCAACATCGACTTCATCGAGGTCGACGTCGAGGAGGCGCGGCAGGGCGGCCGGCGGCCGATCGAGATCATCGAAGGGCCGCTGATGGACGGCATGAAGCACGTCGGCGACCTGTTCGGCGCCGGCAAGATGTTCCTGCCGCAGGTGGTCAAGAGCGCGCGGGCGATGAAGAAGGCGGTCGCCTACCTCGAGCCATTCATGGCGGCGGAGCGCGCCGCGGGCGGCGGCGGGGCGCGATCGGCGGGGAAGGTGCTGATGGCGACGGTCAAGGGCGACGTCCACGACATCGGCAAGAACATCGTCGGCGTCGTGCTCGGCTGCAACAGCTACGAGGTGATCGATCTCGGCATCATGGTGCCGGCCGCCAAGATCCTGGCCGAGGCGAAGGCGCACGCCGTCGACGTCATCGGCCTGAGCGGGTTGATCACGCCGTCGCTCGACGAGATGGTGCACGTCGCGCGCGAGATGACCCGGCTGGGCATGAAGACACCGCTGCTGATCGGCGGCGCGACCACCAGCCCGCAGCACACCGCGGTGAAGATCGCGCCCGAGTACCCCGGCAGCACGGTGCACGTGCTCGACGCCTCGCGCGCCGTCGGCGTGGTGTCGGCGCTGCTCGATCCGGCGCAGCGCGGCGCCTTCGACGCCACCAACGCGGCGCGGCACGCGGAGCTGCGCGCGGTGCACGGCCGCAAGCAGGAGAAGCCGCTGCTCACGTGGGCCCAGGCGCGGGCCAACCGGCTGCGCCTCGACTGGGCCGGCTACCAGCCACCAGTGCCGGCGTTCGTCGGCCGGCGCCTGATCGAGGTGCCGCTCGCCGAGCTGGTGCCGTATATCGACTGGACGTTCTTCTTCGGCGCGTGGGAACTGAAGGGGACGCTCCCGGGCATCTTCGAGCATCCGCAGTACGGCCAGGCGGCGCGCGAGCTCTACGACCAGGCGTCGGTGCTGCTCGCGAAGATCGTCGCCGACCGGTCGATCACCGCCCGCGGCGTCTACGGCTTCTGGCCGGCCGCCACGGTGGGGGAGGACATCGTGCTCTACACCGGCGCCGATCGCCGGCACGTGGCGGCGCGTTTCCCGATGCTGCGCCAGCAGGCGCCGATCGCCGACGGCCGGCCGAACCGCTCGCTCGCCGACTTCGTGGCGCCGGCCGAAAGCGATGTCGCCGATCACGTCGGCGCCTTCGCGGTGACCGCCGGCCTCGGCGCCGACGATCTCGTGCGCGCCTTCGAGGCCGACCACGACGACTACAACGCCATCCTGGTGAAGGCGCTGGCCGATCGCCTCGCCGAGGCGTTCGCCGAGTACCTGCACGCGCGCACCCGCCGCGAGTGGGGCTACGGCGACAGCGAGGCGCTGTCGAACGATCAGTTGATCGACGAGGCCTACCGCGGCATCCGGCCGGCGTTCGGCTATCCGGCCTGCCCGGATCACACGGAGAAGGCGACGCTGTTCGCACTGCTCGACGCCGGCGAGGCCGGTCTGGCCCTGACCGAGTCGTTCGCGATGACGCCGCCGGCGAGCGTCAGCGGTCTCTATCTCGCGCACCCCGAGGCTCGCTATTTCATGGTCGGCCGCATCGGCCGTGACCAGGTCGAGGACTACGCGGCACGGAAGGGGATGACCGTCGAGGAGAGCGAGCGATGGCTGGCGCCGGTGCTCGGCTACACGCCGAAGACCGAAGCCGTACCCGCCTGAGGTCACTCGCGCCATGCCGATCGAGATTGGACGGATTGAAGCGATCTTCCGCTATCCGGTGAAATCCATGCGCGGCGAGCCGCTGGAGGACGCCACGCTGGGCTGGCACGGCCTCGAGGGCGATCGGCGCCTCGCCTTTCGCCGGCTCGACGAGCGCGGCGGGTTCCCCTGGCTGAGCGCGGGCAGGCTCCCGGACCTCATCGCCTTCAGGCCGCAGCGACCTGAAGGCGGCAACGGCGACGCGCTACCGACGCATGTGCGGACGCCGGACGGGGACGAGTTGCCGATGTTCGGCGAGGCGCTCGCCGCCGAGGTCGGAGGGCGCTACGGCGCGCCGGTGGAGATGATGCAGTTGAAGCACGGCATTTTCGATGATGCGAGCGTCTCCGTCATTGCTTCCGATACCGTTCGCGAAATCGGCCGGCTCGCTGGGATGGACGCCGACGTCCGGCGATTCCGCCCCAATATCGTGGTCCGGTCCATGCGCGCGGTCCCCTTCGAGGAGGATCAATGGGTGGGCGGCGTGCTGACGTTCGGCGACGCGGACGACGCCCCCGCCGTCACCGACACCATGCGCGACGTTCGCTGCGCGATGGTGAACATCGATCCCGATGGCGGGGCGCCCGCCCCAGGGGTGCTCAAGGCGGTGGTGCGCGCCAACCAGAACAACGCCGGGGTCTACGCCACGGTGACGCGCATCGGGCGCCTGTCCGTCGGCCAGGCGATCGTGCTCCGCCGCTGACGGTGGCCCGCCGGGAGTGCTCGGAGCGTGCTCGGGGAGTGCTCGGAGCGTGCTCGGAGCTTGCTCGGAGCACGCTCCGAGCGTCCGACCTCGAATGACGGGCGATCGAGCGGTGGGGTTGACCGCGGCTCGTGCCTCGTGTATTCTTCCATCCGGCTTGACGGATTCGTCAGCCGGAGCCCAGAAGACATCGCCGTGACCGCCGCCATCCTCGACCAGCTCGCCGTGCTCTCAGACGCCACCCGTGTGCGCGTCCTGGCGGTGCTCGAGGCGCACGAGCTGACGGTGTCCGAGCTCTGCGAAGTCCTGCGGCTGCCGCAATCGACGGTCAGCCGGCATCTGAAGACCCTCGCCGACGGCGGCTGGGTGACCTCCCGCCGCGAGGCCACCAGCCGCTACTACGCGGTGAACGCCGAGGCGCTGCCGGTTTCGGCGCGCGGCCTCTGGCAGGTCGTCCGGGACCAGGTTCGCACCGCGCCCGGTGCCGCCGCCGACGTTCGCCGGCTGGGCCGCGTCCTCGACGCCCGGCGCGCCGCCTCGCAGGCCTTCTTCTCGGCGACGGCGGGGGAGTGGGGCGGCGTGCGCGACGCGCTGTTCGGCGCTGCGACGCCGGCCAAGGCCCTCCTCGGCCTGCTCGAACCGGAATGGACGGTGGCCGATCTCGGCTGCGGCGCCGGCCACGTCGCCGCGCTGGTCGCGCCGTTCGTCCGCCGCGTGGTCGGGGTCGACGCCTCGCCGGCGATGCTCGCCGCGGCCAGCGACGTCGTGCCCGCCAACGTCGACCTGCGCGAGGGCTCGCTCGAGAAGCTGCCCATCAGCGACGCCGAGATCGACGTCGCGCTGCTCGTCCTGGTGCTGCACCATGTGCCCGATCCCGCCACGGCGCTGGCGGAAGCCGCGCGCGTGCTCAAGCCGGGCGGCCGCCTCATCGTCGTCGACATGCAGCCGCACGATCGCGACGATTATCGCCAACGCATGGGCCACGTCTGGCTCGGCTTCGGCGACGCCCAGATCGCCCGCCTGCTGCAGGCGGCGTCCTTCGACGCCGTGCGCGTCGTTCCGCTCAATCCCGAGTCCGCGGCGGAAGGCCCGCCGCTGTTTCTGGCGGCTGGCCGCCGCCTGAGTCCCGAGTCCCCCACGTCCGATCGACAAGGAGAAGCCTGATGTCCGTTGCCGTCGAAACACTGCACCCGTTTGACGCCGCCCGCAAAGTGGGCCGCGAGCCGTTCAAGGTCGCCAATCTCAGCCTCGCCGAGTTCGGCCGCAATGAAATCCGCCTGGCCGAGCACGAAATGCCTGGCCTGATGGCGCTGCGGACGCGCTACAAGGGGCAGAAGCCGCTCGCCGGCGCGAAGGTCATGGGCTCGCTGCACATGACGGTGCAGACCGCAGTGCTGATCGAGACGCTGGTCGAGCTCGGCGCCGACGTGCGCTGGGTCTCCTGCAACATCTTCTCGACGCAGGACAGCGCTGCCGCGGCCATCGCGGTCGGCCGGCCGGAATCGGGCGGCACCGCGGCCAACCCGCGTGGCACGCCGGTGTTCGCCTGGAAGAGCGAGACGCTGACCGAGTACTGGTGGTGCACGAAGGAGGCCCTCGTGTGGCCGGACGGCACCGGCCCGACGCTGATCGTCGACGACGGCGGCGACGCGACGCTGTTCGTGCACAAGGCGCGCGAGTTCGAGAAGAGCGGCGTCGTGCCGGCCTTCGACGAGGCCAACGATCCCGAGGAGTGGGGTGTCATCCTCGACACCGCCCGCACCGAGCTGAAGGCGAATCCCGGACGCTGGACGAAGATCGCCGAAGGCATCCAGGGCGTCAGCGAAGAGACCACGACCGGTGTCCACCGCCTCTACGAGATGACCGCGGCGAACACCCTCCTGTTCCCGGCGATCAACGTCAACGACTCGGCGACCAAGAGCAAGTTCGACAACCTCTATGGCTGCCGCCACTCGCTCATCGACGGGCTGAACCGCGCCTCGGACGTGATGCTGTCGGCCAAGGTCGCCGTCGTGTTCGGCTACGGCGACGTCGGCAAGGGCTGCGCCCAGGCGCTCAAGGGCCAGGGCTGCCGCGTCATCGTCACCGAGATCGATCCGATCTGCGCGCTGCAGGCGGCGATGGAAGGCTACCAGGTCACGACGCTCGACGACGTCATCGAGACCGCCGACGTGTTCATCACCGCGACCGGCAACAAGAACATCCTCACCGTCGATCACATGCGCCGGATGAAGGACAAGGCGATCATCGGCAACATCGGCCACTTCGACAACGAGATCGACATGGCCGGCCTGGCCAAGTCCGGCGCGACGCGGGTGCAGGTCAAGCCGCAGTACGACGAGTGGGTGTTCGCGGCGGCAGGCGGCCGGCCGGAGCACAGCGTGCTCGTTCTCGCCGAAGGTCGGCTCCTGAACCTCGGCTGCGCCACCGGCCATCCGTCGTTCGTGATGTCGTCGTCGTTCACCAACCAGGTGCTGGCGCAGCTCGACCTGCACTTCAGCGCCACCGGCAAGCCGACGCTGTCGGGGACCAGCTACGACGCGCGCCGCGTCTATATCCTGCCGAAGAAGCTGGATGAGGACGTCGCCCGGCTCCACCTCGCCAAGCTCGGCGTCAAGCTGACGACGCTGACCAAGGAGCAGGCGGACTACCTCGGCGTGACGGTCGACGGACCGTACAAGTCGGCCCACTACCGCTACTGAGCAACCCCGGGCGCGCCCCAGAGCGCCCGTGGTGCTCGACGCCGGCGGGGTGACCTGCGGGTCGCCTCGCCGGAGCTTCCCATGCTGCGTCGACTGCCCCGGCGTTCGGACTGGCACAGCGCCCGGCGGATCGGGCTGCACAGGACACGTGTCGGCGCGTTCCGCGTCTACGCGATGCTCCTGATCATCGTCGGCCACAGCGAGTTGCTCCTCGGTCGGTCGACGGAGCCGGGCATCACGGCCGTGCAGTTCGCGCTCAGCATCGTGAGCCGCGCGGCCGTGCCGCTCTTCCTGCTGCTGGCCGGCGAGCACATCGGACCGCGCCTCCTGCGCGACCGCGCCCCCGGGGCGGCGCGCTACTACATCACGCACCTCGCCCTGCTCTACGGCATCGCCTGCCTCGGCTACTGGCTGATCGACGCCGCCAAGCTGATACGGAGCCGTGGCCTGGCCCCGGGCTTCGCCGCGTTCATCGAACGCCAGGCGCAGGATCCGTGGGGACTGCTCCTGCACGGCCCGCGAGCCCACCTGTGGTTCCTCGTCGTGCTGATGCTGGTGGTGGCCGTGGCCGGGTTCCTCCTGGCCCGCGCCCGGGTCCGGGCGTTCGTGGCCTTCACCGCCGTCCTCTACGGCATCGGCCTGGCAATCGGTCCGTACCACCCGCCGACCGACGTGGTCTGGCAGGGGTGGTGGGCGGAGCTGCTGCTGCAGGCGCCGCTCTTCTTCGCGGTCGGTGTGGTGCTTGGGCTCGAGCGCGTACACCCGCCGCGGCAGTGGCAGGCGTCGGTGTTGATCGCGGCTGGTCTGGCGCTCCATACGATCGAAGTGCTGTGGATCAGCAGCACCTACGGTACGCGGCCGCTACGGCTGGCGATGCTCGCCGGCACCGTCCCCTACGCGATAGGGGTAGGCATACTCGCGCTCTCGTCCGGCGCGACGCGACTCGATCGCTGGGCCGCCCGCCTGGCGCGTTACGTGCCTGCCGTCTACATCTCGCACGTTTTCTTGCTGGAGACGCTGCGGCCTCCGCCCGGACGCTTCCCCGAGCTCGCCGTACGACTCGTGATGCCTCTTCTGGCGGTGGTACTGTCCTTCGGCGGCGCGTGGCTCGTCGCGCGGTTGCGCCACGTGGCGCAGCGGCGCCGGCGCATGGACAGCCGCGATGCCCCGCAGCGGCCTACGACTTCAGCGTCGTGACCGCGGCAAGGACCTCGGCGGCGTGATCGGCCGGCTTCACGGTATCCCAGCGCTGCACGACGCGGCCGTCCAGCCCGATCAGGTAGGTGATGCGGGCGACACCCATGTACTTGCGACCGTACATGCTTTTCTGCTGCCAGGCGCCGTAGCGATCGGCAACCGCGTGATCCTCGTCGGCGAGCAGGGGGAAGCGCAGGTCGTACTTCTTGGCGAACTTGGCCTTGCTGGCGCTGTCGAGGACGCTGACGCCGAGCACCGCGGCGCGGCGGGTGTCGAAGTCGGGCAGCGCCGCCTGGAACGTGCACGCTTCCTTGGTACAGCCCGAGGTGTCGTCCTTGGGATAGAAGTAGAGCACCAGCGGACGGCCGGCGTAGTCGGCGAGCGTGTGGACGCGGCCGGTCTGATCGGGGAGCGAGAAGGCGGGGGCGGGGCGACCGGGTTCGATGACGGGCATGAGTCGGTAGTATAGAGCCCGTGGTCAACGTGGCGCTGCAGTCGACGGTCGATGCATCCCGGCTGTCGGCGTTGCTCCTCCGTCGAATATTCCCGATATTCTCCGTCGTCGAGCCTTGCCAGTCGGGCGCCTCGCCCGTCTCGGTGCGACGCGCCACGTTCACCACTGGCTCCCGGCCGCGATGACGCTCGAGGACGTCGGCCCGGCGTCGATCGTGCGCGGTGACGCCGAGCCCGGGGCGCGGCTGTCCGGCCGCTTCGACCTGCTGCACGACTTCCGGTCGGCGGCGCTCGGCGGGACGCGACTCGTCTCGATCTACCTGCCGCCAGGCTACGACACGTCCGACGGCCGCTATCCGGTGCTCTATCTCCAGGACGGCCAGAACCTGTTCGATCCCGGGCGGGCCTTCGTGCCGGGACAGGACTGGGGCCTCGACGAGACGGCGGAGGCGCTGATCCATGCCGGCCTGATCGGGCCGCTGATCCTCGTCGGCATCGATCACGGCGGCGTCGAGCGTATCCACGAATACACGCCCAGCCACGACCGGCGGCGACAGGCCGGCGGACGCCTCGTTGCCTATCGCACGTTCGTCACCGACGAACTGAAGCCGTGGATCGACGCGCGCTACCGGACGCGGCCGGAGGCGGCGGCCACCTGCATCGCCGGCTCGTCGCTCGGTGGCCTCGCGGCGCTCGAGATCGGCCTGGCCCGCCCCGATGTGTTCGGGCGCGTGGCGGCCCTGTCACCCTCACTGTGGTGGGATGGCCGGCGCAGCCTGGATCGCGCGCGGGAGCTCGACGATCGGCTGCCGGTGACGATCTGGCTCGACGCGGGCACGCACGAGGGGCCGGGCGTGCTGCACCACGCGCGAATGCTGAAGAACATCCTGCGGTACCACGGCTGGCGAATCGGCATCGACCTGCACTATCGGGAGGTCGCCGGTGGGGGGCACTCGGAGGTCGACTGGGCGCGTCGGGCGGGCGACGTGCTGCGGGCGCTGTTCCCACCCGGGACGTGACGCTACGGCGGTGTCGCTGGCGCCGCCGGTCGGGCCTCGGGGTGCAGCGCGTAGAAGGCCTCGAGCTCCTGCTGCACTTCTTCCTTGGCCTTGCGCTTCGCCCGATTCTCGAGCCCCTGCTTGGCCTGCCGCACGCCGATGCCGAGCAGCTTCATGGCCCCGGCGAAGGCCAGGCTCGTCGCGGCGAGCTGGAGCTTCTCGCCGTTGCCCAGGATCCCGCCGTAGCCCTTGTACTCGTCCGGCGTGACCATGTCCTGGAACTCGTGGTGCCAAGTCCCGCCGCGCGGCCGGACATAGGCGGCGACCTCGTCCGGCTCGCCCCAGAACTTCCAGATGTCGACCTTCTCGGTGACGCTGACGCGGAAGGTCGGCACCGGCGCATGCGTGGCGGCGTCGCGCAGGGGCGTCTCGGCGCCGAGCCGGCGCTTGATGCGGGCGAGATCCGGGTCGGCCGGTGAAGGGTCTGCGGGGGCGGCGGCCGCCGTTGCCGGTGCCGGGCTCTGAGGCCGGGCCGCGGACGAGGCCACAGTCGTCTGAGCCCACGCGGGTCCGGGACAGGCCAGCACGACGGCAAGGAGCGCGGCGCACTGACGCATCGACTTTGAGACGTTCGCCCGGTCGTGCCGGCCGTCACGGCGCCCGAGGGCTACACGTATCCCGGGCCGGCGGCGGGCTCAGCCCTCCAGCAGCATCTGGCCCGGGTCCTCGATGAGCTCCTTCACCCGGACCAGGAACTGCACCGCTTCGAGGCCGTCGACGAGCCGGTGATCGTAGCTCAGCGCAACGTACATCATCGGGCGGATCACGACCTGGCCCTTGATGGCGACCGGGCGATCCTCGATCTTGTGCAGCCCGAGGATGCCGACCTGCGGCGGGTTCAGGATCGGCGTGCTCAGCATGGAGCCGAAGACACCGCCGTTGGTGATCGTGAACGAGCCGCCCTTGAGATCCTCGAGCGTCAGGGTGGAGTTCTGCGCCTTGCCGGCGTAGGTCCTGATCGCATGCTCGATGCCGGCGAACGACAGATCCTCGGCGTTGCGCAGCACCGGGACGACCAGGCCTTGCGGCGCGCCGACCGCGATGCCGATGTCGTAGTACTGCTTGAGGACCATCTCCTCGCCCTGGATCTCGGCGTTCAGGCGCGGGAAGGCGCGCAAGGCCGCCACCGATGCCTTGACGAAGAACGAGGCGATGCCGAGGCCGAGCCCGTAGCGCTCCTTGAACGCCTGCTTGCGGCGTTCGCGCAGGGCCATCAGCTCGGTCATGTCCACCTCGTTGAAGGTGGTCAGCATCGCCGCGGTGCGCTGCGCCTCGACCAGGTTGCGGGCGATCGTCAGCCGCCGCTTCGACATGCGCTCGCGCGTCTCGGCGCGGGTGCCCGGCGCACGCGGCGGCGCCGGCGGCGCAACCGGGGTCGCGGGCTTGGCGCTCTTCGCGGCCGGAGGCGGCGGGGCCGGTGCGGGGGCCGGCGCCTGGGCTTGAGCGGGGGCAGGGGCGGACGCCGACGCAGGGGCAGCCGGGGCCTGGGCCTGGACCTGATCGGCGACGTCCTTTTTCGTGATCCGGCCGGCATCGCCACTCCCGGCGACGGCCGACAGCGCGACGTCGTGCGCTTCAGCCATCCGGCGCGCGGTCGGCGTCGCCTTCTGGCTGTCCTTGCCCGAGGCCGGCGCGGCTGCGGCCGCGGCGGGCTGCGACTCGGCCGCCGACGTCGTGGTCGCGGCAGGCGGCGTCGCTGTGGCGGCCGGCGTCGACGCGGGCGCGCTCGCCTCCACCACCGCCAGCACGTCCCCCACCTTCACGTCGGCCCCTTCCGGGTGCTTGATCGACGCGATCACCCCGGCCTGCTCGGCCCCGACCTCGAGGTCGATCTTCTCGGTCTCGAGCTCGACGACGGGCTCGCCGGCGGCGACCGCGTCGCCCTCGTGCTTCAACCACCGCGCGACGCGCGCTTCGACGACCGACTCACCGAGCTGGGGAACGACGATGTTGATGGCCACCTGACTCCTCTAACGACTGCATACGCCCGGTATGCGCGCTCCTCGCGCCTTGCCGGGCGGGCGCCTCGGCGCCCAAGTTGACCACCCTATTCCGACCAGGGTCCTCAGCGTGCCTCGACCGGAACATTCAGCGCAAAGGCCTGGTCGGCGATGATGCGCTGATGGATCTGGTGCAGCGCGCCCGATCCTTCTGACGGGCTCGCGCTGCGCGGGCGCCCGGCGTAGCGCACCGGCAGGCGCTCGCCAGCCAGCGCCTCGAGCTCGCTGCGGACGAAGGTCCAGGCGCCCATGTTCTGCGGCTCCTCCTGGACCCACAGGATCTCCTGCAGGTTCGGGTAGCCGGCCATGATCGCCGCGATTTCGTGGGCGGGGAAGGGATAGAGCTGTTCGACGCGACAGACCGCCACCGCCGGCGTCGCAGCGCGCGCCTCGCTCGAGACGAGGTCGACGTAGATCTTGCCGCTGCAGAGCACCAGCCGGCGCACGTCGCGGGGGCGGGTGCGCGCGTCGGCGTCGTCGATGGTCGGCTGCCAGCGCCCCTCGGCCAGCTCGCGCGGCGACGAGGCGACCATCGGATGACGGAGCAGGCTCTTCGGCGTCAGCACGATGAGCGGCAGCGGATCCGTGGCGAGCAGCAGCGCCTGACGGCGCAGCAGATGGAAGTACTGGGCGGCGGTGGTGCAGTTGGCGAGCCGCAGGTTGATGTCGGCGGCCGATTCGAGGAAGCGCTCGGGCCGCGCCGACGAGTGGTCGGGCCCCTGGCCTTCGTAGCCGTGCGGGAGGAGCAGCACCAGCGACGGCGTCAGGCCCCACTTGGCGCGCCCCGAGGTGATGAACTCGTCGATGATCACCTGCGCGCCGTTGATGAAGTCGCCGTATTGCGCTTCCCAGACCACCAGACGGTTCGGCTCCTGCACGTTGTAGCCGAACTCGAAGCCGACGGTGGCGGCTTCGGAGAGCGGGCTGTTGCGCACCTCGAAGGCGGCCTTGGCCTGCTCGAGGGCTTGCAGCGGGATGTGGCGCTTGCCGGTCACGGCGTCGTGGAACACCGCGTGGCGGTGGCTGAACGTGCCGCGCTCGACATCTTCGCCGGTGAGCCGAATGGGGATCCCATCGGCCAGCACCGAGGCGAACGCCAACTCCTCAGCCGCGGCCCAGTCGATCGTCCGTTCGTCCGGGTTGGCCAGCAGCACCTGCCGCCGCTCCCGTGCGCGATCGAGCTTGCGGTGCTGCTGGAAGCCGGCCGGCCGTGACACCAGCGACGCGTTCAGCGCCTCGAGCTGCGCCAGCGGCACGGAGGTCCTCACCGTGCGCGCTGCGCCCGGCGGCGGCGGCTCCGGAATCGGCTCGACGAAATCACGCTCCGGCTTGAGCGAGGCCAGCGCCTCCTCGAGCACGGTGAAGTGCCGGCGGTACATCACCTCGGCGGCGTCGGCCGTGACCTTGCCGCGGGCGATCAGCTGATCGGCCCACAGCCGACGCACGGTCGGGTGCGTCGCGACCTTGGCGTAGAGCAGCGGCTGCGTGAAGCTCGGCTCGTCGCCCTCGTTGTGGCCGTAGCGGCGATAGCCGATCAGGTCGATGATGACGTCCTTCTGGAACGTCGAGCGATACGCCGAGGCCACCCGTGCCGCCTCGAGGGAGGCGACCGGATCGTCGGCATTGACGTGGATGATCGGGATCTTGAAGCCGCGCGCCAGGCCGCTCGAGTAGGAGGTGCCGTAGGCCTCGCGCGAGTTGGCGGTGAAACCGATCAGGTTGTTGGCGATGACGTGGATCGTGCCGCCGGTGGAGTAGCCGTCGAGGCGCGCCAGGTTCAGCGTCTCGGCGACCACGCCCTGCCCGGGGAAGGCGGCGTCGCCGTGGATCAGGATCGGCAGCGTGCGCTTCGGGTCGAAGGTGATCTTGCCGGGGCCGTCGACGCGCGTGCCGGCGGCGCGGGCCATGCCGGCGACGACCGGATTCACGAACTCGAGGTGGCTCGGGTTCGGGGCCATCGACACGGTCAGGCTCTTGAGCGATCGCTCGGCGCCAGAGTGGTACTTCACGTCGCC
>JANOIR010000175.1:0-3557 GCA_031407765.1 Vicinamibacteraceae bacterium
GACGATGATGCAGGCCAAGATCATCGATCCCTGGGTGGCGGCGAGCGGCGGCGCCAACGTCCCGCTCGATCTCGCGCAGGCGCCGTTCCGCCTGCTGGCGATCGTGAATCGTCTCGACCTGCGCGACCAGGCGGCCTACGGCGGGACCAGTGGCGGCGAACTGCGCTTCGTCTTTGCCCACATGAGGCCGAACTGCGTGAACGACGGACGGCCTTTCGAGGTCATCTTCGAGTTCGGAGTGCCGGTCTCCGGGTGCCCGAACCTCAAGGCACTCGCCGCCCAGTGGAAGGCGCTCGGCTCGCTGCCGCTCGGCTCGCCGCAGTACAACGCCGCGCTGGAGGCCATCACGGAGCAGGTCGTCGTCGCCAACGCCGGTGGCAGCAAGCCGAACGGCAGCGCCCTGAACCAGCTCCGCACCAACGAAAATCACTTGGACGACACCGGCGAAGGCCTCGACTGGCAGTTGCGCGAGTTCCGGATCGACCCGGCCACACACCTGCTGACGCAGGACACCACGGCACAGACTCCCTCCCCGCACTTCCAGTTCCAGGGACCGACCTTCGCCGACTACGTCAACCAGAACTCGTTCGCGATCATTGCTGACGACTACGTGCTGCCGCTGCGGTTCCCCACCGACGCCGACCCGTTCCGCGGCAGCGGCATCACCTACGGCGCGGTGCACTGGGACGGGGCCCCGGGTCACCCCATTGTCAATCGCGCGGCCCGGCACAAGGCCTCGCTCAACACCTGCAACGGGTGCCACGGCAAGGAAACCGGGACGTTCTTCACGCATGTGGGCAGTACCCCGTTCGGAACGATTGCGACGCTGTCGGGCTTCCTGACCGGCATCTCGGTGAACGACGTCGCCGATGGCATGCCGACACGCTTCTTCGACGACCTGGAGCGCCGGGCGGTCGACATGGACGCGCTGATCAGCGAGTCGTGCTTCGCCATCCCGCTGGACCTGCCGCTGCTGGCCGTCTCGCACTGAGCGTGGCCACTCGCGCTGAGTGCGGACCTCCACCGGAATTCTGCGCCCAGGCAGAAAGTTCGGTCGAGCTGGTCCCCTCGTTCCATTGACAGGGGGTGAGCCGCATGGTGCGTCGGACATTGGTGCTGGTGGTAGTGTTGGGCGGGCTCGTGACGCGCCCATCAGGACAGACGGCGCCTCCGCGGGCCAATCGTGTGTTCGTCCCGGCGACAGCGACGATCGAGCCGCTGGCAAGCGCAATACCGGGTGGCAACGCCGTGCTGCGCGTCAGGTTCGAGGATGGTCTGCAGGTTCCGGTACGCGTGCCGTACGCCACCGAGTACGGCACCGTCGTCCTCGCCGACGACGGCCAGGGCTTCGACGCGCGCGCCGGCGACGGCCTCTACACGGCGCTCGGCCGCATGGACCTCGTCGCCGCGCGCGATCGCATCGTCCGGCTCTCGCAGTCGCGCACCGCAATGCCGGCGCGCACGTGGCGTCACCGCTCGAAGCAGCCGGTGGATGCGGCGATGGATCCCCGTCAGTGGCAGCCCGGCCAGCCGTTCCCGTGGGAGCCCTGGGGCGATCCGGATCACATCAGCAAGACCCATTCACTTCTGATCAACAACCTCGGCGTGGTCGAGGACCCGACCCGGACGATAGCTTCGTGTGGTCAGCCGTCGATGGGCGCCTGGAGCTTCGGGCATCTGATGACCGAGATGGCCAACACCCCGGTCACCGGCGTCCCTGCCTCACAGTTCGTGCGGAGCTGGCTCAATCGCTGGATGACCGACCAGAGCGTCAATGGCTGGACGGTCAAGAAGCGCACGCTGATGAAGACGGAGATCATCGATCCCTGGGTAGCTGCGAGCGGAGGCCCCAACGCGCCGCTCGATCTGTCGAAGGCGCCCTTCAAGCTGCTGGCCATCGTCAACCGCCTCGACCTGCGCGGGCAGACGGCCTATGGCAGCGTCAAAGGCGGCGAGCTCCGCTTCGTGTTCGCGCACACGCCGGCCGGATGCGCGGTGCCCTTCGCCAACGCCTTTCAGGTCATTCTCGAGTTCGGCCTGCCGGTCTCGGGGTGCCTGAACCTCAAGGCGCTGGCCAACCAGTGGAAGGCGCTCGACACCCTGGTCATCGGCTCGCCGCAGTACAACGCCGCGCTCCAGGCCATCACCGATCAGGTCGTCGTCGCCAATGCCGGCGGCGGCAAGCCCAACGGCAGCGCCCTGAATCAGGTGCGCACCAACGAGAATCGCCTCGATGACACGGGGGACGGCATCGACTGGGAGGCCCGCGAATTCCGGATCGATCCGACCACCCACCTGCTCGCGTCGGACACCGTGGCGCAGACGCCCGATCGCCTGGTCAGGTTCGGGCCGTACCTCGACGACTACGTCAATCAGCATGCCGCGACCATCACCGCGGACGACTACGTCGTGCCGCTCCGCTACCCGAGCGCGCGCGCGCCGTTCCGCGGCGGCTCGATCATCTACAGCGGTCCGAGCTTCTGGGACGGCGCGGTCGGCAGTCCGATCTTCGATCGCCAGGCCCGGCATCAGTTCTCGCTCAACACCTGCAACGCCTGCCACACCGGCGAAACCGGCAGCGCGTTCAACCACGTGATCCCGGCCGCGTTCGGAAGCCAGGCGCTGTTGTCATTTTTCATGACCGGGACCTGGGTCGACGACCCGGCGGATTTCACGCCGGCCCGGTTCTTCAACGAGCTCGAGCGCCGGGCGGTCGACCTCGACGCCTTCATCAGCGAATCGTGCTTCACCTCGCCGATCGACGTGCCGCTGCTGGCCGTCTCGCACTGATCGACGTCCTGCATCGGGGATGCTGGTGCCGTATAGAATCGCGGCACCATGCCCCGTCCCATACGTGCCTCCGTGCCGGCCCGTCCGCCGCGTGTGATTTCGCTCTCTGCTGCCGCCCTCGCGATGTGGTGCGCCGCCGGCCAGGCGCAATCGCCGACGCCGTTCGGCACGCCGACCGCCGACCGCCCGCAGCCCACGGCCGACATCGACGCCGTGCCCGGCTCGCGGGCGCAGGGCTGGCTGGCGCAGGGACGCTCGGAGGTCCTCGCCCGCCACGGCATCGTCGCCACGAGCGATCCGCTGGCGACGCAAGCGGGCCTCGAGATCCTGCGGCAGGGCGGCAACGCCATCGACGCCGCGGTCGCGACCGGCGCGGTGCTCGACGTCACGTCGCAGAACGACACCGGTATCGGCGGCGACCTTTTCGCGCTCGTTTACGTCGCCCGGGACAAGAAGCTCTACGCGCTGAACTCCGCCGGCTGGGCGCCGGCCGGCTGGACGCCCGAGTTCTTCAGGCAGACGCTCGGCGGCACGGCGATGCCCGCAAGCGGCGTCAACGCGGCGACGGTGCCGGGCGCCATCTCCGGCTACGACGCGCTGCTCACCCGCTTCGGCACGCTGACCTTCAAGGAGACGTTCGAGCGCGCCGCCCGCATCGCCGAGGAGGGCTGGGGCCTGGCCGAGCGCCGCCACTTCGATCTCCGCACGGCTGTCGCTGACCTGCGTGAGGATGGCGATTCCGCGACGGCGTTCCTGGCGGCTGGCGA
>JANOIR010000073.1:0-1854 GCA_031407765.1 Vicinamibacteraceae bacterium
CCGCATCTGGCCCCGCTCGCCAAGCAGGCGCTGCTTCTGCGCGCGCAGATAGCCGAGAAATGCATGCCCCGCCCGGCGACTGGCGATCCGTGGCGCCAGCGCCCGCAGTTCCTCCCCGAGCGGCGTGCAGACGATCACGGCGTCCGGTGGCGCGTACAGCGGCAGCATCATCGTCGGGTTGCCGGTCAGGCACAGGCGGACGTACTTCCGCAGCGAATAGATCACGAGATCCAGGTCGCCGGCCCGAGATTTCGCGTCGGCGCGGCCTTCTCGCTCGGCGGCCGAGCGGTAGATCAACTGCTCGAATCGCCGGAAGCCGACCACGGCCTCGAACGGCTCAACGAGCACGCCCATCTCGTCGCGGTCCTCGACCGCATCGCGCACGTTGAGCCCGTGGACGGTCGACCCGACCAAGGCCCGCAGGATCGTGCGGCTCTCGGCCTGTTCCCGGGTGAGCGTCACCGGGGTGACCCGTGTACAATCCGCGCCATGTGGCTGCTGCTCTCCCTGCTCATGTCTGGTGACATCCAACAATTTCCCGGCGCCAAGACCGTCCCGCACGACAAGTACATCCACGTCGTGAGCGAGGCCGATTCGCCGGTCGAGCGAATCTACATCAAGAGCAAGGACGGCTTGTACGTCGCCGCCGCGCTGCGCAAGCCGAAGGGCGACGGCCCGTTCCCGGCGCTGGTCCACTTCCACGGCAACCCCGGCGGCCGCGGCATGGAGCAGCTCGTGGGCTGGGCCCGCGGCGATCACGGCGGCCCGGTCTTCGAGCGTTTCCTGCAGGAAGGCTACGTCGTCGTCATTGCCGACTATCGGCCGGTGAACCTCGCGACCCTCGCCGACCCGCCGCCGCCGGAGGCCGTGACCTACGCCGACGACGCCGTCGCCGTCATCGACCACGTTCGCAAGCTGCCGTTCGTGGACGCCAGCCGCATCCACGTCTACGGTGTCAGCCTGGGTGGCGACGTCACGATGCATCTGCTGTCGCGGACGTCGGTGCGCGGGGCCATCCTCGGGGCGGGCGCGCCGATCCGTTTTCTCGGCGTCAAGGCCAACCCGAGCGCGCCGCGCGAAGATCGCTTCCATGACATGACCGTCGACGAGGCTCGCGCCACGGCGAACATCGAGAAGGTCACGACGCCGATCCTGATCCTGGTGGGGACTGCCGACTCGCTGCTCCCGATCAACCGCCTGCTACACGATCGGCTCGAGAAGGCCGGCAAGCGCGTGCACATGGAGGTCTATGAGGGCGGGTACCACGACTTCGTGATGGGGCCGCAGGGGCAGAGCCGCCCCGATCTGCAGGGCGGTGAGCGGCTGCTCGACATCACGCTGCAGGCGCTCGAAAGCACCGTCAAGTTCGTCAAGCAGCCGACACCCTAGTGTCCCGGGTCGACGGGCGGCGGCAGCCGCCTGGTAGGCGCTGCGCCTGTTGTCAGCGGTCGCGGCGCGTCATCATGACGCTGCGATAGCCTTCGGCGTAGCCGGCGCGAAACCCCTCGCGATACGTCTCGCTGTACTCGGTCTTGTCGCCGAAGCGTCGCTCGTAGCCGCGCTCGGCGGTCCGATAGCGGTTGTGCCGCGTCGGGTCGAAGCGCTGGTCGTCGCCGCGATCGTCGCGCCCCTCGTCACGGCCGTCCTTGAAGCCGTGCTCGAACGGCACCGCGCGCGCTTCGTCATCGTTGGGAGAGCCGCGGTCCGGATAGCGCAGGGGCGGCGCGCCGACCCGCGGGATCGCGCGGCCGGTCATCTGAGGATCGCCGCCGTAGATGACGCGCGCGGCGCGATCGCGGCGGGCGACGCGCTCGGCCTCGGCGCAGCTCGTCGCTGGGGTCTGATGGCCTGCCG
>JANOIR010000078.1:0-29243 GCA_031407765.1 Vicinamibacteraceae bacterium
GCCAGCCCTGAGACCGCCGCGGCCGTCCGGGGCCCGGGTGACGCCTCGCACCCAGACGGGCGGGGCGCCCGGCGCTCAATGCGCGACGAGCGAAGATAGCGGGACTATCTGAGCGAGGAGGAACGCCGAGCGCCGGGATGCATCGCCCGTCGAATGCAGCGGCGCGCGGGCCACGGACGGCGAGCGCCCGGCTGACCACCCGTGGGCGGCTGCGTCCGCCGGTCAGCGGCTACTGGCGCTTGCCAACTGCGCCCAGCGCCCACGCCGCCTGACGGCGGACGTTGTTGGTTGGCGCGGCAGCCGCAGGATCCGCGGCGAGGCGTCCGCCGGCGCTGAGCGCGCCGCCGGACCGCCGCGGGCGGCTGCGTCCGCCGGTTAGCGGTTACTGGCGCTTGCCCACTGCGCCCAGCGCCCACGCCGCCTGACGGCGGACGTCGGCGTCCTTGTCCTCGAGCGCGGCCGTGAGGCCGACGCTGGCCCGCGCGTCGCCGATGGCGCCGAGCGCCCAGGCGACCTGCTTGCGCACTGCGCCGTGCGCGTCGTTCAGCGCGACGATGAGGCCGTCGACGGCCCGGGCGTCGCGAATGGCGCCGAGGGCCCAGGCGACCTGCTTCCGCACGCCGCTCTCGCGATCCTTGAGGCCGCGCAGCAGCGGCTCGACCGCCCGCGCGTCGCGGATCGCCCCGAGCGCCCACGCCGCCTGGTGCCGGACGTCGTCGTCCGAGTCGGCGAGCGCGGTGGTCAGGCCGGGGATTGCGCGACCGTCGCCGATGGCGCCCAGCGCCCACACCGCCTGCTTGCGCACCTCGCCCTGGCTGTCGCCCAGGGCGCCGGCCAGGCCGTCGATGGCGCGCGGATCGCGAATCGCGCCGAGCGCCCATGCCGCCTGCTTGCGCACGTTGTGATCGCGATCCTTGAGAGCGCTCCCGAGAGCGTCGAGCCCGCGGGCATCGCGGATGGCGCCGAGCGCCCAGGCCGCCTGCTTCCGCACGTCGGCGCTGACGTCCTTCACGACGACGCGGGCCAGGGCCTCGACGGCGCGCTCGTCGCGGATCGCGCCGAGCGACCAGACCACGTTCTCGCGCACGGTCGCGAGCGCATCGCTGGTCTGCGCGATCAGCGGTGCGACGGCGCGCTCATCGCGCAGCGCGCCCAGGATCCAGGCGGCGTTGCGCCGGGCGTGGCCGCCGCCAGCGGGCAGCACGCGCAGCACCGGATCGAAGACGAGGGTCCCGATGCGGGCCAGCGCCCGTGCCGCCTCCTGGCCGGGCGTCGTCGGCTCGGTCGGGTGCCAGCGGCCGGTGAAGCCGTCGTGGTCGTCGTCGTTGCCGTTACGCCACCACTCCTCGCGGCACACGTAGGGGCTGACCGGTGCGTCGTCGTCGAGCAGCGCGACGAGCGACGCGATGGCGGGTGCGGCGTCGGCCTTGCGCTCGCCCAGCGCGCAGGCGACCAGGGCACGCGCTGCCGGCACCGGTGAATCGAGCTGCGCGATCAGCGAGGGGATGGTGTCCCGGCGCATGACCGCGAGCGGCGCCGCGGCGGCCGCCTTCACGGCGACGGCGACGTCCTCAGCAGCGTCGGCGCGGTGGGCCGGGGCGAGACCGAATCCGACGGCGAGTACCAGACCGGCGCAGGCGGTCGACAACAGGGCAGGGGACATGGAGCCTCCGAAAACGATGCTAGAAAACCTGCACCACAAGGGCGAAAGAGGGGCGCCGCGGACGGCGCCCCAGTGAGCGTGCGCGCCGATGCTCAGCGCAGCCGGCCGAGCAGGTGCACCGCCATCCGCCGGACTTCGGCGTCCTTGTCCTTCAGCGCGTCGATGGCGGCATCCTTGCCGCGGGCGGCGTCGATCTGGCCGATGGCGAAGAGCGCCTGGCGGCGCACTTCGGGGTTGGTGTCCTTGGCCGCGACGAGTAGCGGATCGATGGCGCGCGGGTCGCGTAGCTGGCTGAGCGCGAACGCGGCGCGCTGCCGCACTTCCTCGTTGGCGTCCTTGAGGGCGATCGCGAGCCCGGGGATGGCGCGCACGTCACGCAGCTGGCCGAGCGCGAAGACCACGTTCTGCCGGACCTCGACGTCGCTGTCCTGGAGCGCCGGGATCAGGGCGTCGACCGCGGCCGGGTCGCGCATCTGGCCGAGCGAGTGCGCGGCCTGCTGGCGGACCTCGACGTCGCTGTCCTTGAGCGCGCCAGCGAGTGCGGCGACGACGCGCGGATCGGCGGGGGTCTCGTCGCGACGGACGGCCCGGGCGGCCCGATCGGCGCGATCCGCCGACGAGGCGGCCCGCGGGGTGGTCGGCGTCGGCTGCGGCGTCGGCGCCGGCGTCGGCGTCGGAGCGGGCGTCGGCAGCGACTGGGCGTCGACGTTGACCGCCACATCGACGCCGTAGTCGAACCTGTAGTCGTGCGCGATGGCCATGGGCGCGACCCGCACGGTCGGCGCCACGCGGGCCGCGGCGTGAACCGCGGCCGCGGCGTGTGCGCTCGCCCAGGCGGCGTCGGCCTCGACGGCCTCGGCCGCGTCCGCGGCGGCTTCGGCGATCGCGGCAATCCGGGCGAGCCCCTCGGGCGCGATGACACCGTCGGCCAGGGCGATCGGCGCGACGACGCCGCCGACCGGACCGCGGGCGGGCGGCATGCTGGGCCGCGGCGCCTTGGGCGCCTTGGGCGTCGGGCCGGCGCCGGGCGGGACGGCGACCGGCTGTGCCGCAGCCGCGGCGCCGAGGGCCCACGGATCGAGCGCCGCCAGCGGCGTCACCAGGGCGAGGCAGAGAACGCCGGCGATGCCTGCGGCCCCATAGGACACGGACTGCCGGTTGCGTGCGTCGTCGAGAATGGCCATGAGTCGTCCCTCCAGCTCGGAGCGGTGGGCCATCGCCACACCCCCCGACCACGTTGGTGTCGTGACGTGGCGCGCGGCGCGCGCGACGTCGAGCAGATGTTCGGCGTAGGCCGGCCCGGCCGTTCCCGCGACCAGGACCGCGTCATCACAGGCTCGCTCGCGCTCCCGGCGCAGCGCCTTCGCGGCGTACCAAGCGAGCGGGTTCATCCAGTACAGGGCGCAGGCGGCGCTCGCGGCGAGCTGGGTGAGGCAGTCACGCCGGCGGACGTGGGCGAGCTCGTGCAGCAGCACCGACGACAGCCGCTCGGCGGGCCACTCATCGGCCTCGGCCGGCAGCGCCACCGTCGGCCGCAGGTAGCCGGCGGCCATCGGCATGGTGATCCGCTCGGAGCGGATGAACCGGGTGCGCGGCACGCCGCTGACCCGAGCGAGGCGCCGAGCGGTGCCCAGCCACGGAATGTCGTCGACGTCGGGCGACGCCCGGAGCGCGCGGACCGTCGCCAGGTTGGCGAGCGCGATGCGGCCGAAGAACAACAGGGTGCCGAAGGCCCATAGACCGAGCAGCACGGTGCCCCAGGGCATCGCCCCGCCAGCTCCGCTGCCCGACGTCGTCTTGGGAGTCGCGGCTGGCGGCGCGGCAGGCCCGCCGTCGTTCCCCCCGTCGCCGATCACGTCCGGCACGGCAGCGGACCGGAGCTGCGCGACGCGCGAGGGAACCCGGTCCAGCTCCGGAACCGTCGTCGCCGGCTCGAGCGCAACGTTCGCGGTCGGCGCAGACATGGTATTGGCCGCCTGGGACGCCGCGGACACCGCCGGCAACAGCGGCACGTGCCAGGTCGGGAGGATCCACGACAGCGGCGCCACCGCCAGCGCGCCGGCGAGCCCGCAGGCCCAGACGGCGTGGCGGACGGCCGCCGATCGGCCGCGCAAGGCGGCGTTGGTCAGCGCGGCGACCACGAGGACCGCCGAGGAGCGAGCGAGAACGTCCCAGAGGAGCATCACGACCTCTTCTGCTTGGCCAGGGCGATGAGGCCCGACAGCCGATCGAGCTCGGCGTTCGACAGACGCGTCGACTCGCCATCGAGGAGCGCGGCGACGGCGTCCTCGGTCGAGCCGTCGAAGAACGTGCGCACGAGGTGGGTCAGGGCCGACCGCTTGGCGCTGTCGCGCGCGACGACAGGCACATAGACGTAGCGCGGGCCATCCTGTTCATGCCGGACGTGCCCTTTCGTCTCGAGGATACGGAGCAGCGCCCGCACCGCGGAATAGCTGGGCGCTTCCGGCAGGTTGGCCTGGATCTCGGCGGCCGTGGCGCGCTTGCGCGCGAACAGGACATCGAGGATCTGACGCTCACGTCGGCTGACGTCGAGGTGGGCGGGACGGTCGGCGAATCTCAGCATGGCAGTTTCAGTCCACATGCTCAATTTCTAGCAGTGTGCTGGAAACTTAGCATCGAGCCTGTGGGCTGTCAAGCGGCCCGTTTCCAGGTGCGTGCTCGGAGCTTGCTCCGAGCACGCTCCGAGCACGTTCGGCAGGAATCAGCGGGCGCCGGCGGGCAGGACACCGAACGTGAGGGTGGCCCAGCGCGAGACGTAGTCGACGCCGGCGCCGCGGTCGCCTTCGACCATGTGCACGAACGAGACGTACCAATGCCCGTCGTGGGTGAGGCGCACCTCGGCGCGACCGTCGCGGTCGGTGGTCAGCACCTGCGTTGGGATCGACGTGCTGCTCGTGCCGATGGCGCCCCCGGCGCGCAGGGTCCACCCCGGGAGCGGCTTGCCGTGGAGCAGCGCCCGCACCGGCACGGTCGCCCCGACACCGACGGCATAGGGATCGACGAGGGGGACGATCTCGGCGTCGTAGCCGAACGCCTCGAGGGCGGCGGAGGCACCACCCGCCGCCGGCGGCAGCAGGTGTCCCGCGGCATCGGTGACGGCGATCAGCGCTTTCGCGGCCTTCGCGTACGATTCGCGCGCCCGCCGTCCGAGCGTGCCATGCGTGCGCCGGCGATCGAGGATCGGTGTGATGCTTTCCTCGGCGAGATAGCGATCGAATGCCGGGCCCTCGAGCGTCAGGGTGCGGGCGGCGAGCTCGACGCCGACGGCGTAGGTGCCGGCACCGGCGAACCCGACGCGCACGGTGCTCCGTGGATCGCGCTCGGTCCACGTCGCGCGATCGATCGGCGCGCGTCCGGCCGGCCCAGCGAGCGAGAGATCGGTGATCCGCGCTCGCTCGATGCCGTTCTCGCTGGCGGCAAAGGTGCCGTTCAGGACCGGCAGCGTGACGGTTGCATGCGGCGCGACGAAGTAGCCGCGCGGGCGCAGGAACAGCTCGTGCGCCGAGGCCGCGGTGGCGACGGCAACCAGCGCCGCCACGACAGCGGTGCCGGCAAGTCGCCGTCCGCTCACGCCAGCTCCTGCGGCGCCGGAGCGTCCGCAACGCTGGGGGACGGTTGCGGGCCGTTGCCGGCGGTGAGGCCCCATTCGGCGCGCCGGGCCCCGAACAGCGTCGCGAACAGCGCCTGCAGCAGGTCGGCGCGCTGGCCGAGCAGGTCGAAGAAGTCCTCGTGGCTGATGCGCAGGGCGCGGCCGGCGGCGGTGACACGCACCTCGGCGCCGAGTGGCACGCCGGCGCACGTCTCGATCACGCCGATGGCGTCGCCGGGGCGGATGGTCAGCGTGTCGCCCTCGCCGACGGTCGCCGACAGTTCGCCTTCGATCAGCAGCCAGATCGCCGGCGCGTCGGCCGCGTGCACCACGGGGCCGTTCGGCTCGAGCCGCTCCTCGCGCGCGATCGCGGCGAGCGCCAGCCGCGCCTCGACCGAGCTGCGCGCGAACAGGGGAATCCGGCGCAGCGCCAGCACGACGTCGATCGGCCGCAGTGCGGCGCCGGGCTGCGCGCCGTCGGGCAGCGTGGCGGGGTCGATCAGCGTGGGCGTCCCGTCGTGCCCGTGCGCGGTGCCGCGCACGACCAGACGGCCGGTGCCGAAGGCCGGATGATCCAGCATCCAGCGGAACAGCCCCTGCACGAGATCGGTGTTGTCGGCGAGCAGCCCGCGTGCCTCGTCGACGGTCAGCTGCAAGGCGACCGACGTCTCGGTTGCGCGCACGGTTTCCGGATGCGGCCGTTCCTCGAGCACGTCCTCGAGGCCGAGCGGCGCCGGATGCGGCACTTCGCGGGTCTCGCCGCCGGGCGCAGTGGCGCGGACGCGGCCGTCGAGCAGAAGGTACACGTGCGACGGCAGCGCGCCTGCCTCGTAAAGCGTGTGTCCGGGATCGAGCCGTGCCTGACGTCCGGTGCGGGCGACGCGGAACAGCTCGTCGGTCGCCACCGAGGCGAAAATCGGAATCGATCGCAGCCGGCTGGCGATCTCGACGCTCGGCAGCGGTTCGAGCCACAGCGCGCGGCGCTTGGTCGCCTGCAGCCGCAGCCCGGCCAGCGTCCACGACGCCGCTTCGAAGACGTGCCAGTCGCGCACGTCCCGGT
This sequence comes from Vicinamibacteraceae bacterium, assembly GCA_031407765.1. Classification (GTDB taxonomy): domain Bacteria; phylum Acidobacteriota; class Vicinamibacteria; order Vicinamibacterales; family Vicinamibacteraceae; genus JBDSLU01. The sequence continues at coordinate 6,334 of JANOIR010000078.1, forward strand.
ACGCCAGCACGTGATCGAGGTCGTCGGCCAGCGAGCGCAGCTCGAGGCGACCGACCAGGTCGATGGCCGCCGCCGAGACGACTTCGTCGTCGCTGTTGATCAGGATCAGCAGCGTCTCCTCGACGTCGCGCGACCGGGAGTGAAGGATCACGTTGCCGCGGCGGACGCGCTCCTCGTCGGGCATGTCCTCGAGCATCGCCATCAGCCGGCGGCGCAGCGGCCCCGACAGCACGTTGTCGAGGTACTCGCAGGCCGAGGCCCTGGCCCGGGCGTCGCCGTGCTCGATCGCCCAGCGCGCGGCCATCACGTCGCGCCGCGGATAGAGCAGGCCGAGCATGAAGAACACGCGGTCGCGGGCCCGCGCCCGCTTCTCCTCGAGCAGCTCCTTCAGCAGGCACGGCACCGTGACGCCACCGCGCGTGAAGAGATTGTCGTGGTAGGAGAGGAACTGGTAGAACTGCATCCCCTCCAGCCAGGCCAGCGTTTCGATCGGTTTGGGATCGAAGGTCAGCTCGGGATGCTCGCGGTGCAGGCGATCGACCGCGGCGACGCACTTGTAGCGGAGGAAGGCGTCCTTCTCGCCGACGAGCGCCGCCACCAGCGCGTCCATCGACGCCTGGCAGGGGATGCGCGAGAGCGTCGACGGCACGTGCCGCCGCACCCAGATGTCTTCCTCGGGGTCGCCCAGGAAGTGCGCCAGCGCCGGCACCACCTCTTCGCCATAGCTCACCAGGACGTCGCGGGCCGGACCCTTCAGGCTGCGGTGCCGCAGCAGCGACACCAGCGCCGGCACGAACAGGAAGTCGCCCTGGCCGCGCTCCTTCACCGTGCGCATCGCCTCGGTGGCGACCCCGAGATTGGCGTCGTTCAGGAGCGGCACCAGCAGCAGGCTGGTCCGCGGATCGCGGATCTGCCGCAGCGCGATCGCCACCTCGCGCCGCGCCGCGGCGCGACCGGCGGACGCACCGGACAGCCGGGTGAGGGCGCGCTCGGCGAGCTCGCGGTCCTCTTCCTTCGCGCTGCCGGCGAGCACGACGGCGGCCGTCGCCGCGATGCGCGGGTTGGCGTCGTCGAGATACGGCCGCGCCAGATCGGTCTGCGCCTCGCCGCCGAGCATGGCGAGGGCGCCGACCGCCGCGGCGCGAACCTCGGCGCTCTCGTCGCCGAGCATCCGCTGCACGCCCGAGCGCCACTTCGCCGCCACCTCGCGCGGCGCCGCGGACAGCGCCGTCAGCGCCCGCGCGCGCACCTTCGGCGACTCGTGGTAGAGCAGCAGCGGCGTGATCAGGTTGCGCTTGTCGAGCGACTCGAGGACGTCGATGGCGTAGCGGACGCGCGACTCGTCGGGGTCGGCGAGCTCGGCGACCAGCGTCTCGATCGTCGAGGCGTCCGCAGTCGGGAGACGAAGTGTCTCCGTCTCGACGTCGCCGCGGGCGAGGCCCTGGCGGAAGGCGTTGATGTAGCCCTGCTTGGCCTTGATCGCGGTGAAGATCCACAGGCCGCAGACGGCGAGGCTGGCGTAGCTGACGCGCTGCCAGTCGAGGTTCAGGCCCCACGGCGCGATCAGCACCAGCGCCAGCAAGCCGCCGATGCCTTTGGCGGTGCGATCCACGGTGACGTCGACGAACGGCTTGGCCTGGCGCTTCATGTGCCCGGGCAGCGGCAGGAAGAGGATCTCGCGGGTCGTCTTGTCGACGGTGTACCGCAGCGACGTGTCGAACACGCGCGCCAGCGACGGCGCCCACAAGACCGCGTTCGCCAGCATGATGCCGGCCGTCGTGCCGAGGCTGACCGGCAGGATCAGCAGCGCGAAGCCGATGCCGAGCACCCGGTGAATGCGGCTGGTCAGGAACACCTGGATGCCGAAGCCGGCGACCGACGTGTAGAACTGCACTTTGCCGAGGAACGCTGTGAGGCTATCGACGTCTCCGCGGCCCTTGAACGCTTCGGCGGCCATGTTCAGCTGCTGCTCGATCAGGTAGGCCCCGATGGCGCCGAAGGCGATCACCAGCGAGATGACCTGCAGATGCCGCGACTCGCGCAGCATGCGCAGCGCCTCGGCTCCGCCGACGCCCTTCTCCTCGCCGGCCTTGGCAATGCCGGCGAGCTGGACGCCCTCACTGCGCCCCTCGATGCTCAGCACCAGCATCGCGGCGACGCCGAGCAGCACCGCACTCACGAGCAGGAGGTTGTTCGTGCCGAACGCGCCCGTGGCGAACGTCAGCAGCGACGACCCGGCGATGCCGCCGAGGCTGGAGCCGGCGCCGATGAAGCCGAAGAGCCGCTTGGCCTGGCGCGCGTCGTAGATCTCGTTGGCCAGCGTCCAGAACTGGCTGATCAGGAGGATGCCCATGATCAGCCCGAAGAAGTAGAAGCCGGCGGCCACCATCCAGTTGCCGGTCTGGAACAGGAACCAGAACCCGACCAGCACCACCGTCATCACGCCCTGGGCGACGGGAATGACCCATTTCGGCGGAATGATCCCGGCGGCGCGGCTGTAGCCCTGCATGATCACGCCGATGGCCAGGGCGGCGACCAGCGGGATGTAGGGGATGTTGTCGGCGCCGAGCTGGGAGATGAACTGCGACCGGGTGATCGGCTTGAGGATGTTGTACGCCGTCATCGCCAGGAACGAGTAGGCGAACATCATGACGAGCGTGACGCTTTCCTGCTCGCTGACGTCGACGACCGGCCGGAGCACGCGGCGGAGAAAGCGACCCATCGAGTTCGCATGGTACCACCGGCCGCGGCCTGCCCCTGTGACGCGTCTGTGAACGCCCTCCTCGCGCCTCGATCGCCGGGCGCCCCACCGTCCCGGTGCCTCGCGCCCATTCACGACGGGCTGCTAGACTCGGCTCGTGCGGCGGGTCCTGGCTGCGGCCTCGAACGTGCTCGACGTGAGGCCCGGCGAGGGCCGCGCGGTCGTCCTGACGTTCCTCTACGTCGCCCTCGCGGTCGCCGGCTTCCTGCTCGCCAAGCCGATTCGCAACGGCTTGTTCCTGGGCGAATTCGGCGCCTACAGCCTGGTCTACGCCTACGTCGCGGTGCCGCTCGTGCTGAGCCTGGCGCTGCCGATCTACGGCCTGGTCGCGGAGCGGGTGGGAGCCCGGGCCGTCGTCACCGGTTCGCTGGTCTTCTTCGGGCTGAACGTCCTGCTGTTCTGGTGGGCGTTCCGCGTCCAGGGCTCGGGGCTGCTGGCCGGCGTGTTCTACGTCTGGGTCAACTGCTTCGGGGTCGTCGTGCCGGTCCAGGCGTGGACGTTCGCCAGCTCCGTGTTCGACGCCCGGCAGGCCCGCCGCCTGTTCGGCCTGATCGGCAGCGGCGCCAGCGCCGGAGCCATCTGCGGCGGCCTGCTGGCCCGCGAGCTGGCCCGGCGCATCGGCACGGTCAACCTGCTCCTGGTCCTCGCCGCCCTCATCTTTCTCGCCGCGGTGGTCGTCAACCTGGCCTGGGCCGAGCGCCGCGTCTCGACCCGCAGCACGAAGCGGCGCCCGCCGCTGCGGCTGCTCGCGGCGTTCGGCGTCGTCCGCCGATCGCGCTACCTCACCGCGCTGGCGTCGATGGTGTTCCTGGTGGCCATCGTCACGCAGTGGACGGGGTTCCAGTTCAGCCTGATCGCCACCGAGCGCTACGCCGGCGACACCGACCGGCTGACCCGCCTGTTCGGGACCTTCAACCTCGGGATGGGGCTCGCCGCGTTCGTCATCCAGATTGCCCTGACCGGCCCGGCCCTGCGCCGCTTCGGTGTCGGCGTGACGGTGCTGCTCCTGCCGACGGCGCTCTTCTTCGGGTCGGCGCTGACGGTCGTCGCGCCGTTCTTCTTCGCGGTGATCCTGACCAACGCCTTCGATCAGGGCCTGCGTTTTTCCATCGACAAGGCGACCTTCGAGCTGCTCTACCTGCCGCTGCCGTCGCACGTGAAGACCGGCGTCAAGGGCGCCATCGACGTGCTCGTCAGCCGGGTCGGCGACGGCGTCGGCGGCCTGCTTCTCGGCCTGGCCACCCAGGGCTTCGTCGTCGGTGTCGTGGCGTTTCCCGGCCTCGGCCTCGGGCTGCGCGGGCTGGCCGTCTGCTGCGCCGTCGCCAGCGTTGTGTGGGTCGGCCTGGCGCTGGCCCTCCGGCGCGGCTACGTCACCGCGATGACCGACAGCCTGCACCAGTACCGGCTCGATCTCGAGCGCGCCGCCTCCGCCTCGATGGACCGCTCGGCGTCTGCGGTCCTGGCCAAGGCCTTCGACGCCGGCGATCCCGAGGCGATCCTCTACGTGCTGCGGGCCTTCGCACAGAGCGGCCGGCGGCCGCCGCTGGAGGCGGTCCGGGCGCTCCTCACGCACGAAACCCCGGCGGTGCGGGCGCGGGCGCTGGCCGCGCTGCGGGCGGCGCCGGACCTCACCATCCGCGCCGAGGCCGAGCGGCTCCTGCACGATCCCGACATCGAGGTGCGGACCGAGGCGCTGCTGTGGCTGGCCTACCACGCCCGCGTCGATCCGCTGGCCCAGATCGACGCGCTCGGCGAGTTCGCCGACTTCTCGATCCGCGCCAGCATGGTCGCGCTCTACAGCCGGCCGGGCCGCTACCAGAACCTCGAAGCGGCTCGTGTCCTGCTCGGCACGATGGCCAGCGAGCGCGGACCCGAGGGCCGGCGCGCCCGGATCGAAGCGGCGATGCTGCTCGGCCGGCTGTCCGGCGAGGTGGGCGCCGAGCTGGCCGACCTGGCGACGCTGATCGCCGACGACGACCCCGAGGTCGCTTCGTACGCCGTCGACGCTGCAGCCAAGGCGTCGCGCCTCGACCTGGTGCCGGCGATCGCGACCCGTCTCGAGGACGATGCCGTGCGCCGCGCCGCGCACGACGCGCTGTGCGCGTTCGGCCCGCCGGCGCTGCCCGCGCTGGCGCGGCTCCTCGACGAGCCGACGGTGCCGCTGGCTCTGCGCCGCGAGATCCCGGACATCGTGGCGCGCATCGGCACCGACACCGGGTCGCGCCTGCTCGTCGACCACCTGCTCGAAGCCGACGTCACGCTGCGCCTGCGTGTCATCGGCGCGCTGGCGACGCTGCGGGCGCGGCATCCGGCGTTGCCGCTCGACCGCGGCGCCATCGAGATGGTGCTGATGGCCGAGGTCATGGGCCACTACCGCTCGTACCAGATCCAGGGCTCGCTCACCAACCCGCTGCAATCGACCGATCCCGTGGCGGTGGCGCTCGAGACCTCGATGCGCTACGAGATCGAGCGCATCTTCCGGCTGATGGCGATCCGGTGGCCGCGCTTCGACGTCGAGAGCGCCTACGTCGGCGTGATGGCCGACGACGCCGGGGTCCGCGCCAACGCCCTCGAATTCCTCGACGCGGTGCTGAAGCCGCAGGTGCGCGCGCTGGTGCTGCCACTGCTCGACCCGCAGGTGTCGCGCCAGGAGCGCGTCCGGCTGGCCAACGAGGTGCTCGGGACGCGCGTCGAGTCGCACGAGGCCGCCGTGTCCGCCCTGATCCGCAGCCCCGACCCGTGGCTGCGCTCGTGCGGCGTCTACGCCATCGGCGCGCTCGGCCTGCACCAGCTCGCCGGCGAGCTCGATCGCGTCGACGTCGATCACGATCCGCTGTTGCGCGAGACCGTCCGCCATGCCCGCGCCAAGCTGGCCGGCGAGGAGACGGCGATGCCGGAACCGATCGAGCCGCCGACGTCGGACGCGCCGCACGTGCACCAGACCTGGGCCTCGTCGGCCGACGAGATGGGCCTCGGCTAGTCGCCCTGGACGCGACCTTGGGCTAACATCCCGCCCGATGCTGAAGGGTCTGCTTCGATCGGCGGTGCGCCGCGTGTCGCGCTTCTATACCGTCAGCGTGGCGGAGCGCCGCGAGTATGGGCGGGTCTGGGACAGCGTCGCCCGGTCGCGCAGCGACGCGATGAAGGCGGTCGCCGGCCACGACCGCGACGAGGAGTGGGACCGCACCGGGCGGTCGACGGCGGACGACATCGTCGCCGAGACCGGGCTCTCGGCGGCCGACACCGTGCTCGACATCGGCTGCGGCGCCGGCCGTGTCGGCGTCCACCTGGCGCCGTGCTCCCGCCGCTGGATCGGCGCCGACGTCTCGAAGGAGATGCTGCGCCACACCCGCGTCGCGCTCGGCGGCGCCACCAACGTGGACCTGGTCCACCTGACCGGCGACGGCCTGCCGTCGTCGCTCGACGGCACCGTCGACGTCGTCTACTGCACGACCGTCTTCATGCACCTCGAGGAGTGGGATCGCTACCGCTACATCCAGGGCGCGTTTCGCGCGCTCAAGCCGGGCGGGCGGCTCTACGTCGACAGCTTCAGCCTGTTGAGCGAGGACGGCTGGGCGTTGTTCGAGCAGATGGCGATGCTGCTGCCGGCCGAGCGGCCGCCGCACATCAGCAAGGCGTCGACGCCGCAGGAGCTGCAGACGTTCGTCGAGAAGGCCGGCTTCGAAGCGGTGCGGGTCCGCGGCGGCAAGCTCTTCGTGACGATCGTCGCCCGCAGGCCGGAGCGGAGCTGAGGTCAGCGGCGCGTGGTGCGGCCGCGCGACGGCGAGGTCGACTCGTCCCCGGCCGGCAGTCGCGTCGCCGGCGATTGCTCGAGCGGGTTCGACGGGCCGGGCGGCGAGCCCGGGCCGTCCGAGTCCTCGTCCTCCCCGGCGGCGTCCTCTTCGAGGATCTGACGCAGCGCCGACACCACCTGCGGATCGAACTGCTGGCCGGACTGGTGCTCGATCTCGCGGATCGCGTCGTCCACCGGCCACGGATCCTTGTAGGGCCGCTGGTGCGTCAGCGCGTCGAACACGTCGGCGACGGCGACGATCCGGCTGACCAGCGGGATCTCCTCGCCCTTCAGCCCGCCGATGTAGCCATGGCCGTCCCACCGCTCGTGGTGCGTCAGGGCGATCTGCTCGGCCATCTGCAGCAGCAGATGGGTGCTGCCCGACAGGATGCGGGCGCCGATCGCGGTGTGGGTCTTGATGACGTCGTACTCGTCCTGGGTCAGCTTGCCCAGCTTGAGCAGGATGTTGTCGGGGACGCCGATCTTGCCGATGTCGTGCAGCGGCGCCGCCAGGCGCATCGTCTTGACGAGATCGTCGGGCAGCCCGAGGGCCTCGGCGATGCGGGCCGAGATCGCGCCGACGCGCTGCGTGTGCTGCATCGTGTCGTCGTCGCGGAACTCCGCGGTGCGACCGAGCCGCTCGAGAATCTCGAGCTGCGCGTCCTCCAGCTCGTAGCGTCGCTGTGCGACCTTCTCCTCGAGCACCTCGTTCTGCCGCTGCAGCTCGACGTAGAGCGAGCGGGCCTCCAGCAGGTTCTTGATCCGGAGCACGACCTCGAGTGGATCGAACGGCTTGCCGAGGAAGTCCTTGGCGCCGGCCGAGAGGGCCCGCTGCTTGGTGGTCGGGCTGAGGTCGCCGGTGATCACGAGCACCGGGACGTAGGCCCCTTCCGGCATGTGCTCGTTCAGCCGCTCGAGCACACCGATGCCGTCGAGCATCGGCATGTGCAGGTCGAGGACGACGAGGTCGGGCCGGTACTGGCGGTAGAGATCGACCGCCTTGAGCGGATCGGTAGAGCTCACGAACGCCTGGTAGCCGGCGCTGATCAGCACCCGTTCGAGCAGGCGCAAATTGCTCTCCTGGTCGTCGATGATGAGGATCGTCGCGGTGGTGCCGGGCGGCTGGAGCATGGGGATGTCGACGCCTGGGCCCGGCCCGCGAGCCGCGGCTGGAGCGCTTGCGCAAAGTGTCTCAGACGGCCGGGGGAAAGTCACGCCGTGGCGGCGCCTCGCCCGTCCCGGTGCGACGCGGGCCTTCCGCCCCGGGCCGCTCGCCGAGCGTCTCGATCGCCGGCGAATCGGGCCACACCAGCCGCGGTGGCGCGACATAGGACGCGTGCGCCAGCGAGGCCTGGAACAGCGAAATCGCCGCGGCGCCGCTGACCAGGGCGGCGGTGATCGCGGATCCCACCTGGACCGCGTCGAGGACGCGCGCCACGCCAGCGGTCGGTTCGAGCCAGGCCTCGGCCGCGGAGACCAGCGCCCAGGCCGTGCCGGCGGTGGCGAAGAGGGCGGCGTAGAGCAGCACGACGCTGGCACGGTGCCGCCACGCGAAGCGCGCGCCGGCGGTGAAGGCGAAGACGGCGCTGCGGCGGCGCTCGACAACCATGCGTACCCGTCCGCAGTCGGTCGCCGCGAACAGGGCGAAGGCGGCGGCGAGGTAGAGCGCGCCGAGCCCGAGCTCCAGCGCCGACACCGCAAGCTCGCCTTGGCCCGGTCCGGCGGCCTCGAGGATCAGCACGGCGATCGCGTCGAGCACGAGAACCAGGATGCCGGTCATGACGATGAAGAGGACGCCGCCGAGCGCGCTGAGCCGGATCAGCCGGAAGGCCAGCTCGCCGGAGACGCCCCAGAACGTGCGGGCGTCGAGCGGCCGTTGCCGGGCGTAGCGATCCATCACGCCGCCGGTCAGGACGACGCCGACGACCACGACCACGAGCCACAGCAGCCACGGGGCCGACTCGCCGCCGAGGCGTCCGGTCACGTCGCCGGCCTCCAGGGCGGCGGCGAGGGCGCCGCCCATCAGCGCGGTGCCGAGCGGCTCGAACACGTCGAGCCCGTACGGGTGCGGCGCCGGCGCGTCGGCGAGGCCCGCCGACGTGACGAGGATCGCGGCCCCGGCCAGCACCGCCAGCAGCCAGGGCGCGCGGCCGACGCGCGCCCAGCCGTCCCGATAGGCGGCCAGAGCCGCTCGCACCGCCGTCATTGGGCCGTGATGCTACCGCATTGCGTTGCGTTGCCTGGTTTGTTGAACGGCGCGTGGCCGCGCCGTCAACCTCACGACGCCTCCGGCCTCCGGCCTCGGCGTTCGTGCGGCGGCCGCGCTTCCCGCCCGACCGCGGCTGGGGCGGATATAATCGCCGGCTTGCGGCGCGGCGGGCGCGGCCGCGGGAGAACGACAGAGACGATGCCTATCCGAGTGTTGCACGTGGGGCTGGGGCCGATTGGCCTCGCTGTGGTCCGCCAGGTTGCCAGCCGCAAGGGACTCACCGCGGTCGGCGCGGTCGATCTCGATCCGGCCAAGGTCGGCAAGGATCTGGGCGACGTCGCCCAAATCGGCCGCCGACTGCGCATCAAGGTGTCGGATGACGTCGATGCGGTCATCCGCGCCACCAAGCCCGACGTCGCGGTGCTCTGCACCAGTTCGTCGATTGCCAAGCTGGTGCCGCAGGTCGCCGCGATCGTGAAACGCAAGGTGCCGATCGTCTCGACCACCGAGGAGCTGGCCTATCCGACCCGGGCCCGGCGCAAGTACGCCCGCCAGATCGACGAGCTGGCGCGACGCGGCAAGGTCGCCATTCTCGGCACAGGCGTCAACCCCGGCTTCATCATGGACGCCCTGCCGATCATGCTGACCGGCGTCTGCGAATCGGTCGAGCGGGTCCACGTCGATCGCATCCAGGACGCCCGCATCCGGCGTCTGCCGTTCCAGCAGAAGATCGGCGCGGGCCTGACCCCCGAGGCCTTCCAGGCCCGCGTCGACGCCGGCACGGTGCGCCACGTCGGTCTGGCCGAATCGATCACGATGATCGCGGACGCGCTCGGCTGGACGCTCGATCGGGTGACCGACGAGATCGCGCCGAAAATCGCCGCCGAGCCGGTCGCGAGCCAGTTCCTGAACGTCGAAGCGGGCCAGGTCTGCGGCCTGATCCAGGACGGCGTCGGCTATCGCGACGGCGAGCCGGTGATCACGCTGCACATGGAGGCCTACCTCGGGGCGCCGGAGTCCTACGACGCCGTGCGCATCGAGGGCACGCCGCCCCTGCGGATGAAGCTCGCCGGCGGCGTCCACGGCGACATTGCCACGGCGTCGATCACGGTCAATTCCATCCCCCGGGTGATGGCGGCGACGCCCGGCCTGCACACGATGCGCAGCCTGCCCCTGCCGTCGTTCTTCGGCGGCAAGCTCGGCTGAAATTCGCTCGGAGACCGCGTGCTCGGAGCGTGCTCCGAGCACGCTCCGAGCACGTCGCCGGTCAGTAGCAGCGATACAACCCCTCGGCGGTTGCGACCACGTAACCGCCGGCGGGGTGGACCGCCACCCCGACCAGGGCCGGGCCGGATACGACGAGCTCGGGCTCGGCGGCTCCCGGTCGGAGCCGGTAGATGCCGCTGGCGCCTGCCAGCGCCTCGGCGACGAGCAGCGAGCCGTCGGTGTCGACCGCGATCCCCTGCGGCCGGCCGAACCCCTCATAGACCGTGCGGATGTCCCCCTGCCGGCCGATCCGGTAGACGCGGTCGCGCGTCGAGATGGTCGGCCCGGTGACGTAGAGCGCGGCGTCGGCGGCGTGCCAGGCGAGGTGATACGCGGCGACGCTCGGCGGCAGCGACGCGAAGGCGGTGGGGTGGCCGCCGTGAGCCACACGGAAGATCGTGCCCGAGCGATCGCCGACGTAGAGCACGCCGTCCGCATCGAAGGCCAGACCGCAGGCGACACCCAGCTCGGTGGCGATGGTTTCGGCGTGCCCGTGCGCGTCGATTCGCGACACGGTGCCATCGAAGCGGCTGGAGACGTGGAGGCGGCCTTGCGGATCGAAGGCCATCGACGTGGCGTTGGTGAGGCCGGTGACGAACACGTCGCGGACGCCGTCGGCGCCGATGCGATAGACCGACACCGCCGACTGCTGGCCGCGCGAGCCGCTGCACGTCGCGTAGACGGTGCCGGCGGCGTCGACTGCCGGGCTGTCGACCTGGTGGACGCCCGTGGCGAGCGGCGCGCCGATCTCGAGGAAGACGGTCTGGCCCGGCACCGCGTCGAGCCGGAGCGGCACGTGGCCGAAGGCGGTGTCCGGCGGCACGACGAAGGCGACGCTGGTCGGGGCGGCGAAGGCGGCGCGCACCGTGTCGTCGCCGATCCGGACCTGGGGAAGCGCTACCGCCTCGACGTCGAGGCCGGTCAGCGACAGGCGCACCCGTCCGCCCGCCACGGCGCGGTGCGGCGACAGGCCGGTCAGCTCAGTACGTGCCACGTGGGGCACCGATGCGGCGGCGAGCCCGACAGAACGTCAATCGTCTTCGTCGAGCTCAACGTTCCAGTAGAGATAATCGCGCCAGCTCTCGGGCGTGTCACGCAGCCCGATGGTGATGCGCAACGCAGGCGCCTTGTCCGGCCGCCGCGGATGCCGAATGAGGCGCATGCCGGCCTGTATGGGCGTTCGCCCGCCTTTTCGCCGGTTGCACGTGATGCAGCAGGTGACGATGTTCTCCCAGTCCTTGCGGCCGCTCTGGGCGACCGGCACGACGTGGTCGAACGTGAGGTCGCCGGTGGGGAAGACGTGCCCGCAGTACTGGCAGGTGTAATGATCGCGTGCGTAGATGTTGGCGCGCGAGAACGGGACGTAGTCGAATTTTCGCCTGATCCGTATTCGACGGAGTAGTCGAATGACCGACGGCAGCCGAAAGGTAAAGGAGACCGAGCGCACCTCTCGGTCATAGACCGAGATGATCTCGACCTTACCCTGCACCCAGAGCGTCACGGCCTTCTGCCAGTTGACGATCTTGAGGGGCTCGTACGTGGCGTTCAAGAGGAGCGTCTGCTCCATGGCTCGTAGTCGGATTGTGGACCAACCGCTTCGCCGCTGTCAAGCGTCGCACCGCTGTAACGCCCTCGTTTCCAAGGGGTTAGCCTTGTGGATGGGGGTCGCGGTGGCGGTCGGCTCGGCCGCCTGCGGTGGACGGCCGGCCGTCCCTCGGCCGTTTCCGACCCCCGGCGGCACCGCCCGATCGGGCGTCGCCAGCCCGGCCAGCCCGTTCGTCGAGGGACTGCTGCGGACCGCGACGGACCTGCTGGGGACGCCCTATCGGAACGGCGGCTCGACCGTCGACGGGTTCGACTGCAGCGGCTACGTCCAGTACGTCTTTGCCCGGAACGGCATCCACGTGCCACGGACCGTGCGGCGGCAGGCCGAAATCGGGTCGCGGGTACGGGATGCGGAGGCCGGCGACCTCGTGTTCTTCGCCACCGACGGGGACAATCCGACCCACGTCGGCATTGCGCTCGGGCCGGATCGCTTCATCCACGCGCCCAGCTCGCGCGGTGTGGTCCGCGTCGAGCCGTTCGCGGCCTCCTATTGGGCCAGCCGCTTCCTGGAAGCCCGACGCGTCACGGTCGACTGACCGCGGTCCGCGGTCGCGCCAGGTCGATCCTGCTCTGCCGGGCGCGAGCCGCTCAGGCGGCCTGACGCTGCGTGGGGAGCCGACGGGTGCCGCGCACGCTGAACTCGCGCACGACGACGTCCTGCTGGGTGTAGAGGGGCGGCTGCGAGACGCGGCGCAGGCGGACGATCTCGGGCGTCTCCGGACCGACCGGCTGCTCGGCCAGCGGGTCGAGGTAGATCTGCGGGTACGACGGGAAGTTGCGGAACGTCGTCGCCGTCACCTGGCCGTAGCGCGCGGCGAGGCCGGCGAAGTCGTAGCGCAGGAACTCGTAGATCGCCGGATCCGGCTGCGTCCGCAGATAGGCTTTCACGAACGTGGCGACGTCGAGGTAGAACGCCGGTCCGTGACACTGGCTCGCTTGATCGCCGTCGTCGCTGGCGAGCTGGCGGATGCCGGCCCCGGCCGGATCGATGTGATAGAGCTCGTGGACGATCGTATCGAGCTTGGCGATCCAGGATTCACCGTCGCCGTAGTACGCGGCCTTGCGCGTCGCGCGCAGCCGCTGATCGGTGAAGCGCGGCAGCGCGACCGAGATCAGATAGTCGACGCGGCGCGCACCGACGGTGACCTGCGGCGTGCGCGGCACGAACCACTCGGAGCGCCGCGTCAACTCGCCCGTGCTGGTGTCGCGCCAGTAGTAGTAACCGGGCTCGGACTCGGGCAGGCAGAGGCAGTGGCAGGTGGCGTAGGGGCCCTCAGCTCCGCTGCGACCGAAGCGACCGAAGATCAGCACCGCTTCCGGGTCGATGAACGACAGCGGCTCGACACGCGTGACGACGTCCCGCATCAACCGGGTCAGACACTCGGTGTAGTTGATCATGTCGCGCTACGGACAATCGGCACGCTGTTGTGTGCGCGTGAGTCTACCGTAAGAATTGTGTCTCACGGTGGATCTTCGGTGGGCGGTGGCGGCTCAGTCGCGTCCGGCGGCGGCGGCGTTTCCGTCTCATCCGGCATCGCCTCGGGGTCCTCGTCGAGCGTCTCCAGCTCGGCCGGCGTTTCCTCCACCGGTGCCGCCGGCCGCAGCGGGCCTGGGGCGCGCTGGCCGGCGGCCGCGACGGCACCGCCCCGCATCCGGCGCAGGATGATCGCCTGGCGCTGTCGCAGCCGCCGCGGCGGCGCGCCCGGGCTGTAGCGGCGCGGGTTGATCAGCGCGCCGGCGAGCAGCGACGCCTGCTCCGCGCTCAGCGCCGAGGCCGGCACGCGGAAGTAGGTGCGCGCCGCGGCGTCCGCGCCGTAGACGCCGTCCCCCCACTCGACCACGTTCAGGTACAGCTCGAGGATGCGGCGTTTGGTCAGCGCGCCTTCGAGCAGCCGCGTGATCAGCAGCTCGCGGAACTTGCGCACCGGATTGCGCGACGGCGACAGATAGAGGTTCTTCGCCAGCTGCTGCGTGATGGTGCTGGCGCCGCGCGAGAAGTCGCCCTGCTTCCACATCGCCATCGACTTCTCGAGCTCGACGTAGTCGAAGCCGTCGTGCTCGAAGAACGCGCTGTCCTCGGCCGTGAGGACGGCGCGCTTCAGGTTCTGCGAGATGTCGTCGAACGGCACCCACCGCTGGACGCGTTCGACCGGTCGGGCGTCGCGCCGGGCCTCGCGCGCGCGCAGCTCGATGAACGCGGTCGTCGCCGGCGGCGCGGCGGCGAGCGGACGGACGTCCGGCAGTGTCAGATAGACCGCGCTGAGATAGACGTAGCCGAACGCGAGTACGGCGATCGGCCATCGTCCGACGCGCGTCAATAGGGACGGCGACCCGCCGAAGCGTTTGCCGTACTTCCAGCGGGCCACCCGGATCTACTCCCTGGGACTAGGCGGTCGTGAGTGACGACAGCGCGTCGCCGGCCGCCGCCGTGCCCGTGCCCGGCGAGACCGCGACGCCCTGCGCTCGCAGCGCCCGCTCGAGCGCGCTGAGGAACAGCAGAATGAGCTGGCTGCTCGAGCCGCTGCCCATCAGGCCGACGCGCCAGATGCGGCCGGCGAGTGGCCCGAGGCCGGCACCGATCTCGAGGTTGAACTGCTGCAGGAGGTACTTGCGCACGGCGGCCTCGTCGACGCCGTCCGGCACGCAGACCGCATTCAGCGTCCACAGCCGCTCACCCTCGGGGGGAAGCAGCTCGAGGCCCATCGCGCCGAGCCCGGCGGCGAGCACCATGTGGTGCCGGCGGTGCCGGTTCCAGCGCGCTTCGAGCGTCTCCTCCTCGACCGCAACCAGCGCCTCGCGGACGGCGTAGACGAGCGGCGCCGAGATGGTGTGGTGGTACTTGCGGCCGCTCCAGTAGGCCTCGAGGAGACCGAGGTCGAAATAAAAGCTGCGCGACTTCGCGCGCTCCTTGGCGCGCGACGAGAAGCAGATCGGCGCCATGCCGGACGGCGCGCCCAGGCCCTTCTGCGTGCAGCTGTAGACCGCGTCGAGCTGCCAACCGGCGACGTCGACCGGGTGCCCACCGAGCGACGTGACCGCATCGACGAGCATGAGGCAGCCGGCCTCGCGTGCGATCTGGGCCACCGCTTCGACGGGGTTCAGCACGCCGGTGGACGTCTCGGCGTGCACCATCGCGACGATGTCGGCCGGCGTCTGCTTGAGCGCCCGGCGCACCATCTCGGGGTCGACGGCGCGGCCCCACGGCACGTCGACGCGTCCGACGAATGCGCCGTAGCGCGCGCAGAGGTCGGCCAGCCGTTCGCCGAAGTAGCCGGTGACGACGACGAGCACGTGCGTGCCTTCACGCACCAGATTGGCGACCGCCATCTCCATGCCGGCCGTGCCCGTGCCCGACACGGCCAGCGAGTAGCCGTCGGCCGGCGCCATGAACACGCGTCCGAGGCGCGCGCGCAGGTCGTCCATGATCTTCAGCATGTCCGGATCGAGATGGCTCAGGACCGGCGCCGCCATCGCGCGCATGATGCGCGGCGATACGGGGCTGGGACCGGGGCCGAGGAGGAGGCGTTCGACGTCGGGCAGCGGAGGGTTGGACATGGGGATCAACTGACGGTCAGGGCTTCCGCCCGGGTGGACAGCGTCTCGAAGAGATCGCGGATCGTGCGGCGGCCGTCCGCGTCGAGGGGGGCCAGCGGCCGGCGCGGCTGGCCCGGCCGATAGCCGGCCAGCGCCATCGCCGCCTTGAGGCCGGGCACGCCGAAGCCGGTCGTCACCGCGGTGGCGAGCGGCGTCAGCGCCCGCTGCAGCTCCAGCGCCTCGTCGTGGCGGCCACTCCGTGCGAGCTCGTACAGGCGCACGCACAACTCGGGGACGACGTTGGCGACGGCGACGATGCCGCCGGTCGCGCCGACCATCAAGCTGGCGTAGAGCGACGGCGCGGCGCCGACGACGACGGGGAAGCCGGACGCGGCGCGGCCGACAAGGTCGGCGACCACGGCGATATCGCCGCTCGATTCCTTGATGCCGGCGATGTTCGGGTGCGAGGCCAGCTCCTGGACGATCGCCGGCGCCAGCGTGATTCCGGTGGCCTGCGGCATGTTGTAGAGCACGACCGGCACCGGCGATCCGTCGGCAATGGCGCGATAGTGCGCCACCAGCGCGGCGGGCGAGAGCTGGGCGCGGTAGACCGACGGCGTCAGGACCAGCACGGCGTCGGCGCCGGCGCCAGCGACCGCCTGGGACAACGCAATCACGTCGCGCGTCGCCTGCCGGCCGGTGCCGACGAGCAGCACGCGGTTGGAGGGGACGGCCTCGCGCGCCGCCGCGGTGAGGCGCACCGCCTCGTCGTCGCGGATCAGCGGCGCTTCGCCGTTGGTGCCGAGCAGCACCACGCCGCGCAGGCCGGTGCGCATCCAGCGCTCGACGTTGGTACGCATGGCGGCGAGATCCACCTCATCGTCCACGAACGGCGTGGCGACGGGGGGAAGGATCCCGGCGAGGTCGAGGGGCACCCCGATATTGTATCGGACGCGTCGCCGCTGGGGCGGCGCGCTTTCACAGCCGCTCGCGGCGCGGATCGAGCGACAGGCTGGCGAGGTTGATCGCGAAGACCACGGCGACGACCGCCCCCGCCGCGGCGAGGAGCCATGGCGCGTCGTTCAGCACGGTGATGTCTCTGGCGTCGTGGAGCAGCGTGCCCCAGCTCGGCGCATCGGGCGCGAAGCCGAGGCCGGCGAACGACAGCGTGGTCTCGGCCAGAATCGCGGTCGGCAGGAGCTGCAGGCCTTGCGTGCGGAGGAAGCCCAGCGTGGCCGGGGCGAGGTGCCGCCACACCACCCGCGCCGGTGACGCGCCGAGAGCGCGAGCCGCGACGGCGAACTCCTGCAGCGCCTCGCGCGCGACGATGGCACGGACGCCGCGGGCCACCATCGGCCACCCCGTCAGCGCCAGTACGGCGGTCATCAGCGCAAAGATCATCGACGGCGGGATCGTCGACGGCAGCGTCGTCCGCGCCGCCAGCACGACGTAGAGGATGGGGAGCACCAGCACGAACTCGGCAGCGCGCATCGCCGCGGCGTCGATCGAGCCGCCAGCGTAGCCGGCGACGAGCCCGACGGCGAGGCCGAGCAGGAGCGCCCCGACGGAGGCGACGAACGCCACGCCGAGCGAGCGCCGTGCGCCGACGATGAGCCGGGCCCAACCGTCGCGCCCGAGGCGATCGGCGCCGAGCGGCAGCCACGGACCGGCGTCCGCGTCGAGCGGCGCCACCAGCCGGCCGCGCACGAATGCGCCGAGCGGCACCGGACGGGTGCGATCCTCGGCGAAGCGGCGCTCCAGGCGATCGACCACGCGCAGCGGATAGATGAACGGCCGAAGGTGCCAGCGGCCTTCGGCGTCGACGAGCCGCGGCAGCATCGGCGGCGCCAGCACGTGCTCGCGGAAGTGTTTGGCCGGATCGTTGGTGGCGAGGATCGGCGCCGCCGCAGCGGCGATGCCGGTGACGGCGAGCGCGGCCAGGCCGAGGCGCGTGGCGAGCCGTCGCGACGTGCGCGCGAGCCGGCTCACGACGTCGCTCCGCGGCGCAGGCGCGGATCCAGCCACCAGGCGAGGATGTCGCCGAGCGTCGTCCAGAGGGCGAGGAACGCCGCCGCGGCGGCGCCGCAGCCGGCGGCGAGCGGCACGTCGCGCGTGGCCAGCGCCTCGAACATCAGGCGGCCCAGGCCGGGCCACGCCGTCACGAGCTCGACGGCCAGCGAGCCGCTGAGGAGCGTGCCGGCGGCCAGACCCAGCACCGAGGCCACGGGCGACGCCGTCGGCCGCCACAGCGCCCGCCACAGCCAGCGGCCGAGGCCGACACCGCGCGCGCTCGCCGCCAGCACGTGCCGCGCCGCGGTGCCCTCGGCCACCGCCGCCTGCTGTATCCGTTCGAGCGAGGCGGCGAGCGGCAGGCCGAGCGCCAGCACCGGCACCACGAGGTGATGCGCGATGTCGAGGAGGCGCTGGCCGGCGTCCCACTCGTCGGCACCGGCGCTCTGCATGCCGCCCGCAGGCGCCCAGCCGGTGCGCACCGCCACCACCGTCAGGACGAGCGCGACCAGGAGCGGCGGCATCGAGAACAGCAGCAGCGAGACGGCGCCGACCACGCCGGCGAGGCGAGGGAAGCGGCCGCTGCCGGAGATCAGCCCGAAGGGGACGCCGATGACGATGGCGAGCGCGAGGGCGGCACCGGCGAGCAGCGTGGAATTCGCGGCGCGCGTGGCGACGAGCGAGACGACCGGCTGTCCGTAGCGGAACGAGGTGCCGAAATCGAGCCGCGCCGTGTGGCCGATCCAGCCGACGACGCGCGGCAGCACCGGCCGATCGAGCCCCAGGCGGACGCGTTCACGCTCGATCTGCTCGGCGCCGGCGCCGGCCAGTCGCGATTCGGCGGTGACGTCGCCGGGCGCCAGGCTGGTGATCGCGACCATCGCCGACGACGCGGCGAAGACCAGCGCCACCAGCAGGCACGCGCGCGCGAGGAGGAAGCGCCACACGATCGGCAAAGGCGGCCCGGGGTCAGCGCGGCGGCACGGCGCGCATCGCGTCCGCGCGCCACAGCAGGTAGGGGTAGATCGGCGACGGCTCGAAGCCGTCGACGCGCGTGCTGGTCGCGGTGACGAGCGACGGCACCGCGAAGCTGATCGTCGGCAGCTCGGTGACCATGATCATCTGCACGCGGGTGAAGCGGGCGTGGCGTTCGCGCGGATTGGTGAGGCCGGTCAGCTCCTGCATCAGGCGATCGATCTCCGCCTCCCACGGCGTCGCCGGCGTCTTCTGGTTCGGGTGCCAGACGTGGAAGCTGCCCGAGCTGAGCCAGTAATCGAGGTTGGCTGACGGATCGGTGTCGCTCGCGGACACCGCGAAATAGGCGGCGTCGTAGGTGCCCTTGGTGAGGCGATCGGTCAGCGCCGGCAGGTCGAGCCGGACGACGTTGACAGTCAATCCGGCGTCCTCGAGGCCCGAGGCGATGACTTCCGCGGCGCGCTCGCGGACCGCATGCCCCCTCTGGGTGAGGAGCTCGATCGTGAGCGGCTTGCCCGTCGACGTCTCGAAGATGCCGTCGCCGTCGACGTCCTTCAGGCCCGCGGCGGTCAGCAGAAGGCGGGCGCGCTGGATGTCGTGCTCGTAGCGCGGCACCTTGTCGGAGTACCAGGCGCGATTGCCGGGCGGCACCGGTCCGTCGGCCTGGACGCCCGCCCCGAGATAGACGGTGTTGATGAAGGCGGCGCGATCGACGGCGTGGACCACGGCGCGGCGCACGGCGCGATCCAGCCAGGGGCGAGCCGCGGCCGGCTTGCGCGCGTCGGGCCCGAGGTTGAACCAGAGGGCATCCTCGTCGACGGCGGGCCCGAGATCGTAGACGCGGACTTTGCCGGCGGCCTGGAGGGCCCGCACCGCCTTGAGGTCGTCCGGGCGGACGTCCGAGTTCATGATGTCAAGCTCGCCGGCCTCGAGCGCCAGCCGCTCGGCGTCCTGGGACGGGATGACGCGGAGGGTCAGGCGCTCCACGCCAGGCGTGACGCCCGGCCCGCGCGCGCCGTAGCGCGGATTGCGACTCAGCTCCACTCGCTCGCCCGGCGTGTAGGCGCGCAGGACGAACGGGCCCAGGCCGGTGATCTCGGCGGGCGGGGTCGCCGTCGACCACGCCTTGGCGAACTCGCCTTTGGCGAGGGCGTCGCGCAGCTTGTGGGCCGGCAGGATGGGGAGGTTGTTCAGCAGCCGCAGGCCCGGGCCGTACGGCGCCGGCAACGTCAGCACCACGGTGTGGGAGCCGGTCTTGCGGACGGCAATCGGCTGCCCGTTGACGCGGAGACTGCTCGTGAGCGGGCCTTCCGCCTTCGGGTCGTAGAGCGCCGCGAACGTGAAGATCACGTCGTCCGCCGTGAAGGGAACGCCGTCTGAGAACGTGACGCCCTGGCGCAGCTCCAGGGTGTAGGTGCGGCCGTCGGGGTCGAGCGTCCACTTGGTGGCCAGGGCCGGCTCGATCTCCTGCGTGCGGTGATTGAGCTGGACGAGGCGCGCGTGGAGAAGGAGGGCGACGAGGGAGGACGGGCGATCGCTGGCGGCGAGGCGGTTGAACGAGCGGGGCTCGGCGCGTATGGCCGCGACGATCGGCCGCTGCGGCGGCACCACCGCCGCCGGCGGCGTACGGCGGGCGTAGAAGATCGCGGCCCCGGCGCCGAGAAAAATCACCAGCAGGGCGACGGGCAGCAGCCGGCGTGTGGAGCTCATGACAAGAGGCCCCTCCCGTGGGGCACGTTTCCGGCAGGACCGGTCGGCCGGCGAGCCGGTCGCCGTCCAGATTGGCTAACATCCATATACACAACAGTTAGAGTCGTACATGCGTGGTCGAATCGCTCCGCGCGACGCTCTGTGGCGGCAGGATTGGCCATTTTGGAGACACAAAGGAGACCCCGCGAATTTGTCATCGGATGATCAAGGCGGAAACAAGAGGGCCACTTGAGCTGGCCGAATCTGTTCGTGTTATGCGGCCCATTCGTTACAACGCCTGCGCACTGGAACCCGTTGCTCGTTGCAGTTTCTGCAATCTGGCATAACTCATGCTCTGTGGCTCGGCTATACGCCGAGTGCTCCTCAGCGCTCTATGCTCCGCAAGATTGGGACGGTTTCAGATGGTGCGCGCAATTATCGCCAACAACAGACTCGCTGGCCTTCCGCTTGCGTGGAGGGAAGGGCGCACGTCCGCGTGCGTCGCGTTGATGGTCGCCGTCTGGGTGCTGTGGGCCATGGTGGGCGTCGCCATCGCCGACAGCCCGCGGGCGCGCATCGCGCGTGACGTCACCGAGCGGGTGGCGCGCGGCGAGCGCAGCCGGCTGATTCTGCCGGGCTCGCCCGACGCGGTGCAGGCTTTGATTCAGCGGCACGGGCTCCAGGTGGAGCGTCGGCTGCGGTCGGGGGCGGTTGTCAGCGTGGATCAAGCCACGATGGCGGCGCTCGCGGCCGATCCCACCGTGTCGGCCCTGGCCGCCGACCGGCCGGTGTATTCGACGATGGCAGTGACGACGGAAGCCACGGCCGCCAACAAGGTGTGGGCCGGCATGGACGCTGTCGGCCGCTACACCGGCCGCAACATCGGCGTGGCCATCATCGACTCGGGCGTCGGTGAGCGCCCCGACCTGCGCGGCCGCATCGCCGTGCACGTCGACTTCGTCAGCCAGGCCGGCGCGGGCCGCGACTTCTACGGGCACGGCACCCACATCGCCGGCATCATCGCCGGTAACAGCCCGCTTCCGGGCGGCTTCCGCGGTATGGCGCCGGGCGCGCATTTGATCAACCTGCGCGTGCTCGCCGCCGACGGCAGTGGCCAGTCGAGCAGCGTCATCGAGGCCATCGACTGGACGATCGAGAACAAAGGCCGCTACGGGATCCGCGTGCTGAACGTCTCGCTCGGCCACCCGGCCGTCGAAGCGGCCGCGGACGACCCGCTGGTGCAGGCCGTCGAGCGGGCCGTGCGGGCTGGCATCGTGGTGGTCTGCTCGGCCGGCAACCTGGGCAAGCACCCCGTGACGGGGCAGCCGATCATCGGCGCCATCAGCTCGCCGGGCAACTCGCCGAGCGTCATCACTGTCGGCGCGCTCAACACCAAGGGCACCCCGCAGCGGTCGGACGACGTGGTCGCGTCCTACAGCTCGCGCGGGCCGACCTACGGCGAGGGCTTCGTGAAGCCGGACCTGGTTGCCCCGGGTAACAAGATCGTCTCGCTGGCCGCCCCCGCGTCGAAGCTGTGGCTCCTCCACGCGGACCTGCGCCGCGGTCTCGGCTACATCGAACTGAGCGGGACCAGCCAGGCTGCCGCCGTCGTCGCCGGCGCCGCTGCCCTCATCCTCGATGCCAACCCGAACCTGAACCCGCGTCAGGTGAAGTTGGCGCTTCAGGGCTCGGCGTCGCTCATGAGGGACGCCGGAGTGGTGGCCGCCGGAGCGGGAAGCCTTAATGCGGCCGCGGCCGTTCGCATGGCGAAGCTGGGCCCATCTGCGCGCGTATGGACCTCCCGAATTGGCGGCGAATCAGTTACCAGCGGGAGCATGGCCTTCGAGGGGACTAGGCTTTCTGGGGCCGGGGCGAACGCCAATGTGGTTGGGAATACGTTGGTTTGGGGCGAAACCCTCGTCTGGGGCGAAACGCTGGTTTGGGGCGAGACCTTAGTGTGGGGCGAGACGCTGGTCTGGGCGGAGACGTTGGTGTGGGGTGAAACCCTCGTCTGGGGCGAGACTCTCGTTTGGGGTGAGACCTTGGTGTGGGGCGAGAGCTTGGTCTTGGGGGAAACCCTGGTCTGGGGAGAATAGGTTCCTACCCCGGCTGGCCTGTACTCCGATACAGTCGTAATTTCAAGGAATTGGCAATGAATCCTATTATTGTTTGGACCGATTAATCGGTTAAGGACGGCCAGCCGATACGGTCGCAGCGGCGAGCGACTCGGTGCGGCCATTAGCTAAGGCCTGATTGTGGAGCCGCGAGTCCGTGTCTACGTTTGGAGCGTCATCGTCTTGGGCACGCTGGCTGTTGCTCATGCGGTGCAGGACATCCTTGCCGATTTTCCAGGCCTTCCTTGGCTGGTTGTCGCCGGACTGACACTGATCAGTGGAACCGCTACAGTCCGGTTGCCCAACGTCAAAGCCGAATTCTCCATTTCAGAGACGTTTCTATTTTCAGCAGTTCTGATTTTTGGGCCGAGTGCTGGGGTCCTGACGGTGCTGCTTGACGCGGCGATCATCAACCTCAAGATGGCCCGCAAGGCGCTCAAGTTCGAACGAGCGCTCTTCAACTTGGCCGCGCCAAGTCTCGCTCTGTGGTTGGGAGCGAATGTTATGGCACTCGCCGGAGTTCCGCCGGTCGTAAAGCTGCCGGAGGGGCAAACACTTGCACTGCCTCGTCTGATCGGCCCCCTTGTTGGCTTTGCGCTGGTCTACTACGCTTTCAATAGCGGTTTGGTTGCTATAGCCATCGGCCTCGCGCAGCGCGTCTCACCCTACCGGATTTGGCACGATCATTTTGCGTGGTTGTCGCTCAACTACTTTGGCGGCGCCTCAATCTCTTCGCTCTTAGTCGTTGTCTATTCTAAAGAGCAGGCGTGGACGTTCTTGGCGGTGGTGGTCCCGCTGTTGCTGATTCTGTACCTAACGTTTCGAGAGTCCATGGCCCGCGTTGCCGACGCGAACAGCCATATCGCTGAGTTGAATCAGCTATACCTGGCCACGGTGCAGACCCTTGCTGCCGCAATCGATGCTAAGGATCAGGTCACCCACGGACACATCAAA
>JANOIR010000181.1:0-6217 GCA_031407765.1 Vicinamibacteraceae bacterium
AGCACCATGACCAGGGCCGCCGCGCCAGCACCCGCCGAGAGCAGCACCGCCTGCAGGAATACCTCGCGGAGCAAGCGCCCACGACCCGCGCCGAGCGCCGCTTTCAGGGTCAACTCGGACGTCCGTCGCAGGCCCGCGAGCACCAGGAGATTGGCAACGTTGCCGCACGCCATCAGCAGGACCAGCGCGGACACCGCGGCGACGGCCACCAGCACCTGGGTCTGGTCTGAGCTCGCCGGAGCCTGTCCCGGCGGCAGCGGCCCGAACACCAGGTGTGAATCCTCGTCGGCAGCGTACGGCCGATCGATGCGGTAGGACGCGTTGAAGACCTGGCTGGCGTGCGCCTCGGCGAGACTACGATCGACCCCTGTTTTCAACCGCACGAGCGCGCGCAGGCCGAAAGAATGGTTGCCTGTCCGCCAGTCCTTGGTGAGTTGCCGGCTTTCGAGCGGGACCCAGACGTCGACCGGCTCGTCGTCGACGCCGGCGAAGCCACGTGGGCCCACAGCCACCACGGTATGCGTGCGCTGCCCGAGCCGCAGCCCGCGGCCGATCACGTCCGGCGCGCCGCCGAAGTGCTGCTGCCAGAGCGCGTGGCTGATGACCACGGCTTCGGGATTCGCCGCCTGGCGTGCGCTGGGCAGCACGCCGGCCGCCGGGCTGATGCCCAGCACGTCGAAGTAGCCTTCGCTGAAGGCGATGGTCTCGAAGCGGGTGGCCTCGGGTCCGCGGCCGGAGCCGATGCGCTCGTGCTCGTAGGTGGCGAGCGCCTCGATCTCGCTGTGGATGCCCGCGGCGAGCCGCTCCATCGTCACATAGTTCGTGCTGAGCAACCCCGGCCGGCCGTCGCCCTTCACCGGGCTCGAATAGATCCGGCGCACGCGCGCCGGATCGTCGACGTGGGTCGGCGGCCGGAGGAGCAGGCGATCGAGCACGTCGGCGAGGACCACCGTGCTGCTGACGCCGATGGTCAGCAGCGCGTTCGCCGCGAAGGTGGTGCCACGGTCGCGCATGAGCGCGCGCCAGGCGAAACGGACATCCTGTTGCAGCGCGTCGATTCCCGGCAGCACGCGCGTGTCGCGGAACGCTTCGCGGGTCTGCGCGATGCCGCCGAGCTCGCGGCGGGCGGCGAGGCGCGCCGCCGCATCGGAGAGCCCGCGCCGGCGGTGCTCGTCGGCGAGGAGCTCGAGATGCGTGTCCAGCTCCTCGCGCAGATCGTCTTCGCGACGCCGGCCGGTCAGCGTCCCGACCAGTCGCGCCAGCAGTACGCGCAACGCCGTCATGGCTCGGGCTCCAGCATGCGCGTCATCATCTCGACGGTGCGCGCCCAGAGGGCCGACTCGGCGGCGAGCTGCTTGTGGCCGGCCTTGGTGAGGCTGTAGAAACGGGCACGGCGGTTGTTCTCGCTCGTGCCCCACTCGCTCGCGATCCAGCCTTTCTGCTCGAGACGGAGCAGCGCCGGATAGATCGTCCCCTGGTTGAGGGCGAGGGCGCCTGCGGCCACCTGCTCGATACGCCTGGCGATGCCGTAGCCATGCTGAGGCCCCAGCGCAGCCAGGGTTTTCAGCACCATCAGGTCGAGCGTGCCGTAGGGCACTTCTGCAGCCGGCGGGCTCATTCGCAACCTCCCGTGTTGAAAGACAACAGGAGTATGCGGCTCGCCCTGTTGATTGTCAACAGGGGAGGCGCGGCTCAGCGTCCCGCGGCGGGGCGGTCGATCGCGATCAGGTGTCCGCGGGTGCGGAAGAACAGCACGCCGTCGGAGATCGCCGGCGTGGCCATGGCCACTTCGCCCAGCGTGTTCTCCGCCAGCTGTTCGAAAACCGGCCCGGCCTTGATCACGTAGACGCCGCCTTCTTCGGAGGTGTAGTAGACCTTGCCGTCGGCGGCGACGGCCGACGCCGTAAAGCCGGTCTTGCCGTCCGCGAGCCGCTGCTGATATTTCCGCTCGCCGGTCTTGGCGTCGTAGACGCTCATCACGCCGTTGTCGCGACAGACGTAGAGCAGCCCGCGGTAGAGGAGTGGCGTCTGCATGTAGGCGCCTTCGCGCGCGGTGCTCCAGGCGACGTGGGCGTTCGACGTGGTGCCCTCGGCGAGCGAGATGTCGCCCGTCGCGGTCGGCTTGATCGCGTAGATCGGCGCGCCTGGTCCGTGCGCGTTGGTGACGAAGATCAAGCCCTCGCCGACCACCGGGGTCGGCACCGGGATGTCGCCCGTCGCGGTCAGCCGCCACACCTCCTTGCCGGTGCGCGCGTCATAGCCGCCGGCATGCTTGAAGCCGTTCACGATCAGCTGCGGCCCGGATGGCGTGTCGACGATCGCCGGCGTGCTCCACGTCGGGACGTCCGCACGCGGCGTTCGCCACTTCTCCTTGCCCGTCTTGACGTCCAACGCGGCGACGAACGAGTCCCTTCTGGACGTCGGCCTGCACGTAGACGACGCCGTCGCGGATGATCGGCGAGCTGGCGAAGCCCCACTGCGCCGAGGGCACGCGGAAGAAACCCGAGTCGAGCACGCCGAACTGCTGTTTCCACAGCGGCTTGCCCTTCATGTCGAGGGCGTGCAGACCTTCCGAGCCCAGAAAGGCGACGATGTGCGTGCCGTCGGTCGCGAGCGTGGAGTTGGCGTGCGTGGCCTTCGTGTGCCGCTTGATCGCGGGGACCCCGCGGTGCAGCTCGCGCTCCCAGCGCACCTTGCCAGAGGCCTTGTCCAGGCACACGACTTTCCACGCCTTCGCCGTCGCGTCCTCGACCGGCGTGATGTTGCCGTAGAGGCCGACCTTGAGGCTCTCCTCGCCGCCGCCGTCGGCTACCGCTGTCGCGACGCAGACCTGATCACCCCACACGATCGGGCTCGAGTGGCCCAAGCCCGCAATCGGCACCTTCCAGCGCACGCCCTGGTTGGCGGGGACGCTCCACGTCGCCGCGGTCGGACGGCCGTCGCCGACGCCGCTGGCGTCGAGGCCGCGGAAGGATGGCCAATCGACGCCGGGCTTCGGTGCCGACGCGCCGGCGAGCGGGATGGTGGCCAGGGCTGCGAGAAGAACGCCGATGCTGGATCGTGGCGACATGCCGAGCATTATGCGCCCGGCCGGGTCCGGTCGAGCCACGGGCGGGACGATGCCGGGGCGTGACCGAAAGAGGCTAGTGTCCCGAGTCAGAGATACGCCACACAATTCGCCGGCGGGGCATCCCGCCTCGCGGCGTTGCTCGTCGCTCACATATCGCCAATATGCTCGCTCCTCGCGCCTTGCGATCCGGGCGCCGCGCCCGCCACTTGTGCGCCGAATCTCTGACTCGGGACACTAGGTCTTGGGGCTGACGATCAGCAGCGGCGTCTTGGAGCGGTGACGGACGTAGTCGATGGTGCTGCCGAAGAGGATGTCGCCGATGAGGCGATGGCCGTGCGTGGTCATCGCGATCAGGTCGCACTGCGACTCCTCCGACAGTCGGAGGATCTCGCGCGGCGGGTCGCCGAGGGCCAGCACGAGCGAGACGACCAGCCCGTGGCGCTCGCGCAGCTCGGTGGCGGTGCGCTCGAGATAGGCGCGGTCCTCCCGCATCTCCTCGGATTCGGCCAGCTTCAACCGATCGTAGTTGCGCGCCGCCCACCCGTCCGCGACATGGACCAGGACGAGCTCGGCCTTCACCAGCGCGGCCAGCGCGGTGACGTGTGGCAGCAGGGAGTCGTCGGCCTTGGTGTGATCGAGAGCCACCAGAATGCGTCGATACATGCGCGTCGCCTCCGCTCAGGCGCCGTAGATGGCGACCCGCCACGACTCGGGGATGAAGGTGTCGAACAGCAGCTTCACGTTGAGGCTGATGATGATGAATGCGGTCGCGTAGCCGAGCACCTTGATGATCGGCGGGTTGACGAAGCGGCCCATCTTGGCGCGGGACCCGGTGAAGCGCAACAGCGGCCACACCGCGAACCCGAGCTGCATGCTGAGGACCACCTGGCTGGCGATCAGCAGGTCGGTGGTGCGCGACTCGCCGTAGATCCCGATGACGATGACTGCCGGGATGATGGCGACAAGCCGGGTCAGCAGCCGTCGGACCCACGGCCGCATCCGGAAGTTGATGAAGCCCTCCATCACGATCTGACCGGAGAGGGTCCCGGTGAGCGTCGAGTTCTGACCCGCCGCGAGCAGGGCGATGGCAAACAGCGTGCTGGCGACACCGACGCCGAGGACCGGGCTGAGCAGCCGGTAGGCCTCCTGGATCTCGGCGACCTCTCCGAGTCCGCGCTCGTGGAACGTCGCGGCCGCGACGATCAGGATGGCGGCGTTGATGAACAGCGCGCACATGAGCGCGAACGTCGAGTCGAACGTGGCGTAGCGCACCGCTTCCGCCATGCCGCGATCGCTGCGTTCGATCTTGCGCGTCTGCACGATAGACGAGTGCAGGTACAGGTTGTGGGGCATCACCGTCGCCCCGATGATGCCGATGGCGATGTAGAGCTGCGCCTGGTCCCGGAACACGCCGGTCGACGGCACGAACCCGCCGATCACGCCGGCCAGGTCGGGCCGGGAGAACAGCAACTCGGCGACGAAGCAGATCCCGACCGTCGCGACCAGGGTGAAGACGATCGCTTCGATGTAGCGGAACCCGCGATTCTGCAGGTAGAGGACGACGAGCACGTCGATCGACGTGATCAGACAGCCCCAGATCAGCGGGATGCCGAAGAGGAGTTGCAGGCCGATCGCCGACCCGACCACCTCGGCGAGGTCGGTGGCCGCAATCGCCAGTTCCGCCAAGAGCCAGAGGAACCAGGACATCGGCCGGGGATAGTGGTCGCGGCACGCCTGCGCGAGATCGCGGCCTGTGACCACGCCCAGCTTGATGCAGAGGTGCTGCAGCAGGATGGCCATCAGGTTGGACATCATGATGACCCACAGCAGCGCGTAGCCGAACCGGGCGCCACCCGCCAGGTCGGTGGCCCAGTTGCCGGGATCCATGTAGCCGACCGCGACCAGGAAGCCGGGGCCGGCGAACGAGAGGAACTTGCGCCACGGTGGCGCATCGTGTGGAACGAGGATGCTGCCGTGGACTTCGGGGAGGCTGAGGCCGGATTGCGAGCGCCACGCGGGCGGCTCGACGGGCGCGACCGGGACCTCGTCAGCCATTTTGCCTAGTCTGCCACGTTAATTTTGATTAGTCAAAAATGCCGTGCTCGAAGCGTGCTCTGAGCTTGCTCGGAGCACGCTCCGAGCACGCCTGTCGGGCTAGGGCTCGAGGGAGTCGTCGTGCGGCAGGTTCTCGATGAGCTTGAGGCAGTCGTGGGCCGCGTCCTTGATCGCCGTGTTCGTGCGAATCACGGCCTGCATGTCCGCCATCAGACGGCGGCGGACCAGATTCTGGTGGCGGTCGGCGTCGCGGTAGTCCTCGGTCAGGCGCTGGGCGTCAGTCAGCGTGCGCATCGCCTGCTCGCACTGCGCGCGCAAATCCCACAAACAGGCCGCGATTTCGCCGAGGGTCGTGTCAGCCACCGAGGCTGCACGGTACCGGTTGAGCGAAGTTCAGTCAACGTCAGCCGCTGAAACACAGCCGCTGAAACCTGCTGATCCCTGTCGCAGGGGCAGTCCCTCGCGTGGCTACGCGGCCTCCTTCGGCCTGAGCCGCGTGATGGCCAGGTCGTAGAGGAACGCACCGAGCAGGGCGCCGATCAGGGGCGCCACGATCGGCACCCACCACCAGCCGTTGCCGGCCCGGAAGACGTCGCCGCCCCAGCCTGCGACGGCCGTGAACAGGCGCGGCCCGAAATCGCGGGCCGGGTTGATGGCGTAGCCGGAGTTCATGCCGAAGGTGGCGCCGATGACGACGACGAGCAGACCCGCCGCGGCCGGCACCAGGTACGGCGGCAGCTTGGCGTTCTTCGCGTCGACCAGCGCGAAGAGCCCGATCAGGAGCAGCGCCGTGCCGACGACCTGATCGACGACGCCGCCGGCGATCGACAAGTACGGTTGGGGATACGTCGCCCAGATGCCGGCGGTGGCAGTCGGCCCGCTGACCGCGCGCAGACCGCCGTCGAAGGCGTCGAGCGCCTCGCGGTAGGTGAGGAAGACGACCGCGGACGCGAGGAACGCGCCGAGCGTCTGGGCCACCGCGTAGGGCACGACCTTGCGCAGCGGGAAGTCGCGGAAGACGGCGAACGCCAGCGACACGGCTGGATTGAGATGAGCGCCCGACACCCCGGCCGACGCGTAGGCGCCGAGCAT
>JANOIR010000092.1:0-10346 GCA_031407765.1 Vicinamibacteraceae bacterium
CCAGCCCGACCCCGACCCACAGCAGGCTGGCGTCGACCGTCAGCTCCAGCGCGCGGACGGAGAAGCGCGCGGCGTAGCGCGACAGCAGGGCCACCATCGGCCGCGCCAGCGCGACACCGAGGATGGCGCCGGCTCCGCACAGCAGCAGGCTCTCGGCCAGCAGCGTGCGACGCAGCGCCCAGGCGCTCGCCCCGAGCGTCGCGCGAATCGCCAGCTCGCCTTCGCGCCGTACCGAGCGCGCCAGGATCAGGTTGGCGACGTTCGAGCACGCGATGATGAAGACGAGCCCGGAGGCGGCCATCAGCACGAGCAGCACGGTCCGGGCCGGCGAGGCGATCTGATCGCGCAGCTGCAACGCGTCGATGCGGAAGTCGCCCTTCTTCGGGTAGGACTCGGGGTGGGCCGTGACCATCGCGCCGTGGACCGCCCGCAGCTCGGCCCGGGCGGCCTCGAGATCCGTGCCCGGGCGCAGGCGGCCGAAGAGCTCGGTCATCCGATGGACGCGGCCGGTCACCATCGTCGCCTCGAGATGGTGCGGGCTGGTGACGACGTTGGCGATGATTTCGGTTTCGGCCGGGTACGGGACCGACGGCTCGAGGACGCCGACGATGGTGGCCGAGCGTTCGTCGAACCGGACCGTCTTGCCGATCACCGACCGGTCGCCGTTCAGCGTGCTGCTCCAGAAGCGGTGGGTCAGCACCGCGACGCCGGCGGCTTTCGGGCCATCGTCGTCGGGCCCGATCAGGCGGCCCACCACGGGGCGCAGGCCCATGACGTCGAAGTAGGAGCCGCTGACGACGCCGGCCCGCACGACGCGCGGTTCGCCCAAGCCGACCATGGTGAACCCGATCTGGGAGAACTCGCCGAACGCGGTCAGCGTGGTGACCCGCGCCCGCAGGTCCTGGATCTCAGGGACCGAGAACACCACGCTGTCCTGCCCGAGACCCTGGGCGCTCTGGCGGATGTAAATCAGCCGATCCTCGTCGCGATTGACGAGCGGCCGCAGCAGGACGCCCCGGACGACGCTGAAAATCGCGGCGTTGGCGCCGATGCCGAGGGCCAGGGTGACGACCACCGTGATGGCCAGTCCCTTGACCCGGACCAGCGATCGGAAGGCGTAACGAAAGTCGGTGAGGAAGCTCATAAACGGCTGCCAGGATCCTCTTACAGTTTCGCGAGGCAATCCTTGCGCCTCATTGTCATGTCGGACACGGGGCGCTGATATGACAGCGGGTCCGGGCTACTTGCGCTTCCAGGCCGCATCGAGGCTCCACGGGCCGCCGCCGGCGGCGGAGATGTAGAGCCACACGAAGCAGAAGATCACGGCCGGCGCGCCGCCATTCAGCACCGGCCAGAAGCCCTGGCCGGCGTGTCCGATGAAATAGGCGAACGCCATCAGGCCCGAGAGCAGGAAGGCGACCGGGCGCGTGAACAGGCCGATCAGCAACAGGCTGCCGCCAACCATCTCCAGCAGTCCGGCGATTCCCGCCTGCGTCATCAGCGGCGCGGTGCCGCCGCCGGGCATGACCGCGGCTGGCCACGCCAGCAACTTGGTCGTCCCGTATTCCAGGAAGACGAACGCGGCCACGATGCGCAGCACGCTGAGGAGGTACGGCGTCAGGGCGATCCAGCGGGAGGCGAGGGTGTCCATGCGCATCAGAGTGTGCGGCCGGCCCCGCTCGAGGCAAGCACGATGTCTATACGGCCGGGCTGCCGCGGTACAGTAGGCGCCATGGGCGATCGTGTTCACGCGACGCAAGTGCCGGCCGACCGGCGCGGCTTCCTCGGCACGTTCGGGCTGGCCACGCTCGCGACGCTGTCCCCGGCGTCAGCCGGCGCGGCGCGCGTCGACGGCGCCGACTACCTGCTCGAAGCGGGCCTCGTCTACCTGAACACCGGCTCGGTTGGTCCCGCGTCACGCGCGGTGCTGGATCGCACGATCGAGGCGTGGCGAGAGCTCGAGACCAACCCGGTCGGGATGGTCTACGGCAATGGCGCCTCGCATCGCGCGACCGACGTGGTGCGCGAACGGGCGGCCGCCCTCCTCGGATGCACCGCCGACGAACTGCTCGTGACGCGCAGCACCACCGAGGCGATGAACAGCGTGGCGACCGGCATCCGCTGGACATCCGGCGATCGCGTGCTGATGACCGACCAGGAGCATGACGGCGGCAGCCTGGGCTGGCGCCACGTCGCGCGCCGGCACGGTGTCGCGATCGATCGCATCGCGATCGCCACCACCGACCACGATCCCGCGCGCCTCGTCGATCGCCTGGCGGCGGCGCTGACGCCGCAGACGCGGGTGATCAGCGTGAGCCACGTGATCACCACGACCGGACTGCGCATGCCGATCCGCGAGATCTCGGCGCTGGCTCGATCGCGCGGCGTGCTGTGCGTGGTCGATGGCGCGCAGGCGGTCGGCCACGTGGCGATCGACGTGCGGGCGCTCGGCTGCGACGCCTACGCGGCGTGCGGCCACAAGTGGCTGCTTGGACCCAAGGGCACGGGCCTCCTCTACATCCGCAAGGAGGCCGAGGATCGCATCCAGCCGGTGCAGCGTGAGGACGGGCGCCGCTTCGTCGCGCACTCGACCGGCATCGGCAGCCTGCCGCTGATCGCCGGGCTCGGCGCCGCCATCGAGGCCGCGCAGGCCGTCGGCGTGGCGAACATCGAAGGCCGAATCATGGCGCTGCGCGCCCGCGCCTATGCCGGGATGCAGGCGATTCCCGCGCTGACGATGGCCAGCCCGCCACCAGGGCCGCTGGGCACGGGCCTCGTCGCGGCCCGTGTGCCGGACGCACACCCGGCCGACGCGCTGCGCGATCGACTCCGTGACCGCCATCGGGTGATCGTGAAGATGGTCGAGAAGCAGTGGTTCAACGGCATCCGCCTCTCACCGCACGTCTTCAACACCGAAGCGGACGTGGACGCCGCCGTGGCGGCCCTGCGAACGGAACTGGCTTGACCGCGTGTCGGTGTCAGAAGCTTCTGAGCACGACGTGGGCCTGCCACGTGACCGCCGTGATTGCGGCGCCGACGGCAAGACAGCCCAGCGCGAACGCAAAGTCGAAGCCCAACGGAACGACGATGTCCACACGATCGATGTGCGTCGGGTCGTAGCGCACCGTCACCGCCTGGCCCACGCGGTATGGCCAGGCCGGGGTGACGGTGGCCGTCCTACGCAGCACGCCGCGCCGATCGCGGAACATGATGACCGTGCCGCCATTCGGTCCGGCGATGGCGCCGGGCCGGAGATGGTCCATCACGACGCCCATCGTGACACTCCCCGAGATCGCGCGCCGGGCCGTGGTGGCCCACGACCGCAGGACATGGAACGCGCACGTCGCGCCGCAAGCCAGCAACGTGGTGCCGACGAGACCGCCGATCCACAGCACAGGACCGTGGGCCCACAGCAGAAGCGCGCCCCACAGCAACGGATCCATGGGTTCAGCTTCGCCGATTCATCAATCCGTGTCTACCGACAGCCGGGGTCTGGCGGAACCTCATGGGTCATGTCGCAGGACGGCGTAGGGCCGGCCTGTCGACGGTTCATCGTGCCACGAGACGAGGCGGAAGCCGGCCCGCTCGTAGAACCGCGCGCCGCCCGTGGTGAACGTCTCGAGCCAGGTCGTCGCGCCCGCAGCGTCAGCTTCGGCCACGGTCGGCGCAATCAGGCGCTGGCCGATCCCCCGCCCCTGCGACGCCGGGCTCACCCCGAGAATCGACAGGTACCACGCGCCATCGGGGATGACGGCTTCGGCGCGGGCGCGCATGAAGCCGACGATGCGCTCGTAGTTGGCGTAGCCTCTCGCGCCGCACAGGTCGGCGAGGAAGGCGTGCTTGGCATCGTGCTCGCGGGTATCGACCTCGATCGTCCGGGGGAGCAGCCAGAGCGCCGCGCCGACCGCGGGATCGTCGGCTGCGACGACGCGGCCCGTGCGATCGGCCTCGTCGATCGAATAGACCATATATCGGGTGAGCGCGGCCCGGCGCGCCTCCTGGGTCTCGTGCTCGAGCAGAATGGTCTGGTAGAACACGTCGCCGATCAGGGCGTCGACGAGCGCCGGGATCGCCGGATGCCTTGCCGTGGACGTCACGACGTCGCGAGCCGCCGGACGCCGTCGCGGATCTCGCGCAGCACTTCGATGTGGCGTGCCGACAAGGCGTGGCCCGAGGTCGCGGCGACGTACGCGACGGGCGCGACGTCATGCGGATGCTCGTCGCCGAGGCCGGCGGCCCGCGTCCGCTCGACGCACGCGAGGATCTGGTTCCGCACCGCCTCGGCGTCGTCGAGCCCCTGCAGCAGGCCGACGTGCGCCCCGAGCGAAGACGATTGGCCACCCTTGCCGTGGCTCGCGACCCCGCCGCCGGCGGTCGTCACGAGCACGTCGGCGATGCCGAAGTAGCGCTGCACGGGGCCCTGCCGCACCTCGACGTTCTGGACGTTCTCGAAGCTGATGGTGGTCTCGTGGATGTTCAGGATGCCGCGGCGGATGCGCAGGCTGCGATCGGTGAGCACGTACCACGTCGTGTCGTAGCGCAGGTGGATGCCGACGTAGGCGATGATGTCCGGCAGCATGATCGCCGCGAGGAACGGCACGGCCAGCACGATGCCGAGCACCGGCACGGCGATCGAGACGGCGATCCAGCCGAGGATGGGCAGCACGTCGCCCGGAATCAGGGCGATCCAGAACAGGAACTTCAGGTAGCGCAGATAGCCGTCGGCGGGCCGGATCGAGCGCACCGGCTCGCCGGTCGCCGGCAGCGTCGGCGGATCGGCGGGCACGCGGAACCACGAGACGATGGTGGCCCACACGCCGCGATAGATCCACGCCGCGGCGGCGTCGACGTGGCCGCTCACGCCGGCCTCCCGGGGCCGCCGCCGCGGGCCTCGAGCCGCCGCAGCGCGTCGCGGATGTCGATCAGCAGCGCGAGGGCCTCGTCGCCGCTCTCCGCGGCCGTCGCCGAAAGTGCAGCCGCGGCCCCC
Source organism: Vicinamibacteraceae bacterium (assembly GCA_031407765.1). Classification (GTDB taxonomy): domain Bacteria; phylum Acidobacteriota; class Vicinamibacteria; order Vicinamibacterales; family Vicinamibacteraceae; genus JBDSLU01. Next base: position 4,988 of record JANOIR010000092.1, read on the forward strand.
GCGGGGATCGTGGCGGCGCCGTGCGCCGCGCCCGCCGTTCGATCGCGCACGCCGCGCATTTTCGTGTAGAGGAAGTCTCGCAGCGCCTCGGCCTCCAGGACGCCTTCGATGGTCACCTCGGGGCTCGCCGAGCCGGCGGCGGTCTGGATGCTGACGGTGGCGAGGCCGAACCAGCGCTGCAGCAGGCCGTTCGTGAGGTGGATGTCCTGGATGCGGCGGTAGGTGATGTTCACCTCACTGCGCCACAGCAGGCCCTGCGCGCGCCAGATGCCCTCGTCGTCGAAGCGGTAGCGGAGCGTCCGGAACTTGATCCACAGCACGAACAGCGTGATCGGGAAGGCGAAGACGCTGAGCAGCGCGACGACGGCGTAGTACTTCATCAGCCGCTCGTCGGGGCGGGTAATGGTCGACGGATCGAAGCTCCGTGCGGCGTTACTCATGGCCACTCAGTATGCACGAGGCGGTTGCGTTCTCGGCGGGCCAGGGCCTCCGCCGGCCACGTCCCGGCAAACCGTTCGAAGACGTGCTCCGCGACGTTATCTGACCAGACCGCGCTTCGCCCGAGGTAGTCCTCACGCCTGGAGCGCCGGTGGGAAGGATGACGCATGCCATCGAAACTCGCTGAGGCCGAACATCTCACTCCGATCGAGGTGCTCCACGAGCACGCCTCCCTCGCCGTGCTGCGCGACGCGAAGGTGGACGTTCCGGGCGCCGCGGGCTGGCTTCGCGGCCGGCTGCGCAAGGAGCCCCTCGAGATCCACGACGTCAACGGCACGCTGCTGTTCCTCGATTTCCCCGTCGTCCTCGGCGGTGAGGTCGTCGGCCACGTGCGCACCGCGGCAAGCCAGGTGCTCGGCAACCCGGTGGTCGCGCTCGAACTCGGGCCGCGCCATTGGGACTTCGACGCCGCGGTGAAGAAGCTGGCGCCGCGCGTGCGGAAGGAATTCGCGAAGGCGCCGATCGGCGACCCGCTGCTGGTCTGCTACAGCTACCCGAAGCTCGGGGTGATGTTCACGCTGACAGGCGAGGGTGCGCCGGCCCGCGTCATCTACGACGTTGCCGACCTCGCGCGCGTGCCCGAGCGCCTCGAGCAGGCCGGCCGGGAAGGATCGGTCGCGTGGTCGTTCTACGATTCGCTCGCGGACGCTGAGCGCCGCAGTCGGATCAAGCGGTTCGCCGCCGCCGACGAGGCGCGTCTCGGCATCGCCGCCAAGGCGCGTCGGGAGATCGTGGCCGCGCGCTCGCTCCAGAGCGTCGCCGACCTGGTCGCGTTCCAGTGGCAGCGTACGACGACCAAGCTGCTGCAGTTCTGCAATCACTACGCCTACACGCATCCCCGGGGCCATCACTGCTTCAGCCTGCACGGGCAGCAGGTGAACGACTACTGCGCGGTCGCCACCTGCCAGATGATCCTGTGCTACTACCGCTACTACTTCACGCAGGACCAGATCGCGCCGGCGTGTGGCTACAGCGCCGGCGGCGGCTGCCCGCCGGACCAGAGCCCCGGCTACGAGTCGATGAGCTGCAACCACATCGACGCCACGTTCGACAACGCGCCGACGTGGGCGAAGGGGCGCGACCAGATCGATCTTCTGCGCCCGTTCAAGAGCGGAATCCCGGGCCACGCGCGGGCCGGCGCCGGCTACTCGCGAACGACCTGGATCTTCGGCGGCACGACCGAAGAGAAGCTCTACATCTACGATCCGTGGCCGTGGAACGCCGATTTCGCGCTGGCCGGTGCGATCACGTGGGAGGATTGGGGCGCGATCACCCACACCAACTATGTCTATACCCGGATCGCCTGCCCCTAGCGACGCCGGTCGCGCGCAAGTTGCGGCGGATCGCGCGCGCCTGAAGCCGCCGGTTGCGGCGGATCCGCGCTTCGACGCCGTCCGACGGGCGGAGACTGGCACGCCGGCGCTCGTCAGGGCGCCGGACGGGTCGCCCGCCTATTGGCTGGTGCCGTTCGATCTCGACGGCCGCGCCTGCGGGGTGGCGCGGGTCGGGCTCGACGCGCGCCAGGCCGACGTCTCGGCGTTCGGATCCGGAACCGCGGATGACGCGGCCTGGCCTGGCGTCGGCTTCTTCGCGCGCGTCCCCGCCGACCTCGCAGACGCAGCCCGGGCCAGCCACCCCGGGCTGCGGTGGGTGCCACCGTTGCTGTCGTACGACGGGAGCCCGCACAAATGGGCCTGGCGCATCGAGGCGGATCCGCCTGGCGCGCTCGTGATCTTCATCACACCGGGCGGCTGGTACGCGAGTTCGGCCGCGCCACCGTCGCAAGGCCGCGAGGGCTAGCCGGGCGACGTTCGCGCGAACCAGGGCGTGGCGAAATCGACCAGCGCGCGGGTCGCGAACAGCAGGCTGTCGGCCCCGCCGACACGGCCCGCCGTGGCCTGGCCGGTGGCGACGAACGCCCGGCCCACTTCGGGGAAGTAGCGGCCGCCGTCGGCGCCCATCTGCGGCACGTCGATCCAGGCGCGGTGCCCATCGACCTCGGCGAGCATCCGCATGACCTTCGTGCGGCGGTTGGCGGCGAGCGACTCGGCGAAGTGGAGTGACGTGCAGCGATCGAAGCCGACGCCGAGCAGCAGCGTGTGCGCGCCGAGATCGTAGAGCTGCTCGAATGGCGAGCCACGCCCTTCGCAGAACGCCAGCGGGTGCTCCCGGGTGATCGCCTCCGCGTGCCTGCCGTTGGCGCAGACGGACACCAGCGGGTGATGGCTTCGCCGCGTGCCCGGGTACGTGCGGAACGCCTCGGGGATTGCGCCCATCGTCGTCGGCGTCGTGCGTGGATCGAAGACCGGCAGGTGCTCGCGAATCGCCTCGTGCCATGCGGCGTCGACGCGCGGATCGTTCCACGTCGCGGGGTCGGCGAGTTGCGGCGACTCGCCGGGCATCACCAGCGTCCCCTCGTCGGCGAGCACGTCGAGCAGCGCGCCGATCACGGTGACGGGTCCGCCGACCGTATAGCCGACTTGCCCCAGCGCGGAGTGGACCATCACGATCATGCCGGGCCGCAGGTCGAGCGCGCGGAGATCGGTGATCAGCGAGGCGCGGGTGTTGACGGCCGTCACCAGGCATCCCCCTGGCGCGCGTCGCAGGTCAGGGAGGCCGACAGGTCGAGTGGCCTCGCCGACGGCGTGCGCAGGATCATCAGGCTGTCGTCGTCGTCCGGGGTGCGCTCACGCCGGCCGTCCGCGTGGCGCACCCACGTCGGCCCCCGCCATCGCTCCCACCCGAGCCGCTCGTAGAAGTGCCACTCCCCGCTCGAGAGCGCACCGATCGCGTATTCCTGCGCGATGACCTTCGCCAGCGCCCGCATCACCGCGGTGCCGAATCCGGTCCCCTGGCGGGCCGGGAGCACCGCCACTGCTTCGACATAGCCCACCCGGAGCCGGAAGCGGTCAACTTCCAGCAGCCGCGGCACCACCGAGGCGTGCGCGACGATCGCACCATCGGCCTCGACGGTCGCGTGCGTCCCACCGAGCGCGTGCGCCCAGTCGTCGTCGCTGAAGTCGCCGGCGAAGGCCGCATCGAGCAGCGCGCGGATCGCGGTGCGATCGGCTGCATCGAAGCCATTGCTGCGGCAGAGGCGCACGCCGGCGTCAGCGGACATGGGCCCTGGCAAAGGCGCCGGCCTCGTCGATGGCCCGCTGGCCGTCCGGCGTGACGCCCCGCATCAGGTGCCAGACGTGCACCATGTCGTCGTAGACCGAGAGCGTGACGTCGACCTCGGCCTGGCGGGCCCGGTCGGCGAACGCCCGGATCTGATCGACCAGCACCTCGGCGCCGCCCGCCTGGATCAGCAGCGGCGGTAGACCGCGCAGGTCGGCGAACAACGGCGAGATGTCGGGCCGCCGCGGATCGACAGCGGCCAGATAGCTGACGGCGGCCAGCCGGCAGTGCGTCTGGCCGACGAAATCGAAGCGTGCGTTGGTGTGGAAGCTGTCGCCCGAGCACGACAGGTCCACCCAGGGGGAGATCGCGATCCCAGCTGCGGGCATCGGCTCTCCGGCGTCCCTCAGGGCCAGTAAGGTGCCAAGGACCAGCGTGCCGCCGGCCGAATCGCCGGCGAGCACAATCTGCTGCGGCGCGATGCCTTCGCCGAGCAGGTGGCGGTAGGCCGCGAGCGCGTCCTCATGGGCGGCCGGCGCCGTGTGCTCCGGCGCCAGGCGGTACTCCGCCGCGAAGGTGCGGGCTCGCGCGGCCCGAGCCAGCGCACCGGCGAGGAGGCCGTGCGTCCGGATCGAGCCGAAACAGAAACCGCCGCCGTGAAAATAGAGCAGCACGGCGGGACCAGCGCCGGGCGGCTCGAGCCAGGTGCCGGCGATGCCGTACGGGCCGCTCTCGAACCGCGTGAATCGCGGCCGGACGCCGTCCGTCCGCACCCGGCTCAAGGCTTCGCCGACGTTACGCCAGCGCACGATGCCGAGGCGTGGCATCTGCGACCACGATCCGCGGTAGGCGGCGATGGTCGCCTCGAGCCGCGCGCCCCACGCGGACCGCCGCCGCCGGCCGATGGCCCGGCGGCACAGCGCCGCAGCCGCGCTGGCGATGGCCGCCGCGGGCACGCGGATTGCGTCGCCGGATCGGGCCCGCGGAGGTCGGGGCGCCACGTCGGTGCGGTTGGCGGTGCGGTCGGCCATGTCGGCACGTTAGACGACGCGCGCAGCCGTTCCGTTTCCCGCGGCATCGACATGCACGCAGCGGCTTCGATCGGCGCAGTCCCTGGGCGCGACGCCGCTGAAGCGGCGTGGGTATTCGCGCTCCACTTCCGCAAGCCGGTAGAACGCGCTCCAGAACACCCACGCCGCTCCCCCGGGCGGCGCCCTGAGCGGCAGGCCGCCCTTCACGATTGCGTGTCGCTTGGGATGGACGTCACGGCCAGAACGCGGCCCCAGGCAACGCGGCGAGTCTCCGCGCCAGGAACTCCTTCGGCGTGCGGCGGAACAGCACGAAGTTCCCGAGTTCTCCCGCTGGCTGGTAGTCCCTGCCCAGCCACGCGACCAGCTTCGGCTGACGCGAGAACCAGGTGAACGAGTCGATCGTGTCGGGATCCCAGTCGCGGCGCTGCAGCGCCACGAGGGCCGGCTTGTGCGTCTCGAGCTCGGCGAGCAGGCCGGCGGCGCCGTGGCCGCGCCAGCCTTCGCCGAAGCCGACGATCAGCGGCCGGCTCCAGAAGAACCGCGTCGCGCTGCGGCGCTCCGACTGGACGAGCACGCCGGGCGAGAAGCCGAGGACGAGCTCCGTCTCGTTGGGTGGCACTCTCTCGGTGACGATCTGCGCCATCTCGCGCACCGCGAGCGCGGAGTACTTGTCGCCGCTGTTGCTATCGCCGAAGCGGGCCAGGTAATCC
>JANOIR010000105.1:0-21661 GCA_031407765.1 Vicinamibacteraceae bacterium
CCGGCTGCTGGCGCCTGGGCGGCGGCGCGCGGCGGGAGCGCCGCGACGCCGGCGAGCAGAGCCGCGGCCAGCGCGACGTGGAGAGACGACAGGCGTTTCATCATGGACTCCTTCGACGAGGGGCCTTCAGCCTAAACGAACGCGAGGGCTCACGCCAGATCGATCGCCACCACCTCGTGATCGAGGATCGAGGGCACGTCGACGGTGATCGTGCGCTCGTCGAGCGTCGCGCGCGTGTCGACGCCGGCGGTGAGCAGCGACACCCGCGTGGCGCGGACGCCGTCCGGCAGCGTCACCCGCACGCGCTGCGGACCGACCGGCAGCAGCTCGCGGACCGGGCCCTTCATGCACATCGGGTTGGTCAGGTTCACCAGGTGCACCGTCATCGACTCGGCCTGCCGCCACACCGCGACCTCGATCAGGCCGGGTCCGGTCACCGTCACCGGGCCGGCGTCGCGCGACGCCCATCGCGCCGCGCCGGCGATCAGCGCGCCATGGTCGGGGCTCAAGACCTCCCAGAAGGTGCGATCGATGTCCCAGGGGAAGTAGGCGACGCGGCCGCGGTCGTGCGCGCGGAGATAGAGCTCCGGCGTATCGGTGCGCTCCTGGCGCGGGAACACGTCCTCCATCGGCAGGTCCGGGTAGGACGGCACGAGCGTGAGCGGGGCGACGGCGCCGGCGCCGGCGACGGGCGTCACGCGGACGCGCCAGACGCCGTTGATCACCCGCGGCGCCTCGTCCAGCCCGCGCAGCGCCTCGTGGCGCGCGCCCGGCTCGCCCTCGAGCGTGAGGTAGGAGTTCTTCATCGGCCCCTCGACGCCGCCGGCGTCGCGGACGCCGAAGAGGTCGGCCAGGCCGAAGTCGGGCCGGCCCACGCCGGTCTCGTCGTAGCGCGAGCTCTCGAAGGTGGCGAGCAGGCCGCCGCCGCGGGCGACGTAGGCGCGCAGCGCCGCGCACTGCGCGTCGGACAGCGCCGCGGCGTTGGCCAGCACGATCAGCGCGTAGCGATCGAGCGCCTCCGGCGTCAGGAAGGCTTCGTGGACGAAGTCGAACGGCACGCGCGCCTCGACCAGCGCGTGGTACATCCCGGCGACGTGATCGGCGAGCGGCCGCTCGGGGCCGGGCATGTACGCCGCCGCCGTCTGCTCGGAGAAGAGCAGCGCGACGCGCGCGAGCGACCCCGTGTTGCGCAGGTAGCGCTCGTGGCGGTGGTGCCAGGTGAAGATCCGCTCGACCACCGGCAGCCAGCGGCGATCGCGCAGCACGCCGGCGAACTTGGCGAACCACGGCCGCATCCCCTGGGCGGTGCCGCTCGCCACCCACAGGCGGATCTCGGCCTCGCTCTGCACGGAGTCCTTCCAGCGGTGCGGCTCCTCGACGCCGACGCTGAAGATGCCGCCGACCGGGCGGCCGTCCATCACCGCGTGGTACTCCTTGCCGCGGCGGCCGTTCGACCACGGCGGCGTCAGGCCGCGGCGGGCCTGGTGATCGGCGAACTGGATCGGGGCCTGCATCAGGCCGGCGGTCCGGAGATCGGGCGGACCGTTGGGCACGAAGCACGCCCCCGGACGGGTGCGCCGGATGTCGGCGTCCCACAGCGCCCACAGCTCGGTGAGGCGCACCTTGCGCCAGGCGAGGAAGGCCCGTCGCGCGGGGTCGCCTGGGGCCGTCGTCCGCGGCAGCTCCAGCCCGCTCGCGGCGCGGAAGTGGCGGCGGCAGTGCTCGCAGTAGCAGTCGGTCTGGCTGGCCCAGCGGTTGGTGAAGATCCCGTCGATGTCGTAGCGGGACACGATCTCGCGGTGCACCGCCGTCATGAACTCGAAGTTGTAGGGCCCGAGCGCGCACGTGACCCACAGCTCCGGGTTGGCCCAGTGACGGCGCGGACGGCCATCCACGTCGACCGCGATCCAGTCGGGATGGGCGCGCGCGGTATCGTCGCGGGTGGCGTGCGGATCGGTGCGGGCGAGCACCTTCATCCGCATGTCGCGGCAGCCGCGCACCAGCTCGCCGAACGGATCGCTGGTGCCCAGCCAGGCGCTGCGGTGATGGAAGGGGACGTCGGTCGGGTAGTAGGCGACGATGCCGCCGGCGCTGAGACAGGCGGCGTCGGCGTGGACACGCCGGAAGTAGTCGAGCCAGAAGCCGAGGTCGACCCGGCCGGGGTCGTTCTCGACCAGCACGAGTTGCGCCCAGCGCATCGGCTCGCTGCACCAGGCCGGCGCCGGCGGCCGCGGCCCGGCGGAGGCCACCTGCTGCGGGCGCGGATCGAGGCTCGCGGCGCCCGGAGCGACCAGTGCCCCGGCGGTCGACGCGCCCAGCAGCTCGATGAACGCGCGGCGATCCAAATCCGGTCGGGCCATGGAGGGCGATTCTACGGCGACACGTGTCGCCGTTGCACGGGGTTGCGTGTCGCCTCACTCGCGCTGTTGTGACGCCGAACCGGAATGGAGGAGGTGCACGCGCTGCCGATTGATTACGCGTGGAGGCGTATCTCAGCGAACCGCGGCGTCGCGCGCGGTCGACGTGTGTCGCGCTGGCGCTGGGCCTCTCCGGCTGCGGCAGCCTGGTGCCGCAGACTCGCTCCGGCGCGGTGACGTCGGTAGGGGAGATCCGCAGTCTGCCGGCCCCGCTCACCGCGACGGTCGACGTCAAGCTGAAGGGCACCGTCACCTTTTTCAACTCCGCCCTCGATCAGGGCTGGATCCAGGACGCGAGCGGCGGCGTGCGCATCGATCGCATCGGCCTCGATCCGCAGGTCCACGTCGGCGACGTCGTCGAGCTGACCGGCCGCGCCACCATGGGCGGCTCGGCGCCCATCGTCCTGCGCGAGACGCTGCGTATCGTGTCCTCGGGTCCGCCGCCGGCGCCGATCAGGATCACCGCGGCCGACGTGGCCGCCGGGCGGCACCAGTATCACTTCGTCGAGACGTCGGGCATCGTCCGCAGCGCCGCGATGGATTCGCGTGGCCGGCTCGCCTTGACGCTCCGCACGGACGGGCAGGACCTCAACGTCGGCGTGCGCGAGGTCGGCCGCGCCGATCCGGCCCAGTACCTCGACGCCGGCGTGACGATGCAGGGCGTGCTCGTCACCAACCACGACGCCTACGGCCGTACCGGCCGCTCGCGGCTCCTGGTCTCGTCGACGCGCGAGATCACAATCGCGCGGCCGGCGCCGCGCGCGGCCGACATCCCGCAGCTGACGGTGCAGACGCTGGTGAGCGGCGGATCGTCGCGGTCGGCGCATCGTGTCCGCCTGCGCGGCGTGCTGAGCGCGAGCGCCGACGGCTTCCGCCTCACCGACGCGACCGGCGCGGTGGCGCTGACGCCCGCCGGCAAGAGCACGCTGGTCCCCGGCGACGACATCGAGATCGCCGGCTTCCCGATCGATCGCGACGGCACGGTCGCGCTCGAACACGCGATGCGGCTCGAAGCAGAGGCCGCCGTCCCGGTCACGCACCGCGTCCTGACCCAGGCCTCCGAGATCCGCTCGATGTCGGTCGCCGACGCCAAGCGCGGCTACCCCGTGCGCCTGCGGGCCCTCGTCACCTACTTCAACCCGACCAACACCAACCTGGTCGTCCAGGATGCCAGCGCCGGCATCTACGTCCGCGTCGGCAACTCGCCCATCCCGGCACTCGCCACCGGACAGCTGATCGACCTCGAGGGCTTCAGCGGGCCCGGCGACGTGGCGCCGATCATCACCGCGCCGCGGATCCGGGTGGTCGGCACCGCGCCGATGCCGGCGCCGATCCCGATCGATCCAGCGCGGTTCTTCGCCGGCGCCGATGACTGCCAGTTCATGGAGGTCGCCGGGATCGTCGACTCGATCGAGCGCCGTGACGCCCGCACCTACATCGGCCTGCGCATGTACTTCAAGCGCATCGAGATGGCGATCCCCGGCGAGCCTGAGCTGCCGCCCGGTCTGCTCCATGCGCGCGTGAAGGCGCAGGGCGTCGGCGCCTCGCGCTTCAACTTCCGCCGCCAGATCCTGGGCATTACGCTGCGGTTGCCGAGCGTCGACTACCTGCACGTCGTCGAGGCGGCGCCGCATCCGCCGGTCACGTCGATCGCCGAACTGCTGCAGTTCACGCCCTCGGTCCGCGGCGACGAGCCGTCGGCGGTGAGGGGCGTGGTGCTCCTGACCAACCCGACCGGCCCGACCTGGCTCAGCGACGACACCGGCGGCGTGCAGGTCACCACTCATGCGCGCGGCACCTTCGCCATCGGCGACGTGGTCAAGGCGACAGGCTTCCCGGAGGCGGCGGCGTTCAACCCGGTGCTGCGCTCGGCCGCGCTGGTCAAAGTCGGCTCGCAGCCGCCGCCGCAGGCGCCGGCGATGACCCTCGACGACATTCTCGAGGACGGCTGGGACGCCAAGCTCGCCCAGGTCGAGGGCTATCTGACCGATCGCGCCGCCAACAACGGGCGCGAGCGCCTCACCATCGCCCAAGGCACGCGCACGATCAGCGCCGAGCTGCCCGACGGTCAGTCGGCGCGCGTCGAAGTCGGCAGCCTGGTCAAGGTCACCGGCGTCAGCGTGATCGACGCGGCCGCTGCCGGCAACACCGCGATCCCCCGCGGCGTGACCCTCTATCTGCGATCGACCAACGACATCGCCGTCATCGCCAACCCGCCCTGGTGGACGGCACAGCGGACGCTGACGCTGGCCGTCGGTCTGGTCATCGTCACGCTCGCGACCCTGGGCTGGGTCGGCCTGCTGCGCCGGCGCGTCTCGAAGCAGACCGCCGACCTGCGCTACGCCAAGGACGCGGCGGAGGCGGCCAGTCAGGCCAAGAGCGAGTTCCTGGCCAACGTCAGCCACGAGATCCGGACGCCGATGAACGGCGTCCTCGGCATGACCGAGCTCGTCCTCGAGAGCGAGGTCACTCCCGAGCAGCGCGAGTGCCTGACGATGGCGCGGACGTCGGCGCAATCGCTGGTCACGCTAATCAACGAGATCCTCGATTTCTCGAAGATCGAAGCGGGCAAGATGCAGACCGACTCGGTCGCCTTCCCGATCTACGAGGTGGTCACCGAGACCGTGCGGCCGCTGGCGCTGCAGGCGGCGGAGAAGGGCCTGGAGTTCGTCTACGACGTGTCGCCGTCGCTGCCGGATCGGCTGATCGGCGACGGCGGCCGGCTCGGGCAGGTCATCACCAACCTGATCGGCAACGCGGTCAAGTTCACGCGCGAGGGGTCGGTCGCGGTGCACGTCGGGACCGACGAGCAGACCGACACCGCCGTGGTGCTGCACGTGCGGGTCGCCGACACCGGCATCGGCATTCCGCGCGAGAAGCAGCAGGCGATCTTCGATGCCTTCACGCAGGCCGACGGATCGATCACGCGGCAGTTCGGCGGCACCGGCCTGGGTCTGTCCATCGCCTCGCGCCTGGTCACGCTGATGGGCGGCCGGATGTGGCTCGAGAGCGAGCCCGGCCAGGGTGCCAACTTCCACTTCACGCTGCCGCTCCGCGTCGCGCCGCCGGCCGCCGGCGCCGTGTCGCCCGCAGCAGCGGTGACCCTCGCCGGCCGCCGCGTGCTGATCGTCGAGGATCACCGCGCCAATCGTGCCGCGCACGAGAGCGCGGTCCGCCACTGGGGCATGCAGGCGCAGGCCGTCGGTGGCGCTTTCGAGGCGCTGTCGGTGCTCGGCCAGCCGGGCGACGGACGCGAGCCCTATGCCCTGGCCCTCGTCGATCACCACATGCCGGGCATGGACGGCCTCGAGTTCGCCGAGCGCGCCCGCCGCGACGGGCTGGCGCCCGGCATGCGCTACATCCTGATGACGACGCCGGGCTCCCCGATCGACGCGTCGGTCGCCGAATCGGTCGGCATCGTCGAGCGGATCAGCAAGCCGTTCAGCCCGCCCGAACTGCTCGCGTGCGTCCAGCGCGCGCTCTCCGGCCCGGTCGTCGCGGCCACGCCGAGCCCGCGGCGGGCCCCGACTGGTCAGGCGGCACTCAGAATCCTGCTGGCCGAGGACAACCCGGTCAACCAGCGCGTCGCCCAGCGCATGCTGGAGAAGCTCGGCCACAGTGTGGTCGTCGCCAACAACGGCCGTGAAGCGGTCGACGCGCTCGAGACCGGGCGGTTCGACGCCGTCCTCATGGACATGCAGATGCCGGAGATGGACGGTCTGCAGGCGACCGCCGCGATCCGCGCCCGCGAAGTCACGCAAGCGCTGGCGCGGGTCCCCATCATCGCGCTGACGGCCAACGCGATGAAGGGCGATCGCGAGAAGTGCCTGACGGCCGGGATGGACGCCTACCTGTCGAAGCCGATCAAGTCGTCCGAGTTGAAGGACGCGCTCAACTCCTACGCGCGCGCCTCCGCCAGCTCCGCCGCCTCGTAAGCGTGCGTCCACGTTCGCTGGCAACGTCCTCTGTTTGTCCACGGCCGGCGCCTGACTGTTCAGCCAGGAGGACAGATGTGCGCGCCAAAGCCGGCCTGCACGTCTTTCCGACCGCGCCCCTCGTGGTACCTTGCTTGCAGATGTCCAGCGAGCCAGCCTGCGGAGGATAACTTGTGCGCTCACCAATACGACTCGTCGCGCTGACCGCGGCGCTCGCCACGGCGGCGAGCCTGCTGCCGGTCGACGCTGCGGCTCAGGGCCGGCGCGGGGGCAGCCGGGGTGGCGCCGTCCGGACCGCCCGCCCGGTGCAGGCCCGACCGGCCGTGCGGCCCCGCGTCTACTCCCGGCCCTCTCGATCCTCGTACTACCGCTACCGCCCGAACTACTACGGCGGCTACGGCTTCTATCGCAGCTATCCCTACTGGTGGGGCTCCTACGGCTGGTCGCCGTACTGGTCGCCGTACTGGGGCAGCTACGGCTACGGCTATCCCTCCTACTGGGGCGGCTATTACCGCCACTACGATCCCAACGCTTCGCTCGGGGCGGCCCGGCTGCAGGTGACGCCGCGCGAGACAGAGGTTTTCGTCGACGGCTACTTCGCGGGCGTGGTCGACGATTTCGACGGCTTCAGCCAGCGGCTGCGGCTGGAGCCTGGCGACCACGAGGTGACGCTCTTCCTCGACGGCCATCGCGCGCTGACGCGGCGGATGCGGTTCACGATCGGGCAGACCTTCAAGGTCCAGCACGAGATGGAACCGCTGGGTGCCGGCGAACCGGCTCCGCAGCGACCCGTCCCGACAGCCAAGCCACCCGCGCCGGTGCGGACGCGCTATGGCCGGCCGGGGATGCAGCGGCCGGGGCCGGGACGTCCGGGTGATCCGGTGACCGCCGATCCGGCCGAACCGGGCGATCGCGACGTCGACGTCGACGTCGACGTGGTCGAGCCGCCGGATCGCCCCGAGCGGCCCGAGCGGCCGGAGCGGTCCGAGCGGCCGCGGATCGAACGGCCGGCACCGCCAGACGACGCGCGGGGGCCGTCGGGCACGCTCTCGATTCGCGTCCAGCCCGACGATGCCGAGGTGCTGATCGACGGCGAGCCCTGGGCTCGATCGAGCGGCGAGCGGCTGATCGTCGCGGTCGCGCCGGGCGTGCACAAGCTCGAAGTGCGCAAGATCGGACACGAGACCTACACCGGTCTGGTGCGGGTCCGCCCTGGCGCGGCGACCACGCTGAACGTCGCGCTGGCGCCGATCGAGATTCGCTAGTGTCCCGTCCCGGTGGAACGTGGCATAAGTCCCGGGCGCGGCGCCCGGATCGCAAGGCGCGACGAGTGAGGATACCGGGAGTATCTGAGCGAGGAGCAACGCCGCGAGGCGGGATGCCCCGTCCGGGAATGATGTCGCGAACCACTGGGACGGGACACTAGGTTTAGGGTTGGACGACGCGGTGGTTGGACGGCTGGAGGCCGTCCGATCACCGCGTTCGTGTTTGTGCGCGGCCGCGCTCTCATGCGCGGCCGCGGGCCGCCCGTTGGGCGTGCCGGCTGCTATGCGCGACGCTGGGCGCGTCGCGGCACCGGCCCGCGGGCGGCATGTATAGGGATCAGCGCGCGGTGGCCGGCGGGGAGGCGTCCCTGGCGTCGGCTGCGTCCGGCCGGGTGGCGGCGATGAACAGCACCTCGCCCGGCTTGAGCATCTCGAGCTTACGGCGGGCCAGGTCCTCGATGGTCGCTGGATCGGCGGCGTCGAGACGCTTGGCCCGGACGTCGAGGTCGGCGTTCTCCTGACGGACGCGATCGAGCGTGCCGGTCATCTCTTCGAGGCGGACCTGTTCGCGCTGCCGCTCGAACCAACCGTTCTCGCCGACGAGGGCGTCGGCGATCAGGACCAGCGTGATGAGGGCGAGGGCGGGACGGACCAGTTGGCGGACGCGCCCGGTCTTGGCCTTGCCCGGCGTCGGCTGCCGTCGTGTCGTCGAGGACGGCGTCGCGCTGCGGTTGGACGACCCTCGAGCGGAGGGTGAGCGAGGCGGCGCGTCGGCCGCAGGCAGCATGCGATGTAGTAGAACACCAAGTGCCGCCATGGACAAGCCAATCCCACACGCCGAGCGTCGCTGCGTCATCCTCCTGACGACGCTGCCGAACCGCGCGGCCGCGCAGGCGATCGCCAGAACGCTCGTCGAGGAGCGCGTCGCCGCGTGCGTCCAACTCGTCGACGGCCTGCTATCGATTTATCGCTGGGAGGGACGCATCGACGAGAGCACCGAATGCCAGCTGGTCGCGAAGACCACACCGGCGGCGATCGCCGCACTCGTCGATCGCGTGCGCGCGCTGCATCCGTACGAAGTGCCGGAGATCCTCACCCTCGATGCGCTCGCCGGCGACGCCTACGCGGCCTGGCTGCGCGCCGAAACGCGCCCCTGAACCCAGCCGAGCGCGCGGCCGTCAAGCGACTAGCGCAACGCCTGCTCCAGGTCCGCGGTGAGATCGGCGACGTCCTCGATCCCGGCGGAGATGCGGACGAGCCCGTCGCCGAGGCCGAGCGCGGCGCGCCGCTCGGGGGGCACGGAGGCGTGGGTCATCGACGCCGGGTGGCCGATCAGCGACTCGACGCCGCCGAGGCTCTCGGCCAGCGCAAAGAGCCGGACGCCTTCGACGACGCGCCGGGCGGCCTCGAGCGAGCCCATGTCGAAGGCGAGCATCCCGCCGAAGCCGGACATCTGCGTCTTCGCCAGCGCATGCTGCGGATGATCGGGCAGGCCCGGGTACAGCACGCGCTCGACCTTGGGGTGCCCGGCGAGGAAGGTCGCGAGCGCCAGGCCGTTGATGCTGTGCTGGGCCATCCGGATGGCCAGGGTCTTGGTCCCGCGCATCACCAGCCAGCTGTCCATCGGGCTCAGGATGGCGCCGTAGGCGTTCTGGTAGAACGACAGCCACTCGATGTGCTCGTCACGCGTGGCGACGACGACACCGCCGATGCTGTCGCTGTGCCCGTTCAGGTACTTCGTCGTGCTGTGCAGCACGAGGTCGACGCCGAACGCGAGCGGCCGTTGCAGCGCGGGGCTGGCGAAGGTGTTGTCGACGACGACGGCGACGTTGCTGCGGTGGGCGACATCGACGGCGGCCGCCAGATCGGTCAGCCGCATCATCGGGTTGGTCGGCGTTTCGAGCAACAGCAGCCGCGTCGTCGGCTGGATCGCGGCGGCGATCGCGTCGACGTCGGCGGTGTCGACGTAGGTCGCCGTGATCCCCTGCCGCGTCAGCACCCGCTCGAACAGCCGGAAGGTGCCACCGTAGGTGTTGTCGCCGACGACGGCGTGATCGCCGGTCCGCATCAACGAGGCGACGGCGCCGATCGCCGCCATGCCCGAGGCGAAGCCGAAGCCGGCTTTGCCCCCCTCGAGCGCGGCGATGTTGGCCTCGAGCGCGCTGCGGGTCGGGTTCTGCGTACGCGCGTACTCGTAGCCCTTGTGCCGGCCGAGGCCCTCCTGCACGTAGGTCGACGTCTGGTAGATCGGCGTGATGATCGCACCCGTCGCCGGATCGGGCTCCTGGCCGGCGTGGATGCAGAGGGTGGGGAAGCGGGCATCTGGCGTGAGCTTCACGCCGCGATTGTAGCCGCAGCCCCGCGGCGCCGTAGCGCCCGCCCGGCCACCACGGCTAGTCCCCCAGGGGACTAGCGCGGCCGCAGCCAAGCGCTGGTATGATGCCGCCCGACGACGCGCCGACGTCGGTCCCCTCATGTCTTCCCGACGCGAAGCTCCGTCGCCGGGCCGGGGGTCGCGGCTACCGGCGCCGCCTCCCCTCTTCCGGACAGCCATCGCAGACGCGCCCGAACCCGGGCTCGTCGCGCTGCGCCGTCTCTTGCTCGAACGCTGGCCGGGCTGGCTGCTGCTGGGCGGACTCGGCCTCAAGCTCGTTGCCATGCTGGTCGAGTGGGCCGCGGGCACCACCATCGTCGGCGGACTGCTCGGCACGCTGGCCCGCCTCGGCATCATCGTCGGCGGTGCCATCGTCGGCTGGTGGCTGTTTCAACGCGCACGCACCCGACTGCTCTGGCGGGTCCGTGAGCGGCTGATCGTGTCCTACCTGTTCATCGGCGTCGTGCCGGCGCTGCTGATTGCCGTGTTCTTCCTGTTCGGCATGCTGCTGCTCGTCTTCGGCGTCAGCGCCTACCTGTTCACGACCACCATCAATGCCGTGACGGCCGAGGCGCAGACCATCGCCCGGGCCGCCGCCGAGGATCTCGAACGCAGCCAGGGCGGGGCCTCGGTCCAGGCCATCCTCGATCGCCACGCGAGCCGCGGCCAGTTGCACTTCCCAGGCGTGTCCTTCGTCCTGGTTCCGCGGCAGGCCGACGCCACCCGACAGCCATCGATGGGGCCGGCGCCGGCGCCGGACGGCCGCATGGCCTCGCTGGTGCGCGCCGGCGCATGGACGCACATGGCGCCACCCGATCGGATTCCGGCCTGGATCAAGGAGGACGGCGTCCTCAGCCATGGCGGCGGCGACGATCCGATCGAGCTGGTGGTGCGAGCCGTGGCGCGCAGCCGATCGCAAGACTGGAGCGTCGTCGTCGACGTGCCCCTCGACGAAGCGGTATGGACCGCGACCGATGAGACCACCGGCATCCAGATGGTGGAGCTGACGCCCGACGCTCCGTCAGTCGACTCCGCGTCGGGCGGCGGCGCCGCCGGTGCGGCGCGGGTCGCCACCGAGGTCACGCAGTCGAGCGCCGAGAGGGCGCGATTCATTCTTCGTTACATCACGACCCGAACCGGGGGCAAGTGGGTCTTCGAGCCGTTCGTGTTCATTCCCATCCAGGACTGGGTCAGCGAGAGCACCGCCACCGCACCGCGCGCCGACGGCGTGACCGCCCGGATCCGGGTCGCGCCGGTGGACCTCCTTCGCCGCCTGGCGAGCGCGCAGGGCCGCATCCAGGGCCAGGACATGGCCACGCTCATCGCGCTGGTGCTCGTCATCATCGTGGTCCTGTTCCTGGTCATCGAGGGCGCCGCGTTGGCCATGGGCTGGGCGCTGGCGCGATCGATCACCGGCAGCGTGCACGCCCTCTTCCATGGCACCGAGCGCCTGCGCCTCGGCGACCTCGGTCATCGCATCCCGATCCGCAGCCGCGATCAGCTCGGCGAGCTGGCCGAGTCGTTCAACGCAATGACGGCCAACATCGAAACGCTGCTGGAGCAGGCCGCCGAGAAGCGGCGCCTCGAGGAGGAGCTGCGCATCGCGCGCGAGATCCAGATGTCGCTGCTGCCGCGGCAGGCGGCGCCGATGCCGGGCCTGGCGCTGGCGGCGCTCTGTGTGCCGGCGCGCGAGGTGGGCGGCGACTACTACGACTTCTTCGCGCTCGGGCCGCGGCGGTTGGGCCTGCTCGTCGCCGACGTCGCGGGCAAGGGCACGTCGGCCGCGCTCTACATGGCGGAGCTGAAGGGGCTGATGCTGTCGCTCAGCCAGATCCACGAATCACCGCGCACGCTGCTGATCGAGGTGAACCGGATCATCGCGGCCAATCTCGACAGTCGCAGCTTCATCACCATGATGTACGCGGTGGTCGATCTCGAACGCCGCACGCTGACCTACGCGCGAGCCGGGCACACGCCCCTGATCCACCGCAGCACGGCGTCGCCGACACAGGCGGAGCTGGTCGCGCCGAGCGGCATGGTCGTCGGCCTCCAGATCGACGGCCTCGAGCACCGCTTCGCCGAGCTGCTCGAGGAGGTCACGGTGCCGCTCGTCGACGGCGACGTCTTCCTGCTCTACACCGACGGCCTGAGCGAGGCGATGAACGCCGAGGGAGACCTCTTCGGCGAGGAGCGGTTGCGCCTGCTGGTCGAGGAGCACGGCGGGCTTGGCTCGGACGGCCTGCGCGAGCGCATCGTGCGCGACGTCGAAGCCCACGTCGGCGGCGCGGATCCGCACGACGACATGACGCTGATCGTCGTCACCGTGGACCAGGGGGCGGGCGCATGATCGATCCGGTGGTGGTCTTCCGGACGCGCTCCGCCGTCGAGGCGTCGATCGTCCGCGGCCTGCTGCAGGCGCACGGCTACGAGGCGATGGTCTCGCCCGAGAGCGTGTGGACGATCGTGCCGTCGTCGACGGGATCGAGCGGCGACGTCTCGGTGGCGGTGCCCGCGGCGGTGGCCGATGCGGCGCGGCGGCTGGTCGACAGCCGGCGCGACCTGCCGGTGACGCGGGGCGACGAGCCGAGCGACGGCGAAGGCTTCGCCGCGCTCGAGGCCCGCATCGACCATCGCTTCACCGACGGCACGCTGCTCGAGCACGCGCTGACCCACCGATCCCGTGCCCACGAGGACGTCACGGGTGGTGTCGCCGACAACGAGTCGCTCGAGTTCCTTGGCGACGCGGTCATCGGGCTGGTGATCGCCGAAGCCCTCTATCGTGAATATCCGGAGCTCGACGAAGGCGCCAAGTCGAAGATCCGCGCCTCGCTGGTTTCGGCGGGCCGCCTCGCCCGGCTCGGCGAGGCGCTCGGGCTCGGCGAGCACCTGCTGCTCGGTCGCGGGGAAGAGAAGACCGGCGGCCGCCGCAAGACGGCGCTCCTGGCCGATGCCTGCGAGGCGATCGTCGCCGCGATCTTCCTCGACGCCGGGCTCGAGGCGGCGGCGCAGTTCGTCCGGCGCGAGCTGTGGGACCCGTTCAAGACTGCCGGTGGCGGCTCCGCTGCCGTGTCGGCAGGCGCCTTCGATTTCAAGTCGGCGCTGCAGGAGCGCCTGCAGGCGCAGGGCCTGGGCTTGCCCGAGTACCGCGTCTCCGCGGAGCGTGGGCCCGAGCACGACAAGGTCTTCGATGTCGAAGTGCGCGTCAACGGCGAGCTCGCCGCGACCGCGACCGGCCGTTCGAAGAAGGACGCCGAGCAGCAGGCGGCGCAGCGCGCGTTGCAGGCGTTCGCCTAGCGGCGAACGCCTCACGGCGCGCGCTGAACGACCAACTTCCAACGCCCAACTTCCAAGGAACTCCCAGTTCTCAACGCCCAAGAGAATCCACCGCAGCGTCCAAGCCTCTCCGCGTCGCGCTGACGCGCCTGGCACGGTTGGGAGTTGGAAGTTGGGAGTTGGGAGTTGACGACGGGCGCGAGATCCAGCGCCCGCACCCTCAGTCGATTTCGATAATGCCTGAATCGACTGCACGCGGGCGATCGTAACCGTCGCCGGCTCCGGCGAGCGCCGGCGCGTAGGCCGGGCGCGGCGGGGCGTTGCGCAGCCGCGCCACGGCATAGAGCTGGACCTCGCCGATGACGCGATCCTCGTCGGGGACGCGCGGGCCGCGGTTGATGCGGACCCACAGGCGCAGCAGCGGATCGGCGAAGCGATAGCGCTTGCGATCGCAGGTCACGAGATCGACGTCCTGCAGCCAGGTGAGGTAGTCCTTGGTCGAGCCCGGCGTGCGATCGAGCCGCTGCGCGATGCCGGTCAACGTGAGCGGCTCGTCCAGCGCCAGCACGTCGAGGATCGCCTTCAGCGCGCCGTAGCCGCGGGCGCGGTGCAGCCGCAGCTCGTAGCTGAAACGGCAGCGCGCCGCCAGCTCGCCGTCTGGCGCCATCGCGGCGGCGAAGGCGCTGATGGCGTCGGTGACGCCGCTCGAGCGCAGCTGCGCCAGCTGGCTGCTCAGGCCGCGGACGTAGCCGGCGTGTCCATCGACGAGCAGGCCGACGGTTTCGGCCAGGTCCTGCGCCTCGTCCGAGACGCCCGGGCCGAGCGTGTCCTGGACGGCTTCGGTCGTCAGCGGCTCGACGCGCAGCACGTCGAAGCGGGCCGGGTCGACGCCGACGAAGCGCCGCGCCCGCGCCTCGAAGCGGGTGGCGAGGACGAAGTGGTTGGTGCTGTGCGCCACGGCGCGGGCCAGCTCGGTCTGCGCCGCGCGCAGGCCGGGGAAGCTCTCGAAGGTCCGCACGTCGAGCACTTCGTCGATCAGGAAGGTCGCCGGGCCGCCGTCGCGGCCGCGGGCCGACATCAGGAAGGCGAGCAGGGCGTCGAAGGCCTCACGGGCGCCGCGCGGAGCCTCCGCCGTGCCGCCCGTGAACGGCGATGCGTGCCGGACGGCGTCGTAGCAGCGTTCGGGCGTGGTGGCGACGCGCTCGATGTCGATGTATTGCGCGTGTTCGCTGCCGAGGTCGTGCTCGACGCGGCGCAGCCGCTCGGTGCGGCCGGCACCGCAGCCGCCGACGACGACGGTGACGGGCGGGCGCTCGTCGCGCGCGCGCGTCCGCTCGAGCAACTGACGATCGAGGAGCATGGCTCGCGGCATGGCGCGGATGTGGAGCGAGAGAGTGGCCCTGCGCGCGCGATCGACGCAATCGCCGCCGGGGAGGTAGTAAGGTAAGGACCCGCCGCGGTGATGTCAACGTCAGCCCAGAATCTTTTTTTCTTGACTTCGCCCGACCTCGGGCGTCGCCCTCGGTGACTGCGGCGAGGGTCGTACGGCGACGCCGCAACGCCGCGCTTCGGCGCGACACGTCAAGCATGGGCTGCTAGAATTGGCACTTCATGAACATCGCAGTGTTGGGCGCCCAGTGGGGCGATGAAGGCAAGGGCAAGATCGTCGACCTGATGACGCCGCGCTTCGACGTCGTGGCCCGCTTCCAGGGCGGCCACAACGCCGGGCATACGGTCTACGTGCGCGGGCAGAAATACGTCCTGCATCTCATCCCCTCCGGCATCCTGCACGACGGCGTCATCTGCGTCATCGGCAACGGCGTCGTCATCGATCCGGCGGCGCTGTTCGCCGAGGTCGACATGCTGGCCGGGCTCGGCATCGACGTCGGCGAGCGCCTCATCGTCAGCGACAAGGCGCACCTGATCCTGCCGTATCACCGCGAGCTCGACGTGCTGTCCGAGGCACGCCGCGGCGAGCGCAAGATCGGCACCACGTCGCGTGGCATCGGCCCGGCCTACGAGGACAAGGTCGGCCGCCGCGGCATCCGCGTCGGCGACCTGGCCGAACCTGTCGGATCGACGGCGCTGGCCGATGCCGTGCGCGAGAACGTGGCCACGCGCAACCGCCTGTTCGGCAACAGCGAGATGGACTGGCAGAAGGTCCTCGGCGATCTGCGCACGGCGTGGCTGCGACTCCGCCCCTGGGTGCGCGACGTCTCGCTGGTGCTCGACCAGACGCGCAAGGCCGGCCGCGCCATCCTCTACGAAGGCGCGCAGGGCACACTGCTCGACATCGACCACGGCACCTATCCCTACGTCACCTCGTCGAACGGCACGATCGGCGGGGCCCTCACCGGCCTCGGCATCGGCCCCAAAGCGATCGACGGCGTGCTCGGGGTGGCCAAGGCCTACCTGACACGGGTCGGCGAGGGGCCGCTGCCGACCGAGCTGGACGGGGAGATGGGCCAGCGCCTGCGCGAGACCGGCCAGGAGTACGGGGCGTCGACCGGCCGCCCGCGCCGTTGCGGGTGGTACGACGCCGTGGCGGTCCGCTACGCGGTCCGCGTCAACGGGCTCGATGCGCTGGCGCTGACCAAGCTCGACGTCCTCGACGGCGTGGAGTCGATCGAGGTGTGCACGGCCTACCGCTGCGGCGGCAAGACCATCGAGGAGCTGCCGAGCGATCTCGCGCAGCTCGCCGCCTGCGAGCCGATCTACGAGACCGTGCCGGGGTGGGAGGGCTCGACCAAGGGCGTACGGCGCTACGCCGATCTGCCGGCCGGGGCGCGCCGCTACATCGAGCGGCTCGAAGCGGCCTCCGGCGTGCCCGCGGCGCTCATCTCGACTGGCTCCGATCGTGAGGACACCATCGTCCGCGACGACGGCATCGTCGCGGCGTGGCTGAAACGATGAGCGGCGCGGCGGGTAGCCCGACGCCTTCGGCCTCCGCGCCGGCGGAGCGTGCCGCGGTTGCGCTGCGCTGTCAGGGACTGGTGAAGCGCTACGGCGACGTGGTCGCGGTCGACGGGCTCGAGCTCGAGGTGCTGCGCGGCGAGTGCTTTGGCCTGCTCGGGCCGAACGGCGCCGGCAAGACCACGACGATCGAGATTCTCGAAGGCCTCCTCACCGCCGACGCCGGCACCGTCGATGTCCTCGGCCTGCGCTGGGGCCGCGACGATCGCCAGCTGCGCGAACGCCTCGGCATCCAGCTGCAGGAGACGCAGTTCAGCGACAAGCTGACGGTGGGCGAGATCACGCGACTGTTCCGATCGTTCTACGCTCGTGGTCGCGGCGTCGACGAGATCCTGTCGCTCGTCGGCCTCGACGCCAAGCGCGACGCGCGCTACGTGGCGCTGTCGGGCGGCCAGAAGCAGCGCCTCGCCGTCGCCTGCGCGCTCGTCGGCGCCCCCGACCTGCTGTTCCTCGACGAGCCGACGACCGGCCTCGATCCGCAGTCGCGCCGCCAGCTGTGGTCGCTGCTCGAGACGTACCGCGGCACCGGCGGAACGATCCTGCTGACCACGCACTACATGGACGAGGCCGAGGCGCTCTGCGATCGCGTCGCGGTCGTCGACAAGGGGAAGGTCATCGCCCTCGGCACGCCGCGCGAGTTGATTCGCTCGCTCGGCGCCGAGCACGTCGTCGAGTTCGCGATGGTCGAGGGCGAGCCGCTGCCGGATCCGGCGGTGCTGCGCACGCTGCCCGGCGTGCGCGACGTGCGCGTGCAGGGCACCAGCTGCGGCCTCGTCGCCTCGGCGATGCACGAGGCGATTCCGGCGCTCCTGGACCTGCTCGGCGAGCGGCGGACGCGGCTGGCGTTCCTGACGACCCACAGCGCGACCCTCGAAGACGTCTTCATGCACCTCACCGGGCGGCACCTGCGCGATGGCTGAGCCGCGCCTGATCCCGATCGTCGAGCTGACCACGGCACGGCTGCGCGAGTTCCTGCGCGAGCCCGAGGCCGTGTTCTGGGTGTTCGCGTTCCCGCTGATCATGGCCTTCGCGTTGGGCATCGCGTTCCGCGAGGAGCGGGCGCAGGAGGTGGTCGTCGGCGTGGTCCGCGCCGAGGGCAGCACCCTCGGCCAGCAGCTGAAGGACGCCAAGGGCGTGCGCGTCCGCCCGCTCGAGTCCGGCGAAGTCGACGCCGCGCTGCGGCGGGGCCAGGTCGCGGTGGTGCTGGTGCCGGGACCGCCGATGGTCTACCGCTTCGATCCGTCGCGGCCGGAGAGCCGGACGGCGCGGCTCGTCGTCGACGACGTGCTGCAGCGCAAGGCCGGCCGCGTCGAGCCGATCGCCAGCCGCGATGACACCGTCGTCGCACCCGGGTCGCGCTACATCGACTGGCTGATCCCCGGCCTGCTCGGCATGAACATCATGGGCACCAGCCTGTGGAGCATCGGGTTCTCGGTGGTGGTGGCGCGGTCGCGGAAGCTGCTGAAGCGGCTGATGGCGACGCCGATGCCGCGCGCGCAGTACCTGGCCTCGCACCTGCTGTCGCGGCTGGTGTTCCTCGTACTCGAGGCGGCGGCGCTGCTGGTCTTCGCCTACTTCGTGTTCGGCGTCGCGCCGGTCGGTTCGATCGCGCTCGTCGCCGGGCTGATCCTGCTCGGCGCGCTGGCCTTCTCGGGACTGGGACTGCTGATCTCGACGCGCGCCACCACCATCGAGGGCGTCTCGGGGTGGATGAACATCGTGATGATGCCGATGTGGCTGCTGTCCGGCGTGTTCTTCGCGTCGTCGAACTTCCCGGAGGTGGCGCAGCCGTTCATCAAACTGCTTCCGCTCACGGCCCTGGTGGACGCGCTGCGCGGCGTCTACCTGGACGGGTACGGTCCGGCTGCGATCGGGCGCGAGATCGCCACGTTGACGATCTACACGGTGGCGACCTTCCTGCTGTCGGTGAAGCTGTTCCGCTGGCGGTGAGCCGCGGCCGCGGCCTGTTGACGATCGAGGCTACGACGCCGCGGCGGTGCGGCTCGGCCAGGACAAGAAGTTGAAGAGGCCCTTGCGGCGGCCGATGGCGCGGTTCTTCCCGGCCCGCTTGGCTTCGTAGAGGGCACGATCGGCGCGCTTGACGGCGTCCTCGACGTCTTCGCCGGCGCTGACCTCGGTCACTCCGGCGCTGCAGGTGAAGCGCAGGCGCTGCTCGGCCCCTTCCACCTGGAACACGTAATCGAGGCCGGCGATGCGCTTGACGGATGCCGTCATGCGCTCGACCGCCGATTCCATCGTCGTCGCGCGGAACAGGACCGCGAACTCCTCGCCGCCGACGCGGGCCACGAACTGGTTGTCGCCGGCGTCCTCGAGCAGGCGCTTGGCGAGGCAGAGCAGCACCCGATCGCCGACCTGGTGGCCGAAGGTGTCGTTGATGCGCTTGAAGTCGTCGATGTCGACCATCGCCACCGAGAACGGCTGCTTCGCCTTGGCGGCGAGCAGGCTCCATTCCTTGATGGCGCGGTCGAAGCCACGGCGGTTGGCGATTTCGGTGAGCGGGTCGAGCTCGGCCTGCTTCTGCGCCTCGGCCAGCTGCGTCTGCAGCGAGTCGACACGCTTGGACATCTGCGTGAAGAGCACGTCGTCGCGGCGCTGCTTCTCGACCACGGCGTGTTTCATCTCGCGCGCCTCGGTGGCGATGAGCCGCTTCAGCTCGCGGATGTCGTCGACGTTGGCCAGCGTGCCGATGCGATCGGTCGAGCGCATCAGGTCGACGTTGAAGGACTTGGCCTGACCGGAGAGGTCGACGAGCGTCTCGCGCAGGACCTGGACGACGGCGGTCAGCTCCTTCTCGCGCTCGACCAGAATCGTGCGGGTGTCCTCGAAATACGTGTCGCAGAGCTGCAGCACGCGGTCGACCGTATCGGCGAGCTCGTGCGAGCTCATCCCGGCGACCAGCGTCTTGCGCAGGCGATCGACGCGCGTCTGGAAATCGGTGGTGCGCGGCGAGTCCTGGTCGGCGCTCCACGTCGCGAGACCGGTGACGATGCTGGCGATGACTTGGATCTGCCACGGCGACGGCGACTGGCCGTCGGGGTTGCGGGTAAGGCCGAGCTCGATGGGACGTGTGGTCATGGCAGCGGAGAGACTCCGGCTATGGAGTCCCCACGGCGAGGTAATCGGCGGCGCGCGGTGCGGCTTGAAATGGCCGGAAATGCTAGACTTCGGGGTTGCAGCGCGCGTCCAGATGCGTGCAGTCGTGTGCTGGGGGACGCTCAGCGCAGCCGCAGTTCCAGATCGTGCTGCCAATGCGCCACGAACGCCGTCCGGCTCGGGTAGTCGAGGAACTGATAGACGTGCCACGGGCCGACGCCCGGGCCGCCCACTGTGTCACGGGGGCGGCCGTCGAGGGCGCAGGCGTTCGGGGCCGCGGAGGATTCTAGCGGGCTGTCGGCCTGCTCTAGCGTCGGAGCGGGGCCGGGGAGGACGGCGCCCATCGATCTTCTCAGCGGACGTCAGCCTACGACAAGCCGGGCCGGTCGGCTGTACGCTAGTGGACAATGCGCCACACCGCGCGACCCGGGACACCGCCGGCGCCCGTCGGCGGGGCCGGATGTGTTGTCGGGCGGTGTGATCACGGGTCGCCTTCGCCTCGTACGACGCGACGAAGTGCCTATTTCGCAGTCAGTTAGGGCCGCTAGCTCAGTGGTAGAGCATCCGCCTTTTAAGCGGTTGGTCCCGAGTTCGATCCTCGGGCGGCCCACCCATCCTCACTTCGTTCGGCTTGGTCGGGCCGCCCGAGGCTCTTCGCGCTCGCCGCGGAGGCCTCACGGCCTCCGCAAGCGAGCCCGATCCTGGCGTGCGGCGGGCAGCCTCACTGCGTTCGTCTGGGTTCGGGGCCGCCCGCGTTTCAGCGGCGCGGCTGGCAAGCCGATTGCTGGGCTTGTATCCTTGTCGACAAAAGGGATGTCTAACTGCGGCGAGAGCCACCCGTTGATCGCACGTATCCATTCGCTCGAGCAGCACGCGCTGGCCCTGCAGACGGCGTTCAGGAGCGAGACCCTGAAGCGCGAGGCTGGCATCGTGCTCACGGCGCTGCAAATGGCGGAAGCCTCGCTCCGTGGCGCGCCGGACGCCAGCGCCGTGATGGAGGCCCAAGCCATCATCGAGGGCGTGAGCCAGCGACTGTCCGGACTCGGGCGCGTACCGTAGCCGGGTCTCGGGACCGGCGCGTCGCGCCTTCCTACCGCACGACGAGGGTGCCCTGCATGCCGGCCATGGTGTGTCCAGGAAACGTGCAGACGAAGGGGTAGGTCCCCGGGCCGGGTGCGGTCAGCGTCACGTCGGCAGTCTCGCCGGCGCCGGCCATCGGCGTCTTCGACAACACCCGGCCGGCCAGGCCCGGGGCGATGAAGTCGTTGCCGCGGTGCATGGCGCCCTCGTTGGCGAAGCTGGCCGGGTCCGTGCCGGGCGCCAGCAGGACGAAGTTGTGGGCCATGGCGACCTTGGGCATCTGGCCGCTCGTCTTCACGACGATGTGCAGCGTTTCGCCCGCCGTGGCCTCGAGCGTCGTGACGCTGAACTTCATGTTGTCGGTGGCGACGAGCTCGACGGTCCGGCCCTGCGCGGCGACGGGCCCGCCCAGGGCGAGGCTCAGCAGCAGGGGAGGGGCGACGGAACGGAACGGATGCATGGTCGAGTCGTCCTTTCGAGAGGTCGGGCCGAAGGGCCGGCGAGCTCTCGCACCACCTTAGTGCAAGGAGCCTTCCAGATCGATCGGGCCTCGGAACGGCTGCCGCCGATCCCCAAGCCGACGGCACCGCGAGGAACGTCGTCAGAACGCCGGCGAACGGAAGCGCTGGCGGCTCCGCAGCTCTACGGTCGCCGTCAGGCTGGCGCGCTTCAGCGCCCGGCTCCGCTGGCCGCGC
The DNA here is from genome assembly GCA_031407765.1 of Vicinamibacteraceae bacterium. Taxonomy (GTDB): domain Bacteria; phylum Acidobacteriota; class Vicinamibacteria; order Vicinamibacterales; family Vicinamibacteraceae; genus JBDSLU01. The sequence continues at coordinate 21,127 of JANOIR010000105.1, forward strand.
TGCCCACGTCGCGGGAGGCGGGCAGCTGCAGCGCCCGCGCCGCGGCGTGGGTGACCGCGGCGGCCGGCCAGGCGGCGGTCGACGAGGCGACCAGGCCGACGATGCGGCCGCCGCTGACCAGCGGCGACCCGAAAGACCCGCGATGGAGCGGCGTCGAAAGCTGCAGCCGATCGCGCCTGGCGCCGGCGATGCCGGTCCATATGACGCCGACGGGGCGGCCGGGCGCGAAGGCGGCGACGTCGCTGGTCACCGCAGAACCAGGAACGGCGGCCGCGGCCGTTACAGGGCCTGCCGCGCCAACCTTGGGCGTCGTCGAGGCGTCGGCCGGCGTGCCGCCGCCCGCGACCCGCAGACAGACCAGATTCGAACCCGCCTCGCGATCTCCGAGGCGCAGGCGCCCCGGCCGACCGTCGACGAGCGCATAGAGCTTGCGCTCCTTCGGCGGCGGCAGGGCCTGGTCGAGCAGGGCGAGATCGACGTCGAGCGGGGCATGCTCGCGCGTCGCTTCGACATGGACACCGCCGCCCTCACGGCG
>JANOIR010000111.1:0-2613 GCA_031407765.1 Vicinamibacteraceae bacterium
CCGCGATCCGTCGAGATCCCCGTCTCCGCCACGGCCTCGAGCCTGCATTTCCTTGGCGGGGTCGCCCGCGGCGCCTGGCCGACCGGCGGAGACGCCGCGCGCGGCAAGCCGGTGCTGAAGGTGACCGCGCACTTCGCCGACGGCCGGACCGAAGCGCACGTGCTCGAGAACGGCCGGCACTTCGCCGAGCTGGGCAGTACGGCAGCGGTGCCGCTCAGCCAGCCTGCCGGCGACTTCACGCGGCGCGGCCAGCTGCGCTACTTCACGGTCAACCTCAAGGCCAAGGGTCCGCTCTCCAAGGTCGTGCTCGAGGCGATCGACGGCGAAGTGGTGCCCTGCACCGTCGCGCTCACGGTGGGGGCCGAGCCGGCCGCCGCCGCGTCAGCGAGCGCCCAGGCCAGTGGAGCTCAGGCCGCTGGCGCCCAGGTCCCTGGCGCCGAGGCCCCTCGTGATCTGGGCCCGAAGGAAGGCGGCAAGGGCGACGCGCCGCTGCCGGAAACCAAGCCGATCACGTGGGCGGCCGGCAAGACGAAGGTGCTGATCGTCGGAGGTGGCAGTTCCCACGACTTCGGACGTCACTTCGGCGAGACCGACGGAGCGACGCTGCGCGCCGCCGGGTTCGACGTCCACTACACCGAGGATCGCGACCAGGCGGCCGCCGAGCTCCGGAATGCCGACGTCGCCGTCATCAGCGTCAACCGGCAGTTCTTCGATACGCAGGCCTGGCGCACGGCGGTGATGGAGGCGGCGAAGTCCGGCAAGGGGCTGGTCATGCTGCACCCCGGGACGTGGTACGGGTTCGCGGGCTGGCCGGAGCTGAACGCCACGATCGTCGGCGGCGGCTCGCGCGGCCACGACAAGCTCGGGCCCTTCAGCGTCACCGTCGTGAAGCCGGAACATCCCGTCGTTCGTGACGTGCCTGGCACGTTCGAGGTCGTAGACGAGCTCTACTACATCAACGCGGAGGCCGAGAAGATCCCGGCGGGCACGGCGGCCATCGAGGTGCTGGCGGAAACATCGCCGAGCGAACGCTTCAAGAGGCCGCATCCCGCCGTGTGGATCACGCGCCATCCGACGGCGCGCGTCGTCGGCATCACGCTGGGGCACGACGGCCGCGTGCACGAGCACGCGGCGTTCAAGACCGTGCTGGTGAATGCCGTGCGGTGGGCCGGCCAGCCGGCCCGGTAGGTCGGCCTGCGGCCCTACGCGGACGTGGACCGTGCCGCGGGCAGGCGGATGCGCTTGAAGGTGCGGATCTGCTCGGCGATCGCGCGCTCGGCCGGCAGCCGCTCTACCGAACTCGCGCCATAGAAGCCGTCCACGCCGCGGCAGTGCGTGATGATGTACTCCGCGTCGGGCGGTTCGGCAATCGGTCCGCCGTGGCAGATGACCAGCACGTCGGGGTTCACGCCGCGCGCGGCGTCGGCGATGGCCTGGATGCGCGTCACGCAGTCGTCCAGCGTCTTCGACGTCTTCGCCCCGATGGTGCCGCCGGTCGTGACGCCCATGTGGGCGACGATGATGTCCGCGCCGGCGCCGGCCATCCGCTCCGCCTCGCCCGTGTTGAAGACGTACGGTGTCGTCAGCAGGTCGAGTTCGTGCGCCATGGCGATCATGTCGACCTCGAGCTGGTAGCTCATCCCGGTCTCTTCGAACGACTGGCGCATGTCGCCGTCGAAAAGGCCTATCGTCGGGAAGTTCTGCACGCCCGCGAAACCCATCCCCTTCAGCTCTTGCAGAAACTGCCGCATCAGGATGAACGGGTCGGTGCCGTTGACGCCGGCGAGCACCGGCGTCCTCTCGACCACGGGGAGGACCTCGACGGCCATCTCCTTCACGATCTGGTTCGCGTTGCCGTAGGCGAGCAGGCCCGCGGAGCTGCCGCGGCCGGCCATCCGGTAGCGGCCGGAGTTGTAGATGACCAAGAGGTCGATGCCCCCGGCCTCCTCGCTCTTCGCCGAGAGGCCCGTGCCGGCTCCGCCGCCGACGATGGGCTCGCCGCGTGCGATCTGCTCGCGAAACCGCTTCAGGATCCCTTGCCGGGAATTGTCGATGGGCCGGGAATTGTCGATAGACACGATGCGCTCCTTCGGCCGCCCGGGTGGTATCGGCGCACTCCGTCGACGGAGTAGGAGTATAGACCGTGCGGTAGACTACCGCCCGATGGGCGAACGGCGGTTCCTCGAGCGCATGCGCAGGGTGCTCATCGACGCCGTCGTCGCCGGGGCGTCACAGATCCTCGACGTGCGCGGGGGCGCCTTGAACATCAGGCGCTACAAGGCCAACCGCGAGCTCGTGACGTTGGCCGACGAGCGATCCGACGCGGCGATGACCGCGATCTTCGCCGATCGCCTGGCCCGGGTCGCGCCTGGCGTCGGCTGGCACCTCGAGGAGTCGGGCCGCCGGCACGCCGTGGATGCCGCGGCGTGGGTCGGCGGCGATCCGCTCGACGGGACACATCCCTTTGCCTCAGGCGGCACCCAGTACTGCGTGCAAGCGCATTATCTCGAGGGTGGGGTGCCGCTCGTCGGCGTGATCTTCCAGCCCGAAGTCCACCTTCCGCTAGACGGGCGTTCCGGCGCCATCGGCCGACTGGTCTGGGCGATCCGAGGC
>JANOIR010000169.1:0-4411 GCA_031407765.1 Vicinamibacteraceae bacterium
AGCGACAGGACGGCGGTCGCCGCGAAGCCCGGACTGCGGCCGATGGCGCGCACGCCGGCGCGCAGATCCTGCCAGAGATCGGTCAGCAGTCCCCCGGCACGTCCAGTGGCTCGCATGTCGGCCTGACCAGGCGATCAGTCCAGGTCGAAGCGATCGAGGTTCATGACCTTGTCCCAGGCGGCCACGAAATCCCGCACGAACTTCTCGCGGGCGTCGTCGCACGCGTAGACCTCGGCCAGGGCCCGGAGCTCGGAGTTCGATCCGAACACCATATCGACGCGGCTGCCGGTCCAGGTCACCGCGCCGGTCTTGCGGGCGCGGCCCGCGAAGGTCTCCGCGGCGCCGGATGTCGGCTGCCACTCCGTGTCCATGTCGAGCAGGTTCACGAAGAAGTCGGTGGTCAAACCCGGCCGGTTGGTGAACACGCCGAGGGTGGAGGCGTCGGCGTTCGCACCGAGGGCGCGCAGGCCGCCCACCAGCACGGTCAATTCGGGCCCGGTCAGGGTCAGCATCTGCGCTCGCTCGAGCAGCAGGTACTCGGCCGGCGCGGCGTGTCCCGGTCGCAGGTAGTTGCGGAAGCCGTCGGCCGTCGGCTCGAGCACGGCGAACGCCTCGACGTCGGTCTGGTCCTGCGATGCGTCCGTACGTCCGGGCGCGAACGGCACCAGGACGTCGGAGCCGGCGTCCTTCGCGGCCTTCTCGACGGCGGCGCAGCCGCCCAGCACGATCAGGTCGGCCAGCGAGACCTGCTTCTTGCCGCCAGCCTGCGCCGCGTTGAAGGCCTTCTGGATCCCCTCGAGCGCCCCCAGCACCTTCGCCAGTTGGGGCGGATTGTTCACCGCCCAGTCCTTCTGCGGCACGAGGCGGATGCGCGCGCCGTTGGCGCCGCCGCGCCGATCGGTGCCGCGGAACGTCGACGCCGATGCCCAGGCGGTCGTCACGAGCTGCGGCACGGTCAGGCCGGACTCGAGGATCCGCGCCTTCAGCGCGGCGATGTCGGCCGCGTCGATCAGGGCGTGCGTGACCGGCGGAACCGGGTCCTGCCAGAGCAGCGGCTCCGCGGGCACGAGCGTGCCGAGGTACCGGCCGATCGGGCCCATGTCGCGATGGGTCAGCTTGAACCACGCCCTGGCGAACGCGTCCGCGAACGCCTGCGGCTGCTCGAAGAAGCGCCGCGAGATCGTCTCGTAAGCCGGATCCATGCGCAGCGCCAGATCCGTCGTGAGCATGGTCGGCCCGCGCCGCTTCGACGGGTCGTGGGGATCGGGCACGGTGCCGGCACCGGCGCCGTTCTTGGGCTGCCACTGCTTGGCACCGGCAGGGCTCTCGGTGAGCTCCCAGTCGTAGCCGAAGAGGTGCTCGAAGAAGTTGTTGCTCCACTTGGTCGGCGTCGTGGTCCAGGTGACCTCGAGGCCGCTCGTGATGGTGTCGCCGCCCCTGCCGCTCTGGTAGCTGCTCGTCCAGCCGAGGCCCTGGGCCTCGATGGCCGCTGCCTCCGGCTCCGGGCCGACGTGCGTCGCCGGTCCGGCGCCGTGCGTCTTGCCGAAGGAGTGCCCGCCCGCGATGAGCGCGACCGTCTCCTCGTCGTTCATCGCCATGCGGCGAAACGTCTCGCGGATGTCCCGCGCCGCCGCCACCGGGTCTGGGTTGCCGTTGGGCCCTTCCGGGTTCACGTAGATGAGCCCCATCTGCACCGCCGCGAGCGGGTTGTCGAGCTGTCGCTCGCCTTTGTAGCGGGCGTCGGCGAGCCAGGTGCCCTCGGTGCCCCAGTTGACCTCGGTCGGCTCCCAGATGTCCTCACGCCCGCCGCCGAAGCCGAACGTCTTGAATCCCATCGACTCGAGCGCGCAGTTGCCGGTGAAGACCATGAGGTCGGCCCACGACACCTTCCGCCCGTACTTCCGCTTGACCGGCCACAGCAGCCGGCGGGCCTTGTCGAGATTGACGTTGTCGGGCCAGCTGTTGAGCGGCGCGAACCGCTGCTCGCCGCCGCCCGCGCCGCCGCGGCCGTCGTGGATGCGATAGGTGCCCGCGCTGTGCCACGCCATGCGGATGAAGAGCGGCCCGTAGTGGCCGTAGTCGGCCGGCCACCAGTCCTGCGAAGTCGTCATCACCGCCTCGATGTCCTTCTTCAGTGCATCGAGATCGACGGTCTTGAACTCTTCGGCGTAGTCGAACGCCGTGCCCATGGGATCGCCGGCCGGCGGGTTCTGATGGAGCGACTTCAGACTGAGCTGGTTCGGCCACCAGTCACGGTTCGCCGTACCACTGTGCGCCTTGCTGGAGAACGGACATTTCGCGTCGCTATTCATGTTGACGGTGACCTCGACGGCGTTTCTGCGGTGGTTCGGAAGGGGAAGGCGCCGGCGACTGCGACACGCAGTCCGGGCAGCGCCCCCAGTAGGCGATCTCGGCTTCGTCGACCTGGTAGCCCTTGTCGTCGGCCGCCTGGAGACAGGGAGCGACACCCGCGGCGCAGTCGACGTCGACGACGCGGCCGCAGATGCGACAGATCAGATGGTGGTGGTTGTCGCCGACCCGATCCTCGAAGCGCGCCGGCGAGCCGGCCGGCTGGATTCGCCGGATCAGGCCTTCGGCGACGAGGACGCCCAGGGCGTCGTAGACCGACTGGAGCGAGATCGCCCCGATCTCGGCTCGCACGGCATCGGCCACGCGGTCGGCGGTGACGTGGGGCTCGGCCGACACCGCTCGCAGGACCCCCAGCCGCTGAGCGGTGACCTGGATTCCCCGCGCGCGCAGAACGGCTGCCTGATCCAAAGCCACGGCAGACAATAGATCAAATCTTGGAGTTATTCAAGAACTTGATCAGATCAACGAAGTAGCGTCGCCGAAGCTCTGGTTCGCGGTCAGGCGCTCACCGCGGGCGAACGCCGCGAGATAGCTGGCGATCCGGCGCCGCGCCTCGTCGAGATCGCCGTTGTCCAGGTTCAGGTTCAGCAGGTCGACGTACCACGGCAGCTTGGCCGGGCTGGTCACGTAGACCTCGACAACCTCGCGGGCGATCGGCAGCGTCGAGACTTTTGACGGCTCGTGCACGTCGCGCGGTCTCGCCGCCAGCAGCTTCGCGTATTCCTCGCGCAGCAGGCGGTCGAACAGCGGCCGCGTGAGCGGATCCCCCACCCTGACGCCGGTCTCCGCGTCGTCTTCCGTGAACGCCCCCGCCTTGCGCAGCCATTCCCAGACGATGCTCAGGCGAATCTCGCCGGTCGCCATGTCCTCCATCAGGTAGAGGACGTCGTCGTTCCCGAACGAATCAGCCGGCTTCAGCGCGGCGGCCTGCATCCCCTGCCCGAAGGCGTTGCCGTACTGGACCGCGACGCTGATCAGATCGCGGGCACCGCGCACCGTCCGCGGCGCGGGCTCGAGGAGGAAGAGGCCGTCGGCGTCATCAGGCGTGTAGCCGAGCGGCGGGAACGCGCGACCGAGCTGGTTCGCCGCAGCGGCTGTCTCCCATACCGGCCGGATGATGTGGACCATCTTCCAGTGCGCGACCCACTTGCCGCTGGCCCCTTCGCGCTGCTCGCGCTCGGCGCCGGCCACGGCGCGCTTCATCGCGTTGGCGACGCCGGCCTCGGTGCCGACCGGGATGTTCGGCTCCATGCCGCCCTGCCACAACGCGCAGCGGCCATTGGCGTCCGGCGTGTTGACCGCGCGCCGCACGCGATCCTCGTAGCGGCGCATGTAGCCGTAGGTCATCGTGACATCGGCGATGTTCGGGTTCACGAACGCCGGGTCCCACGACATCGCGTCGGCGACGCTGTTGATGTAGTCCCAGCGGCCGGTGTTGAAGCCGACGAAGTGTGGCGCGAGCGCCGCGCGGATCTCCATCAGCTGGAAGGTGGCCTCGACCTGCTCGACGAGGACGTAGACCTTGATCGTGCCGTGCGGGATCGCGAGGTGCGCCTCCAGCTCCGTCAGGATCGTGTTCCAGAACGCGGCTTCCTCCGCCGTCTGGATCTTGGGCAGGTAGAGGACAACGGAGGCGCCGGCGTCCCGCAGGGCCCGGTGGTTGTTCACCACGTACAGCACGGTATCGACGATCGAGGCCGAGAAGCCGGCGCCGCCCGCGAGACGGACGTGCCGGTCATCGAGGTGCAAGCCGCGGGCACGGAAGATCCGTGTGGTGAAGTCGAGCTGCCGCTGCCAGTCCCCGACGATAGGCCGGCCGAAGAAGCCGCGGGCCCAGGCGTTCATCTCACCGGCCACCTGCTCCGCCACCTGGAGGAACTGCGGGCTCCGGGCAATCGCGAGCTTCAGATTGCGCTGGTTGTCGAGCGACATCGTGGACACCTGGCCGAGGGCGTCCTCGCCGTCGAACATCCAGCCGTCGGCGCCCGACAGGAGCGCGTAGGCGACGTTGCGGATGCTTTTCTCCACCGGCGTGCCCGGC
>JANOIR010000176.1:0-9316 GCA_031407765.1 Vicinamibacteraceae bacterium
CGACGCCTACATCATGTCGCGCATGCGCAACGAGTCGGTGACCAAGAAGCTGACCGGGCAGGGCACGGTCATCGAGGTCCGTGCCGCGCTGAAGATCAAGGAGTCGACGGCGAGCGGCTTCGAGTGGTCGACGTCCGGCGGACCACCGACCAAGATCGGCGGCAACACGCTCGTCTCCATCAACATCGTGGTCGCCCGCAAGGCGCCGATCACGATGGTGATGCCGTTCCTGCGCAAAACCTTCGGCGTAGCCTAGGAGCCCGTGGTGAAAGTGCCGCTGCATTCGACGGTCGATGCATCCCGTCTGACTGCGTTGCTCCTCCGTCGAATATTGCCAATATTCTCCGTCGTCGCGCCTAGCCAGTCGGGCGCCTCGCCCGTCTCGGTGCGCCGCGGCACTTACACCACGGGCTCCTAGCCCCGCAGTGCGACCCTGAGCGAGCCATGTCGGAAGACGCCGTCGTCGAGGCAGAGAAGCCCAGGGCCCTGCCGCCACCGCCCCGCAAGCGCGTCAAGACGCCCACCATCCTGCAGATGGAGGCCGTCGAGTGCGGCGCCGCGGCGCTCGCCAAGATCCTCGCGCACTTCGGCCGCTGGGTCGCGCTCGAGGAGCTGCGCCACGAGTGCGGCGTGTCGCGCGACGGCAGCAAGGCCAGCAACGTGCTGCGCGCGGCGCGCAAGTACGGCCTCGACGCCAAGGGCTACAAGTACGAGGAGATCGAGAAGCTCTACACCCTGCCCTTCCCGGTCATCCTGTTCTGGAACTTCAACCACTTCGTGGTGCTGGAGGGCTTCGGCAAGGGCAAGGCCTACCTGAACGATCCGGCGCAGGGGCCGCGCGAGATCTCGATGGCCGAGCTCGACGGCTCCTACTCGGGCGTCGTGCTGACCTTCGCCAAGGGCGCCGACTTCAAGAAGGGCGGCCAGGCGCCGAACATGCTGCCGGCGCTGCGCCGGCGTCTGGTCGGATCGGAAGGGGCGCTCTTCTACGTGATGATCTGCGGCCTCCTGCTGGTCATCCCCGGCCTCGTCATCCCGACCTTCACGCGGATCTTCATCGACGATTTCCTGGTCGGCAGCCAGGAGTGGATCGTCCGGCCGTTGCTCTGGTTCATGGCCGCCACCATCGGCATCCAGGCGATCCTGACCTGGCTACAGCGCTACTACCTGCTGCGGCTCGAAACCAAGCTGGCACTGGGCACGTCGAGCCGCTTCTTCAACCACATCCTGCGGCTGCCGGCCGCGTACTTCGGCCAGCGCTTCGCCGGCGAGATCGGCTCGCGCGTCCAGATCAACGACGACGTCGCCAAGATCATCGGCGGCCGCCTGGCGACGACCGTCATCGACAGCGTCCTGACGATCTTCTACGCGACGCTGATGTTCCTGTACGACGCGAAGCTGACCTTCGCGGTGCTGCTGCTGTCGGCGTTCAACATCGCCGCGGTCAAGGCCGCCAGCCGGGCCCGTACAGACGCCAGCCGTCGGCTGAAGCAGGACCTCGGCAAGCTGCAAGGCACGGCGATGAACGGTCTCAAGATGATCGAGACCCTCAAGGCGACCGGCTCGGAAGGCGAGTTCTTCGGCCGCTGGGCGGGCTACTACGCCAAGTCGATCAACACCACCCAGCAGCTCGGCGTGCTCGGACAGATCGGCGGCGCCGTGCCGCCGTTCGTGCAGACCGCGACCACCGCGGCGGTGCTGGTGCTCGGCGGGCTCAAGGTCATGGAGGGCGAGTTCACGGTCGGCATGCTGGTCGCCTACCAGACGCTGCTCGGCAGCTTCACGCGCCCGCTCGCCAGCTTCGTCAACTTCAGCTCGTCGCTGCAGGAGCTCCAGGCCGACATGAACCGGCTGGACGACGTGCTGCGCTATCCCGCCGACACGCAGTACCGCGACGGGTCGGCGCAGGAGGAGGCCGGCAAGGACGGCGCCGCCGCGGGTGTCGCCGGCGACGGCACGCCGGCTGGAGCGCCGGCGATCGTCCGTCGGCCGCAGACGCGCGTGAAGCTGTCCGGCCGGGTCGAGCTGCGCAACATCACCTTCGGTTACAGCCCGCTCGACAAGCCGCTCATCTCCGACTTCAACCTGGTCGTGGAGCCGGGCCGGCGCGTCGCGCTGATCGGCGCCAGTGGCAGCGGCAAGTCGACGGTCGCCAAGATCGTGTCGGGTCTCTACGAGCCGTGGGGCGGCGACATCCTGTTCGACGACGTGCCGCGGCAGAATCTGCCCCGCGATCTGATCGTCAACTCGCTGGCCGTGGTCGACCAGGAGGTCTTCCTGTTCGGCGGCTCGGTCACCGAGAACGTCACCATGTGGGATCCGACCATCGCCGGCCCGCGCGTCGTCACCGCCGCCCGCGACGCCGCCATCGACGAGGTGATCGCCGCCCGCGAAGGCGGCTACCAGTCGCGCATCCAGGAGGGTGGCGGCAACTTCAGCGGCGGCCAATGCCAGCGCCTCGAAATTGCCCGCGCCCTGGTTGGCGAACCGACCATCGTGGTGATGGACGAGGCGACCAGCGCGCTCGACCCGACCACCGAGATGCTGATCGACGAGAGCATGCGCCGCCGTGGCTGTACCACGATCATCATCGCGCACCGGCTCAGCACCATCCGCGACAGCGACGAGATCATCGTCATGGAGCGCGGCCAGATCGTTCAGCGGGGCACGCACGACGACATGAAAGACATCGACGGCCCTTACAAACACCTCGTCGGCCACATTTAATGCCCGCTTCCTCAGTCCGCGCCTTCGTCCTGCGCGTCGTCGCGTCGGAATCGCTCAAGCCGGGCGACGAGATCCGCCTCGAGTCGGCGGTCACCGTCGGCCGCGAGCGCACCGCCGGCCTGTGGCTCGACGACCGCAGCGTGTCGCGCCAGCACGCCCAGCTCGAACCGGCCCAGGACGGCATCAGGGTCCTCGACCTCGGCTCCGGCAACGGCGTCTGGATGGGCGCCGAGCGCATCTCGGATCGCCAGATCACGCCGGGCCAGCAGTTCCGCATCGGCGCCACCGTGTTCGAGGTGCGCTCCGGCCCCGGCGAGGTGCCGTCGCTGGCGCCGGTCGGACCGACGGCGCGCGGCACCGGCCGACCGCCCGAGGGGCCTCGCCCGGCGAGCTTCGCTCTCCGGGTGGTCGAGGGCAGCGCGACGGTCCCGCTCGGCCACACCTATTCGATGACCGGCGACCTGGCGACGCTTGGCCGGTCGGAAACGTGCGACATCATCGTCGGCGAGAAGGACGTCTCGCGCCGGCACGCCCGCATCGAGCGCACGCCGGACGGCCTGCGCATCGTCGATCTCGACAGCGCTGGCGGCGTCTGGGTCGGGACCGAGCCGGTGAAGAACCGCGTGCTCCAGGCCGGCGACCGCGTCCGCCTGGGCCGGGCGATCGTGCTCGAGGTCGTGCCGGACGGCACCGCCGCCGGGTCGCGGCCGTCGGCGCCCCCGCCTGCCGCACCGCCTGCCGCACCGCCTGCCGCGGCCGCACCGCCGCCGTTGAAACCGGCGCCTCTGCCGACGCCGCCTGCCGCCGTCCCGCCGGCCGTGCCACCGCCGATCGCTGCACGGCCACCATCGCCGCCACCGACGCCACCGGCTTCGGCGCCGACGCCGCCTGCACCACCGGCGTTACCGCCGCCGATCGCGGTCAAGCCGCCTCCCGCGGTGCCCGCGCCGCCGGCTCCCATCGCCAAGGCACCGGCAACGCCGCCCGTTCCGCCGCCGCCGCCGGCCAGGACACCAGCAGCACCGCCCGCGGCGCCGCCGCTCGACGTCACCAAGCCGCACGCCGTCGCCAAGCCGCCCTCACCGCCGCCGTCAGCGCCGCCGGCCGCCGCCAAGCCGCCAGCGCCGCCGGCTCCGAAACCGCCGGTCCCCGCGCCGCCGCCCGCGGGCGCGCCGAAGGACGACGCGACGCAGTTCATCGTCGCGCCGGGCCACACGCCCGCCCCCGATCGCACGCAGCAGATGCGCCGGGTCGTCGGGCCCGGCGTCGACATCGAGGGCACGCAGATGCTCTCCCGCGAGGCGCTCGGTGACGCCGCCCGGGCGGGCGGCACCGGCTTCTTCCGGCGGCCCGATGCTGCCACCTCGGGCGAGCACGAGCTCGGCCACACGTTCGTGATGCCGGCCACCGCCGGCATGGCGGAGAAGGCGCGGCGGATCGAGGACGAAGGCGAGCCGATCGAGGTCAGCGCGCATCGCCCGTTCCTGCTCGACGACGTCGACTCGGTCTACTACGTCGTGGAAGGCGGGCTGCTGATCTTCACCGTTGCGCTCGAAAAGGGCGCGCCGGTCGGCCAGCGCACGCACTTCCTGGGGATCGGCGCCGGTCAGTGCTGCTTCGGCTTCGACCTGAAGGGTTATGCGCTCGGCTCGGGCTTCCTCGTGGTGCCCAAGCAGGGGTCGAAAGTCCGCCGCATCCCGGTCGCCCGCCTGCAGCAGCTGGCGCGGATGCCGCAGCAGGGCGAGGGCGTCGCGGCGCTGCTCGATACGTGGGTCGGCGGCCTGTCGAAGGCGCTGACTCCGACGACGGCCAAGCGCGTCAACGAGCTGTCGCTGAAGGCCGGCGCCGAGCTGACGCTCGATCGCACCAACAAGGCGACCAGCGCCGACGGCGTGGTGTGGGTCGATCTGTGGAGCGGCAGCGTCCTGTACGACGACGTCAGCACCCTGGTCTTCCCACGCAAGCGTGCGTTCTTCCCGATCACGCCCGATTCCTGGATCCGGCCGCTCGGCGACGAGTTCGGCGAGCTCGTGCTCACCCCGAAAAAGACCAACGAAGTGGTCGCCGACGTCAACTTCTGGGTCAGCCTGCAGGTCTTCCACCGGGCCCTGTGCGAGTGCGAGTTCGTCAACAAGAAGCTCGCCAACGTCGACGAGTACGTCCGCCTGCAGGCCAAGGCGCAGCACAAGGAAGCCGCCGAAGAAGCCGCGTACGACGCCATCGGCGCCGTGATGCGGACCGAAAGCGACACGCCGCGCGAGCTGCTCGACGCCATCGGCTCTGAGCCCGTGCTGAAGGCGTGCGCGCTGGTCGGCCACGCGTCCGGCATCGAAGTGCGGGCCAACCCAGGCGCGACCGAGGAGCTGGCCTACGAAGAGCAGGTGGCGGCGATCGCCGCGGCCTCCGGCTTCCGCACCCGTCTCGTCATGCTGCGGGACGACTGGTGGAACTACGATCACGGCCCGCTGCTCGGCCAGGAAACGGGGTCCCGCCTGCCGGTCGCGCTGCTGCCGACGAGCGCGCGGCGCTACGAGTACCTCAACCCGAAGACCGGCGAGCGCCGCAAGGTCGACGCCAAGACCGGGGAGACGCTGACGCCGTTCGGGTTCACGTTCTACAAGCCGTTCCCGGACGGCTCGCTGACCGTCCGGCAGGTCATCGGCTTTGCCGCGCGCGGCCTCGGCAGCGACATCAAGTGGCTGCTGTTCACCGCCATCGCCATCGGCATGTTCGGCTCGGCGACCCCGTACTTCACCGGCAAGATCTTCGACGAAGCGGTGCCGCAGGCCGACCGCGAGACCCTGTTCGTGTTCGGCGTCGCGCTGATGTTCTCGGCGCTGGCCACGGCGGCGTTCAAGTTCGTCCAGGGCGTGACGACGATCCGCATCCAGTCGCGGATGCAGAACAGCGTCCAGGCGGCGGTGTGGGACCGCCTGCTCAACCTGCCGGTCAACTTCTACCGGAAATACGCGGCCGGCGACCTGTCCGATCGTGCGAGCGGCGTCGATCAGATCCAGGAACTGATCGCCGGCGCCGGCGTCGCCGCGATCCTCGGCTCGCTATCCGGCCTGTTCTACGTGGTCCAGATGATGGGCTACAACATCACCCTGGCGATCGTGGCGATGGGGCTCACGATCGCCTACGTGAGCATCAACATGGTCGCCAATTTCCTGCAGCTCCGCTACCAGCGGCGGGAGATCCAGTACCGCGGCGCCATCGCCGGCCTCGTCCTCAACCTGATCAGCGGCGTGTCGAAACTGCGCATCGCCGGCGCCGAGAACCACGCCTTCAAGGTGTGGGCCCGCGAGTTCGCGCAGCAGCGCAAGATCAGCTTCACGGTCGGCAACATCCAGAACGTCGCCGGCGTGTTCGGGGCCTGCTTCCCGGTGCTGTCGTCGATCGCCATCTTCACGGTGATGATGTCGGAGCAGGCCAAGTCCGCCGAGACCGGCACGCCGGGGCTCTCGGTGGGCGCGTTCATCGCCTTCAGCTCGGCCTACGGCCTGTTCCTCGGCGCCATGCAGGCGCTCGGCGACGCCTCGCTGAACCTGCTGCGCATCATCCCGATCTACGAGCGCATCGTCCCGATCCTCGATACGGCTCCCGAGGTCGATCGCACGAAAGGCTTTCCGGGCCGGCTGTCCGGGGCCATCGACATTTCGCACGTCACCTTCCGCTACACCCAGGAAGGGCCGGCGATCGTCCGCGACCTGTCGCTCAAGATCAAGGCCGGTGAGTTCGTCGCCTTCGTCGGCTCGTCGGGCTGCGGCAAGTCGACGCTGATGCGCCTGATGCTCGGCTTCGAATCGCCGGCCTCCGGCACGATCTATTTCGACGGCCAGGACCTGTCGTCGATCGACGTGCGCATGCTGCGTCAGCAGATGGGCGTCGTGCTGCAGGTCAGCCGGGTGATGCCGACCGAGATTTTCCGCAACATCTGCGGCGCCAGCGCCCGCACGCTGGAGGACGCCTGGGAGGCGGCCGAGCGATCGGGCCTCGCCGAGGACATCCGCAACATGCCGATGGGCATGCACACCTACGTGTCGGAGGGCGGCGGCACGCTCTCGGGCGGACAGCGCCAGCGCCTGATGATCGCCCGCGCCATCGTCAACCGGCCGAAGATCATCTTCCTGGACGAAGCGACCAGCGCCCTCGACAACCGGACGCAGCAGATCGTGTCGGAAAGTATGGACCGCATGGACGCGACGCGCATCGTCATCGCCCACCGGCTCAGCACGATCATCAACGCCGACAAGATCTGCTACCTGGAGGCCGGCCAGATCATCGAGCAGGGCACCTACCAGGAGCTGATGGAGAAGGACGGCGCCTTCGCCGCCCTGGCCAAGCGGCAGATGGTGTAATGTCGGACGCCCTGCGGGAATACCTCGAACATCCCTATCGCAGCGACGAGTCCGTCCTCGCCCGGCTGGCCCAGGCGCGCGCCGAGGAGCCGCACGTCACGGTGTGGCGCGAGTACAGCGCCCGCGCCGCCGGCGTCGGGGTCGGCGTCTTCGCGGCGCTGGCGGCGATCTTCCCGCAGCTCCGTTTCCCGATCCAGGACGGCATCTCGCAGGAGCCGGCCTACGGCGCCGCGACCCGCCGCGGCCGGCTCGACGAGGCCGACGCGTTCGCGCCCGGCCTGGTGCTCGAACGCCCCGATGCGCTGACGCTGACCTTCTCGGACGGCGTCGCCGGTCTGCTGCCGCTCGTCGTCGCCGGCAGCCGTGCCGACTTCGAAGCGCTCGTCCGCGCCTTCACCGAGCGCAACGAGCCACGCGACGTGCCGGCCTCGATGGGCGCGTGCTTCGTGAAGGGCCTGAACAACTGGGATCGCGTGGCCCGGCACCGCCGGATCTGGGAGGCCGAGAACGGCACCGCCGGCGACGACGACGCCTGGCGCGAGGAGCTCGGACGCTTCGCCGCCCACAAGGCACGCTACCAGGATCGCTTCGTGATCCTGAGCCGCGGGCCGTACAGCGGCGTCGCCGCCGCCGACGTCGGCATCCGCGCGGCAGAATGGCTGGAGCGCTCGCTCGTCGTGCGCGCCGAGCACGAGTCGACGCACGACCTGACCTGGCGGCTGTTCGGCGTCGTTCGCAGCCACGCCACCGACGAGATCATCGCCGACTTCGTCGGCCTGGTCCGTGCTTTCGGCGTCTATCCCGACGCCATCGCGCGCGTGCTGCTCGGCGTCGATCGCCTGCCCGCCTTCCGGGCCGGCGGCCGCCTGGCCAACTACCGCGGCACGCCGCCGCTCGACGACGACGACTTCGCCGAGGTCTGCACGCTCGCCGCCGCGGCTACCCGGCAGCTCGCCGCCGTGGCGGCGCGCCATGCCGATCGGCTCGTCGACGCCACCTTCCTCGCCCGTCTCGTCTACGCGCTGTCGCTCGCCAGCCTCACCGCGCTCGCCGATCCCGGACTGCCCGACACCGTCGACGCGCGGCTGTGAAGGCGAACGCGGGATAGTCCGGACCTTTACCCCGGTGGCGATTGAAGAACGCCGGAGGCGCGGGTTTGGTGCCAGACTGAGAGACCGCGATGTCCTTCCCGCCCCCACCGCCTCCCCCGCCGCTGCCAGGCCACGCGCCGCCGCCCCGAAAATCGTCGTGGGTCCCGCTGGTGATCGTCGGCCTGATCGGCTTCATCACCATCGTCGCCGGCGTTGCCGCCGCCGTGATGATCGTGATGATGAACCGCGGCGTGTTCACGCCGCCGATGGCCGACACGCCATCGGTGGCGGAGGCGCCCCCAACCGCGACGCCGGCCGAGGTGCCGCCCGAGGTGCCGCCGAGCCGGGAGCCGGAGGCCGAAGCGCCGGTACCGCCGCAGACGCGCGCGTCCGAGCCCTCAACGCCAGGGACACCGCCCGAGCGCGGGGCGGACGCGCCCGCGGTCGCCGAGGGCGCCCCGGACGAGCCGCAAGCGCCCAGGGAGCGCACGCGTCCGCGCGGCGAGGTCGCCAGCCGCGAAGGCGATGACCGCCGCGAGGCGCGACCGCGGGAGCCGCTCCGCATCGGTGGCGCGATCCGGGCGCCGACGAAGCTTCACGACGTCAAGCCGGTGTACCCGCCGATTGCCATCGCCGCACGCGTCCAGGGCGTGGTCATCATCGAGGCCACGATCGATCCCGACGGCAAGGTCAGCCACGCGCGCGTGCTGCGGTCGATCCCGCTCCTCGATCAGGCCGCGCTCGACGCGGTCCGCCAGTGGGAATACACGCCGACGCGGGTGAACGGCGAAGCGGTGCCGGTCATCATGACCGTCACCGCCAACTTCACGCTGCGGTGAGCCGGGACGGGCGCGTCAATCCACGGGTTCCGGGGTGCCGGGCCACACCTCGGCCCACTCGGAATGGCCCGCGGAGTGATCGCCGGTGAGCCACTGCCACTCGATGAACATGCGCATCTTGCCGTACGAGTCGGCGGCAAACGTTCCGCGGCCATGGCCCGCGCGGATTTCGCCGCTCGTCGATCCGGCGTGGTAGTGCATGTCGAGGGCATCGTCGTCGGTGCGCCGCGCCAGAACCTGGCCGAGCCGGACGCCACCGCCGGCGTAGGTGGCCGTGACGTAGCCGTCGTCGTCCACG
>JANOIR010000221.1:0-11274 GCA_031407765.1 Vicinamibacteraceae bacterium
CGCCGGCCGCCGCGATGTACGGAACGAGCGTCAGGTGCACGAAGAGCGCGTTGTCGCGCCCCACGTCCTGGCGGAACTGACGGATCGCCTCCAGGAAGGGCAGGCTCTCGATGTCGCCGACGGTGCCGCCGATCTCGGTGATGACGACATCGTGGCCGCCCGCGAGGCGGCGGATCGCCGTCTTGATCTCGTCGGTGATGTGCGGGATCACCTGCACCGTGGCGCCGAGGTAGTCGCCGCGCCGCTCGCGCTGGATCACCGACAGGAAGATCTTGCCGGCCGTCCAGTTGTGGTTGCGGCTGGTCACCGTATTGGTGAACCGCTCGTAGTGGCCCAGGTCGAGGTCGGCTTCGGTGCCGTCGTCGGTGACGTAGACCTCGCCGTGCTGATACGGGCTCATCGTCCCGGGATCGACGTTGATGTAGGGGTCGAACTTCTGGAGGGTGACTTTGTAGCCGTGGCCCTCCAGCAGGCAGCCGAACGAGGCGGCGGCCAGGCCCTTGCCGAGCGACGACACGACGCCGCCGGTGACGAAGATGTATTTGACGGACTTGGACGAGGGGGCGCTAGGGCTGGGCATGATCGTGAACGGGTCGGACAGGGGAGACGGCCGGTGACGCCGCCAGCAGCGCGCGTACGCGCGCCACGTCGGCTTCGGTGTCGACGCCAATCGAGTCGAGCTCGGTTTGGACGACCTTGATGCGGATACCGTGCTCGAGCGCGCGCAATTGCTCCAGCATCTCCGTCTCTTCGAGCGCCGTCGGGGCGAGCGCGGCCAGGCGCAAAACCGTGGCCCGGCGGTACGCGTAGAGCCCGATGTGCTTGAACGCGAGCGGCGGCACTTCGGCGTGACGCCCCGGCGGGCCGGCCGCGGCCCGATCGAACGGCACCGCGGCGCGCGAGAAATACAGGGCGAAGCCGTCCTGGCCGACGACGGCCTTGACGACGTTGGGGTTCAGGAACTCCTCGACGTCGGTCAGGCGCCGGCAGAGCGTGGTCATTTCGACCGCCGGATTCGCGAATGGCGCCAGCGCCTGGGCGATCATCGACGGATCGATCAGCGGCTCGTCCCCCTGGACATTGACGACGATGTCGCAGGTGAGCGAGGCGGCGACCTCGGCGAGCCGGTCGGTGCCGCTGCGGTGGTCGGCGCGCGTCATCACCGCGATCCCGCCGTGCGCCTCGACGGCATCGCGGACGCGGGTGTCGTCGGTGGCCACCACGACGTCGGAGATCCCTGGCGTCCGCCGCGCCTGCTCGACGACACGGACGATCATCGGCAGGCCGCCCAGGTCGATCAGCGGCTTGCCCGGCAGCCGGGTCGAGGCGTAGCGGGCCGGGATCACGGCGACCGCCGTCGGCAGCGCTGGCGCCGTCGAACCGGAAGTCGCAAGGGGGTGCACGACGCAGTTTACCGTACGTTGTTTGTGGCGCCGGGCCCCCTCAGGGCCCGGCGCGGGCAGCCTTTCACGCGTGCGGCTGCTATTCGCGGCGCTGGGCGCGCCGCGGCGCCGCCCGCGGGCCGCCGCCCTCTTGGCGTGCGTCCTGCTATTCGCCGCGCTGGGCGCGCGGCGGCGTCCGCACGCGGGCGGCGCGTTTTGGCACCGGGCCCCCTCAGGGCCGGGCGCGCGCAGCCCCCTATGCCGCCCCGGGGGTCTGATGTACTCTGAGCGTCTGATGCGTGCGCGCGGCAGTCTCCTCGCGCTTCTCGGTGCGGCCCTGCTGGCGTGGGTCGTCTTCGCGGTCCGGCCCGCGGATCCCCCGGTGATCGTGCCACCGGTCCGCACAGCGGCCTCGGCACCGGTCGTCCGCCAGATCAGCGACCTCGACCGCGCGTCCGATCGCCTTCGCGGCGGCGGACCGCTGGCGGCCGCCGCGCCGCTCGCCGATCCGATCCGCAATCCCTTCGAGTTCGCTGCGGTGCGCGCCAAGGCCGCGCCGAAGCCGGCCGACGCTGCGGCGGCGCTGGCCGCCCTCGCGCCGCTCGTGCTCCCGCCGGCGATGCCGTCGGTGACGCTCGTCGGTCTGGTCGATCGGGAAGTGGACGGCCGGCTCGTGCGCATCGCCGTCCTGTCGTTCGGCGGCCGGCTGCACTACGTCGAAGCCGGCGCCCGCCTGGGCGCGGCCTATGAAGTGGTCGCGGTCGGTCCCAACGCCGTGGACCTGCTCGCGGTCGAGACCAACACGCCGAGACGGCTGGTTCAGCGCTAACGCCCAACTCCCAAACGCCAACTCCCAAGGCACTCCCAAGATCCAACTCCCAACGGAGCTGCCGGTCGGGCTTGGCAGTTGGGAATTGGGAGTGCCTTGGAAGTTGGGAGTTGGAAGTTGGGAGTTGGCAGCGTCAGACGCGAATGATACGGGCGTCGCGAATCGCCGGAATCGCGGTCAGCGCCGCAATGACGGCGGGGTCGACGCGGGCGGCGCCGCTCTCGTCGACGTTGACCACTCCCAGCGCGCCGTGCGCATCCCGCCCCAGCGCGAAGTTGGCGATGTTGACGCCGTGCTTGCCGAGTACGGTGCCGACATCGCCGATGACGCCGGGCGTGTCCTGGTTGCGGATCACGATCAGCGCGCCCGACAGCGGCGCCTCGATCGGGATACCGTCGAGCAGGACCAGGCGCGGGCCGCTCTGTTCGAAGATCGTGCCTTCGACCCAGCGCTCACCCTCGCTCGTGTGCAGCTTGAGCGACAGCAGGCTGGTGAAGCGGCGGGTGCGGGCGCTGCGCGTCTCGACCACGTCGATACCGCGCTCGGCGGCGAGCCGCCGCGCGTTGACCAGCGTCACGCCGCCCGACAGCACGTGGCGCAGGAACCCCACCAGGACCGAGCCGGCGATCAGCTCGTTGCTGCCTTCGGCGAGCCCGCCGTAGTAGCGGATGCCGATGCCGTCGGTACGGCCCGCGGTGAGCTGTGCCGCGGCCTGGCCGAGGCGCTCGCCGAGGACCATGAACGGGTGCAGCCGCTTGAACTCTTCGGCCGGGACCGAGGCGAAGTTGACGGCATTGCGGACCACGCCGTGCTGCAGGTAGTCGCGGACGCCGGCGGCGACGTCGAGGCCCACCAGCTCCTGCGCCTCGGCGGTGGACGCCGCGATGTGCGGTGTCGCCACGACGCGCGGGAACGTGGCCAGGGCCCAGTCGGTCGGCGGCTCCTTCTGGAAGACGTCGAGGCCGGCGCCGCCGACGTGGCCGCTCTGCAGCGCCGCGAGCAGCGCCGCCTCGTCGATCAGCTCGCCGCGCGCGGTGTTGATGATGCGTACGCCCTTCTTGCACTTGTTGAAGCGCTCGGCATTGAACAGCCGGTTGGTCTGCTCGGTGTTGGGCAGGTGTAGCGAGATGTAGTCGGCGCGGCCGCACAGCGAGTCGAGGTCGGCGAGCTCGACATCGAGGTCGTCGGCGACGTGCGCGGCGATGAACGGATCGTGCGCGATGATCCGCATACCGAAGGCGCGGGCGCGGTGGGCGAGGGCCTGGCCGATGCGGCCGAAGCCGACCACGCCCAGCGTCTTGTCGCGCAGCTCGGCGCCGATGAGGCTCTTTTTCTCCCAGCGCTGCTGCTTCATGCAGGCGTCGGCGGTGGCCACCGAGCGCGCCAGCGAGAGCATGAGCGCGAAGGCGTGCTCGGCGACGCTGATGCTGTTGCCGCCGGGCGCGTTGGTGACGATCACGCCGCGCGCGCTCGCCGCCTCGAGGTCGACGTTGTCGACGCCCGATCCGGCACGCGCGATGATCTTCAGCTTATGAGCCGCGTCGATGACATCTTTCGTGACCTTGGTGGCGCTGCGCACGAGCAGCGCGTCCGCGTCGGCGATGTCGTTGATGAGGTCCTGCTTGGGGCGCCCGGAGCGGGCGTCGACCGTCCAGCCGCTGACCTCTTGAAGGAGGGAGATGGCGGAGGCGGGCAAATCGTCGGAGATGATGATCTTCATTGAGGGGGAGCAAGAGTGGTGCCAGCCGACCGTCACGTGGCCGACCCCAGTAAACGAGTCCAAGGAACGAGCTATGGAACGAGCCGGTGTCTCTCCGGAGACGCGCGCGACGTTTGCATTATAATGGCGGCCGCCGCACGGTCGAGCGTCCTCGAGCGCCCTCGCGCGCACTACTGTGGTGCAAACCGCTGGATCGCCTCGATTCAATGGCAGTCGCGCTTCGACCGGGCAGTTTTTTCAACAGGGTTTTCCACAGAATCTGTGAACATCGTGCAACACCTCGGGGGGGCGTGACCTAAAGGCGGGTCCCCCGACACGAGGCAGCGCTCGTGTGCGAGCGCTGCTCCTCGAGACGGTTGGTCGGAGCTCTGGAGACGTCCATGCAACAGTTCGTGCACCTCACGCCGCCCACTGATGGCGCGGCCATCACCCGCCGCGGCGGCGAGCTCGTCGTTCCCGACGCCCCCATCGTTCCCTACATCGAAGGCGACGGCACCGGCCCCGACATCTGGAAGGCCAGCGTGCGCGTGTTCGACGCCGCGGTCGCCAAGGCGTTCGGCGGCAAGAAGCGGATCGTCTGGTTCGAGGTCCCCGCCGGCGAGAAGGCCAAGGCGCAGTACGGCGAGTGGCTGCCGAACGACACCATCGAGGCGGTCAAGCACTACAAGGTGGCGATCAAGTGACCGTTGACGACGCCGGTCGGCGGCGGCATCCGCAGCCTCAACGTCACCCTGCGGCAGGTGCTCGACCTCTACGCGTGCGTGCGGCCTGTGCGCTACTTCGAGGGCACTCCGGCGCCGGTGAAGCGTCCCGACCTGATGAACGTGGTCATCTTCCGGGAAAACACCGAGGACGTCTATGCCGGCATCGAGTGGGCCCGCGGCACCCCGCAGGCCCTGCGCGTCATCGTGTTCCTCGAGAAGGAGATGGGCAAGCGCGTCCGGCCCGACTCAGGTATCGGCATCAAGCCGATTTCCGAGTTCGGCACCAAGCGCCTCGTGCGCAAGGCGATCCAGTACGCGATCGCCAACAAGCGCAAGACGGTGACGCTGGTCCACAAGGGCAACATCATGAAGTTCACGGAGGGCGCGTTCCGTGACTGGGGCTACGAGGTCGCCAAGGCGGAATTCCGCGACTTCATCGTCACCGAGGACGAAATGACGGCGGGCGCATCGAAAGAGGGCAAGGTCGTCATCAACGATCGCATCGCCGACAGCGTGTTCCAGCAGGTGCTCACCCGCACGGCTGACTACGACGTGTTCGCGACGCCGAACCTGAACGGCGACTACCTGTCCGACGCCTGCGCGGCGCAGGTCGGCGGCCTCGGCATCGCCCCCGGCGCCAACATGAGCGACGACATCGGCTTCTTCGAAGCGACGCACGGCACGGCGCCGAAATACGCCGGCAAGGACGTCATCAACCCCGGCTCGGTGATCCTCTCGGGCGTGATGATGCTCCAGTACCTCGGCTGGAACGAGGCGGCTGACCTGATCGTCACGGGCCTCGAGAAGACCATCGCCCAGAAAAAGGTGACCTACGACTTGGCCCGCCAGATGGAAGGCGCGACCGAGTTGAAGACGTCGCAGTTCGCCGACGCCATCATCGAAAACATGTGAGGGCGTAAGCCCCAGATCCTCGAGACTACCCTCATGAAGCGTAAAGTCACCGTCGTAGGCGGCGCCGGCAATGTCGGGATGACCGCGGCCCGGGTCATCGCCGAACGCAACCTCGCCGACGTCGTCATCATCGACATCGCCAAGGACAAGGCCGCGGGCGTCGCCCTCGACATCGCCCAGGCCTGCGCCGTCATCGGCTCGGACAGCACCGTCGTCGGCGGCGACGACTACTCGATGAGCGCCGGCTCGGACGTCGTCGTCATCACCTCGGGCATGCCGCGCAAGCCTGGCATGAGCCGCGACGACCTGGTCCAGACCAACTACAACATCATGAAGGCGGTGACCGAGCAGGTCGTCCGCTACTCGCCGAACTGCATCATCGTCCCGGTCGCCAACCCGCTCGACGCGATGTGCCAGGCGGTCTACCGCCTGAGCAAGTTCCCGCGCGAGCGCGTCATCGGCATGGCCGGTGTCCTCGACTCCGCCCGCATGCGCACCTTTCTGGCGATGGAGCTGAAGGTGTCGGTACAGGACGTTTCGGTGTTCGTCCTCGGCGGGCACGGCGACGAGATGGTGCCGCTGGCACGCTACTCGACGGTCGGCGGCGTGCCGCTCACCGAGGTGCTGTCGGCTGACCGCATCGAGGCGATCTCGAAGCGCACCGCCGGTGGTGGCGGCGAGCTGACCAAGCTGATCGGCACCAGCGCCTGGGTGGCGCCGGGCACCTCGGCGGCCGAGATGGTCGAGTGCATCCTCAAGGACAAGAAGAAGATCCACCCCTGCTCGGTGTTCCTGCAGGGGGAATACGGGATCAACGACCTGTTCGTCGGCGTCCCGGTCAAGCTGGGCGCGAAGGGCGTCGAGGAGATCATCACGATCACCCTGACGCCCGAGGAGCAGGCGCTCCTCAACAAGTCAGCCGCGTCCGTGAAGTCGCTGACCGACGTCATCGGGGTGTAAGCCGACTTGCGCGTCGCCAGCGACGCCGGAGGATCCCATGCGTGTTTCTGTGCGTCTGGTGTGGCTGCCTGCGATCGGAGTGCTCCTCGTAGGAACGGTCGTGCTGGCGGCGCAGGGCACGCCGCCGCCCGACGGCTCGATGCGCGAGCTCGTGGCCGAGGTCCGGGCGCTCCGCCAGGCGGTGGAGCGAACGGCCGCCGTCACCGCGACGCTTGCCATCGACTTGGCCCGAACCATTGCGGAGATCGAGAGTCTGCCCGCAGGCGCTGATGAGCGCGGGCATCTCGAGAACGCTGTGAAAGCGATGCGTGCCCGCGCGAAGGCCGAACAGGACGAGGCGGCACAGCTGCGGGCCGACGAACAGGACGTGCTGGCCGCCCTCTCCGGCGAGCAGGCGCGCTGGGGCGACTACAACGCCCGGCTGGAAGCGATTGAACAGGAGTTCGCGGCCGCCGGCGCCCGCAAGCCCTGACCCACGACTCCGGAGTCGGTTTCTTTTGACTCCGGAGTCCTTCCCCTGCACGACTCCGGAGTCGGTTTGCTTGACTGCGGAGGCGCGTCCCGGCCGTCCTCACCGCATGCTGCGGATCCGTTCGATCGCCGCGCGCGCGGCGTTCGCGACCGGCTTCGAGGGATGTTCGAGCAGTACCTCGAGGTCTGGGAGAGCGTCGGCCGCGCGCGGTCCGATCGCGCCGAGCACGTAGGCCGCATGGCGTTCGACCTGCGGCTCGCCGAGGAGTCGGCGCAGCTCAGGCACCGCCGGTACCGCTTCCTCCCTGAGCGCGACCAGGGCGGAAATGGCCTCGGCGCGCAGCTGTCCGTGGTTGACCAGCGCTCGAGCCAGGTACGGCGACGCGTCGGCACCGCGCTTCATCAGCGCGTGCAGGGCGCAGAGGCTGGCGTTGTCGAGCGGCACGCCGCGGCCAGTTGGACCGACGACGAGGCGATCGAGGACCGCGTCGTCGACCCGTCCCGGGTGGGTGAGCGCCCATGGGCCGAGGATGTGGCGGGCTCGGAGCCGCACGCCCGCATTCGGATCATCGAGGGCGTCCACGAGCGCTGGCAGCACCAGCTCCAAGTCCTGGCGCGGACCGAGCGCCAGGATCGCTGCGTAGCGCGTCTCGCTGCTCGGGTCGGCGAGCCGCCCCGCGAGCTCCGCGACGCCCGTGTCGGCAGGGAACGGGTTCGACACATCGAAATGGGCCGGCGCGGCATCGAACATGGACGCCGCGGGTAGGACCTTCGCCTGGATCGGGCCACTGCGTCGTGGCGTCGTCGACAGATCGCCGGCGTCCCCCTCGAGCCGGACGGGGGTGCCAGGCACCGGCGCCAGCGACCCGTCGGCCTCGATCGTCCAGCCGTAGATCTGCGCGTCGTCGATCGCCGTGCCGTAGAGGAATCGGCCGTCGGCGTCGGTGCGCAGCGTCGCCATCCGCCGGGTTGGGATCGGCGTCGAGGCGACGGCGTGCAAGCCGCCATCGGCGTCGAACGCGAACGTCGCGATCGCGCCCGTGTCGTCGTCGGAGGCGAACAGCCGGGCGCCGTCCGGCGCCATCGCGACGCCCTGCAGGCCGTTGCCCAGGTCGAACGGCGATCCGACGACGGGTTCCGCGGCGCCGCTCGAGTCGATCCGGAGCACGCCCACCTGCCGCCGGCTGCCGGCCTCGCCGAGGACGATCATGAAGCGGCCGGACGGATGCGCCAGCACGCGGATGCCGCGCATCCCGAGCGATACCGGTGTGCCGGGCGCCGCGCTCAGGCGGCCGCTGGCGCCGACCGAGAACACCCGCAGCACCTCGTCTGTGAGCGCGTAGAGCGTGGCGCCGTCGGCGCTCGGCTGAAGGGCCGGTGCGAGGACGCCGGCCTCGAGGTGAAGGGCCGGCGCCAGGTCCGGTCCGTGCCGGGCGTCGAGCGCGTAGACGCAGAGGCCGCGGCCGTCGACGACGTACACGTAGCGGCCACGGGGGTCGAAGGCGCTGGCGAGGCCCGCGGCGTGGATGTCGACCCGCTCGAGCGCGCCCGTCGCGCCGACCCGCTGCAGGCCCAGCTGGCTCCCGGTGAGGAGGAACCAGCGGCCGCCCGGGTCGCGGTCCAGGGCGAAGGCACCGACCGCACGGGCGGCGAGCGAGGTGCCGCCGACCGCGGAGAGCGCGCCGCTGTCGGGGTCGATGCGAAACGAGGCAATCCGCGGATCCGCGCCAGGCGCCGGACTGCCGGGGGGTGGATCGTGAACAGCGTAGAGAAAGGAGCCAGCCGGCAGCGGCGGCGGTGCGCACGATCGCACGCCGCCGCACGCACTGGCCAGGAGCAGCACGCCCAAAGTGGCGGCCGCCACCGATCCGTGCCGTTCATACCGCGCCGTCATTTGCCGTTCTATCGGGCAAGAGCCATGTGCGCATGAGTCCGGTCTTCCGCGTCGGTCTGCTGCTCGTCCTCGGCCTGGTGCTGCTCGCGCGGGGCATGGAGTACCTGAACGACCGGATCACGGCCATGTCGCGCCCGTCGGCCAAGGCGATCGCCGCCCAGGCGTCGGCGCGGGCCGCCGAGGCCGCCGCCGCGGAAGGCCTGACGGCCGAGGCGAGCCCGACGTCGGCCGCTTCGGCGCCCACCGACGCGCAGCTCCACGCCCTGCAGTTCGGCGACAGCGAGGCGATCGACGAGACCCTGCGCGAGCTGCGCGCCCATGGCACGACCCCGCAGCTGCAGCACGCGCTGGCGGCCGCGGCGGCGCGGGCGACCGCGCCGCTCCAGCGCCGCGCCATCGCCTGCCTGCGCGGGCGGGATCCAGCCACGCCGCTGGCCGTGCTCGTTGCCGAGCTGCCATCGAGCGATGCCCGGAATCCGGCCTGGCGGCAGGACCCGACGCGCTGCCTCGTCGACGCGATCGCGGCGCGCGCCGCCGACGATCCGGTCCGGACGGCGCCCCTTCTTGCCGAATGCGGGCTCGTCGACGACCGTCTGGCCATCACCGAAGGGCTGCGCCGGCTGCCGCCGCAGCCGCTGCCGGCAGCCGTCGCCCAGGCCCTCGACCACCCGGACGGCTACCGTGGCCGCCTTGCCGCAGTGCGCATTGCCGTGTCGCTCGGTGCGGCGCAGACCGCGCCGACGGTGGTGGCTGCGGCGCTCGACGATGGCGATCGCGGTGTGCGCGAGGTCGTGATCCGGACGCTGCTCGCCCGTGATGACCACGCATCCCTCTCGGCTGCAGCGAGCGCGCTGGCGGCGAGTCCTGGCGACGACCTGCTGGAGGCGCTGGCCGTGGATCGGATGCGGCAGGGCGCCGACTTCGAGCGCCACCTCGCCGCGGTGGCGGCCGATCCCGCGGCCCCCGCTTTCGCGCGCGCCCAGGCCGCCCATCTCGTGAGCCATGCCGGCCGCGAGCTCGCGGCGCGAGTGGTCGCCGCGCTGACGTCGGCCGACGCCACGCTGGGGCCGGAGCTGGGCGCTGCGGCGCAGCGCGTCCGCCAGCGATTCGGCGCGACGAACAAGGACCGACGCTGATGGCACGCGGGACGACGAGCCTTCCGGCGTGGGTGCCTGTCGTCATCGGCTTGCTGACCGTGGCCGCCGTCGCCGGCCCGCCGGTCATCCGCCGCCTGGCTGACTCGCGCGAACGACGACCGGGGCACGGGACCGCGGGCCCAGGGGAGCGCGAGACCGTGTCAGCGACGCGGCGGGAGGCCGCATCGCTGCGGTTGGTGTCGTTGCCGGCCATCCGCATCACCGGCGAGAGGCTCGGCGCGCCGCAGGTGTCGCGCTTCGCGTTCGATCCCTCCGTGCCCGGCCGCGTCGTCGCGTGCGGCCGCGAGAGCCGCGACGGGGGACGCACCTGGACCCGGTCCGACTTCGACGCGTCGGAGTGGGCGATGCTGCTTGGCGCACGGAAGGGCGCGCCGGCCGTGGCTGGCAGCGGCGGCCGCATCCTGTGCGGCGACGTGATCCTGCCCGGTGAGGCCAGGCCCGCAGGGGTGACGCCGCTACGCATCGCGGCCGAATGGACTCCTGGCGGCTGGCGCGATGCCGGGCTGCCGATCGCGGATCCGGACCCGCGGAGCGCCGGGCAGCAGCCGTTCGACGTGGCGGTCGGGTACGCCGACGACGGGAGACCTTTCGCGGTGCGCGGCGATCACGTGGTCGGCGCGACGCGGACGCTGCAGCTGCCGGGGAGCGCCGACGCCTGGGCGACGGACGCCGCCGGAGGCGCATACGCGGCCGTTCGTCGGCCAGGCCGTCGACCGCAGCTGGTATGGGCCCCGACCATCCGCGGCCCATGGCACGCGGTGGCGACACCTGGCGACGTGCGCGCGCTGACCACGGACGGGGAGCGCGCCTATGCCGTGGCGGGGATGCTCGGGCGCGGCAGCCGTGAGGGCTGGGATTGGACGCGATGGCCGTCGAACGTCGCGATCGCCGGGGTGACGGCGCGGGGCACGACCGTGGTGGCGTGGGGCGAGATGGTGGGGGACCGGCGTGGCGGCTACGTCGTCAGCCGCGACGGCGGCGCCACGCTGCGGCTCGGCGTCCACGGCTCGCGGCCGGCGTGGGCCGCCCTCGATCCGTTTGCCCCGTCGGAGCTGCTGGTGCTGGCCGAGGACGGCCAGCTGACGCGCCTGCGGATCGAGTGACGCCGGCCGCCGCAGGCGTGCATTGCGGCTCGATCAGTCGCCGGACGCCCCGGCCTTCTTCTCGCCGACCCCGCTGAGCACCGCCTGCGTGTACTGCGCGACTTCAACGCGCGGCTGGAAGCGATCGAGCAGGACTTCGCCA
>JANOIR010000230.1:0-9379 GCA_031407765.1 Vicinamibacteraceae bacterium
TGCGCGCCGGGGGCCCCGGGCCTGGCGGCGTTGCTCGTCGCTGACAAATCCCCGATGTGCGCGCTCCTCGCGCCTGGCCAGCCGGGCGCCGCGCTCCGGCAGCTGGTACCGATTCACCCGAGACAGACCACTAGCCGCCGCTGCCCGGCAGATCCGGCAGCTCCTCGATGAAGAGGTCGTCGTCGTGGTGAAGATCCGTCTCGTCGATCGGGTGTCGCGAGGAGAACGCGACCACCCGCCCGGTCGCATCGACGGCGGGGCCGTCGCTCTTGGCGAACCACAGCTCGCGCCCGGCGTGGCCGCTGACTTGCTGGACCGACAGCGACACGGTATCGAAGCGGAAGATGTCCGACAGGAGATTGAGATCGACGCCCCTGCTGCCACAGCGTCGCGTACACACCAGATTCGACGCCTTCGAGCTGAAGACCACGTAGCGGCCGTCGGCCGAGACGGCGGGATGACTGCTCTCGCCGTCGGCGTCCCCGCCCCCGCGCGGCCGACTCGCGAAGGCGATTCGCGTCGACGCCACGTCGTAGAGAAAGACCGCCGGCTGGCTGGGCCTCCGGCGCGCATCGGCGAGATCCGTCGCGGTCGAGACGAACGCGATGACCCGGCCGTCGGCGCTGATCGCCGGGTAGTAGCAGGCGCCGTTGGGCCTGCGGCCATCCTGCGTCCGCGAGATCCGGCGGGTGGCCTGGCGCCGGACATCGTGCAGGAAGATCTGGCGTTCGCCCGCCGCCGCATCGGGTGGCCGCGGACCGCCCGGCGCGTCGAGCTCCGCTGTCGATGCGAAGACCACGTAGCGTCCGTCGCCGGAGATGCGAGGTGTCGAGCTCGCGCCGGTGCGCGGCTGCTCACCCGAACTGGTGAGACTGACACGAGCGATCGCGCCGCTCGTCGCGTCGACACGATAGATGTCCACGCCGCTCCCGTTGACGTCGGGTCCGGCGACGCGGTCCGTCGCCGCCGACTGGAAGACGACGAACCGGCCGTCGTCGCTGACATCGGCCTCGCTGCTCCAGCCACCGCCCGGCGCGTTCGCCGCGGTGCGCGACACGAGCTCGGTGACGCCAGTCCCGCGATCCCGGCGCATCACCTGCAGCCGGATCGCTCCGGCGCCTCGTCCGATGAGGTTGGGGGCGACGGTGGTGAAGACGAGGACGCCGCCGTCGTGGCTCAAGCGCGGATGTGCGCTGGAGCCGTTTGCCGCCGCCCCGTCTGCGGCAAGGCTCTCGAGCGTGATGCGGCCCGACCCTCGATCGAGCACGTAGATGTCGTCGACGGTGTTGGTGTCGCGCGAACTGAGCCGGGCCGACGACACGAACGCCACGAAGCGCGCATCGCCGCTGACGTCGAGCGTCGCGGCGCCAGCGAGGGATCTGGTGAGCTGCTGTCGTGCGACTCGTGGTCCGCCACCGACGGCGATTGCCGCCCACAGGCCACAGGCAACCACGAACGGTGCGGTGGTCATGGCCAGTTACCGGTCCGCGCCTGTAGCGGCGGTGCAAGAGCGTACTCCGCCGCAACCTTGCGTCCGACGGATCGGGCCCGCCCCGTCTCGATCGCCCCGGTCCGGTCGTTCCTGTCGACCCGATACACGCCGCTCCGCCCGACCCAGAGGTGCAGGTCGATGTTGTCGAGCTGTTCGAGGATGTGCTCGAACTCGTGCGCGATGAGCTCGACGACCCGCTCGGCCTCATCGACGCGCACCTGCACCCCGGCCGACCGTAGATGACCGAGCTCCCGGTCGAGCTGCGTTCTGGCCCGAGCCCGATCGGACCATCGCACGCGCCACACGTCGATCGTCACCACCAGGTCTGGCTCTTCGGCGATGCGCGCCAGCTGTCGTCTGAACGTCGGTGCCCGCCGACACATGTCCAGCACGACCGGGCGGAGGTGTGGGTCCACGCGCAGCGAGCGAGGCAGGTCGCGACAGAGGGCCGCGGCTGACACCGGCGGCGGGTCGTCCCCGGTCGCCCCCAACGCGACCGGAACGGATGTCAGCGCCACGACGAGGCCCAGCGAACATCGGATGACAGAGGACATGTCGATCTCCTGCTGTCACCCTAGGCGCCGTGGCAGGCCGATGTCGCAGGCGTGCGTCCCGATTCAGGTAGGGATTCGGCAGGCATCGCTGTTCAAGAGTGCACATCTCGAGGCAGCGATGTGCGGCACGATGATCACACGGCGCCGCACTCGGCCCGTGCCCCGCCTGCTTCTCATCGACAGTTCTGCCGATCGACGGCGCTCGCGCTGACCAGTGACCGCGCAGGGTCGCGGCTCGTCCACACGCTCACGCGAGAAGGCCATTCGCCCTGACACACGGGATGCTCTACCGCCATCGCTCGGACAGGTACGGCAGGCGCCGCCGGTGATCTGGTGACCTGGCTCGCGGCGTTCTCCGCGACGCAGCCGGTGGCCGCGTCGGTCCTGATCCTCTCGGGCGTCGCCGTGCTCGGTCTTGGGGTCGGCCACGTCGCGATCCGCGGCGTCCGCCTCGGCGTGGCCGGGGTGCTGTTTGCCGGGATCGTGTTCGGACACTTCCACCTGACGCTTCCCGCGGCGACGCTCGATTTCGTGCGGGATTTCGGGCTCGTCCTGTTCGTCTACACGATCGGCATCCAGGTCGGGCCCGGTTTCCTCACGTCGCTGCGCCGGCAGGGCCTGCCGCTCAACCTGCTCGCGATGGGCATCGTGCTGCTGGGGGCGCTCCTCGCCATCGTCAGTGCGCGCCTGCTGCGGATCGACATGGCGTCGGCGGTGGGCATCTTCGCCGGCGCGACGACCAACACCCCCGCGCTCGGCGCGGCGCAGGACGCGCTGAAGCAGCTGGCCGTATTCGATCCGGCAAGGGCCAGCCTTCCCGCCCTGGGCTACGCCGCGGCCTACCCGTTCGGCATCGTCGGCATCATTCTCACCATGGTCATCGTCCGCGCCGCCTCGCGGATCGATCCCGCGCGGGAGTCCAGGGCGTTCGCGCTCGAGCAGAACCCGGCCAGCGAGCCGCTCCAGCGCATGAGCATTCGTGTCGGCAACCCCAACCTGAACGGCTTGCTGCTGCGGCAGCTACCCAACAAGGACGCGCTGGGCGTCGTGGTGTCGCGCATGAGGCGCGCGGGGGAGACCGAGGTGGTTGCGGTCAACGCCGACTCCCTGCTGCACGAGGGCGACGTCCTGCTGGCGGTCGGCACGGCGACGATGCTGCGGGATTTCTGCCTCATCGTCGGGAGCGAGAGCCAGGAGGACCTGATCGAGAGCCCCGGGTTGGTGGGCTCCGCCCGCTTCGTCGTGACACGCAAGGCCATCCTCGGCAAGACCATCCACGAGCTGGAGCTGACGCAGCAGCACGGCGTGACAATCACGCGCGTGATGCGCGCGGACATCGAGATGACCGCGGTGCCGGCCCTGACCCTGCAGTTCGGCGACACCGTGCAGGTGGTCGGCAAGGACGCGGACATCGCCAGGGTGGCGTCGGTGCTCGGCAACTCGGTCAAGGATCTCAATCGGACCGACTTCGTGCCGATGTTCGTCGGCATCGGCCTAGGCGTCCTGATCGGCTTCTATCCGATGTCGTTTGCCAGCCTGCCGATGCCGATGCGGCTCGGCCTCGCCGGCGGCCCGCTCGTCGTGGCGATCGTGCTGAGCCGCATCGGGCGCATCGGCAGCCTGCTGTGGTACATGCCGCCAAACGCCAACTTGGCGCTGCGCGAGCTGGGGATCACGCTGTTCCTGGCCTGCGCGGGACTGAGGGCCGGCGAGCATTTCTTCGGCGTCCTGTTCAGCACCCTGGGGCTCCGGTGGATGGCGAGCGGCGCCATCGTGACGCTGATCCCGCTGCTCATCGCGGCCTGGATCGGCCGCTCGCTCATGAAGATGAACTTCATCAACGTGTGCGGGTTGCTCGCCGGCAGCATGACCGACCCGCCGGCTCTCGCGTTCGCCAACGCCATCAACAATTCGGAAGCCTCGTCGGTTGCCTATTCCACGGTCTACCCCCTGACCATGCTGATGCGCATCCTCGTGGCGCAGTTGCTGGTGGTGTTCTTTGCCTGATTCGAGTCCATCCATGAAAACAGACCTCCACCCGCTCGACGTCTCCGCCTATGGCATCACGGTCGGCACCGTGCACCGCAACCTGTGTCCGGCCCAGCTCTACGAACACGCGATCCGCTACGAGCCGGGCTCGACGATCGCCGACTCGGGGGCGCTGGTGGCCTATTCCGGCGAGAAGACCGGCCGCTCGCCGCAGGACAAGCGCATCGTCCGGCACTCCGGATCCGAGAACGACGTATGGTGGGGGCCGGTCAACCTGCCGATGGACCAGCACGCCTTCCATCTCAACCGCGAGCGCGCCATCGACTACCTGAACACGAGCGACCGGCTCTATGTCGTCGACGCGTTCGCCGGCTGGCACCTGCAGCACCGCCTGAAGATCCGCGTGATCTGCTCGCGGCCCTATCACGCGTTGTTCATGCACACGATGCTGATCCGCCCGACCCACGAGGAGCTGGCCACGTTCGGCGAGCCGGACTACGTCATCTTCAACGCCGGCCGCTTCCCGGCGAACCGGTTCACCGAAGGCATGACCTCGAGGACCTCGATCGATCTGTCGTTCGAGGAACGGCAGATGGTCATTCTCGGCACCGAATACGCCGGTGAGATGAAGAAGGGCGTCTTCACGATCATGAACTACCTGATGCCCAAGCAGGGCCTGTTGTCGATGCACTGCTCGGCAACTGCCGCCGACGCGGATGGCACGCATGCGTCCGTGCTCTTCGGGCTCTCCGGGACGGGAAAGACGACGCTCTCGGCCGATCCGAAGCGGCGCCTGATCGGCGACGACGAGCACGTCTGGGGCGACGACGGCGTCTTCAACATCGAGGGCGGCTGCTACGCCAAGGCGATCGACCTCACCCCGGAGCACGAGCCGGACATCTTCGAGGCGCTCCGGTTCGGCAGCGTCCTCGAGAACGTGGTGTTCGACGACGAGGGCCACCACGTCGACTTCCACGACACGAGCATCACCCAGAACACGAGGGGCGCCTACCCCATCGAGTTCATCCGCAACGCCTCGGTGCCCTGTATCGCCGGCCATCCGACCGACGTGATCTTCCTGACCTGCGATGCGTTCGGCGTGCTCCCGCCGGTGTCGAAGCTGACGCCGGCCCAGGCCATGTATCACTTCATCTCCGGCTACACCGCGAAGGTCGCGGGCACCGAGATGGGGGTGACCGAACCGTCGGCCACCTTCAGCGCCTGTTTCGGCGCACCGTTCCTCGTCTGGCATCCGGCCAAGTACGCCGAGTTGCTCGCGGCGAAGCTGACCAGGCACAAGGCGAACGTCTGGCTGGTCAACACCGGCTGGAGCGGCGGCGGCTACGGCGTCGGTTCGCGCATCAGCCTGAAGGCCACGCGCGCGATCATCGATGCCATCCACACCGGCGCGCTGGTTGACGCGCCGACCGTGCCCGATCCGGTCTTTGGCATCCACGTCGTCACCGCGGTGCCAGGTGTCTCCGCGACCATCCTGGTTCCGGAGCAGGCCTGGGCCGACAAGGTCGCGTTCCGCGCCGCGGCCAGGAAGCTCGCCGGGCTGTTCGCCGCCAACTTCGCGAAGTTCGAGTCGGGCACCGCTCCCGACCTCAAGAACGCGGGTCCGAAGGCGGCATAGGCTGGCAGGGCCCGGCGTCGCACGAAGGGGCTGCCGAGCCAACGCCGACGGCGGCCCCTGCTCAATCGGTGCGGAGCGCGCGGATCGGCGAGATCGACGCCGCCCGCCGCGCCGGCAGGATGGCCGCCACGAAGGCCGATCCGCCCAGCGCGAGCACGGCGGCCCCGAGCGCCAGCGGATCCCAGAACGATACGCCGTAGAGCTGTGCCGAGAGCAGGTAGCCGGCCCCGACCGCGAGCGGCAGGCCGAGCGCCAGGCCGGCGCCGACGCGCCGGAACGCCCCACCCAGGACCATCGTCACGACGCGGCGGCGTCCCGCACCGAGCGCCATGCGGACGCCGATCTCCTTGGTGCGCTGGGCCACGGCATACGCGGTCACGCCGTAGAGCCCGATGGCGGCGAGCACCAGCGCGACGATCCCGAAGAGCCCGGCGAGGCTGGCCACCGCGCGCTGCTGATCGAAGCCGCGATCCACCTGCTGCTGAAGCGTGCGGACGCTGGTGACGGTCAGGTTCGGATCGGCGGCAGCCAGGGTCCGCATCAGCAGCGGCTCGAGGGTGGCCGGCGTCTGCTCGGTCACCAGCAGGACCCCGCGCGCGAAGTGCGAGGCCGTCTCGATGCGCTTCATCAGCGGGTTGGCGTAGTCGACGGTCTGGGCCAGCGCCACGTAGAACATCGGGCGCGGCGGCTGAGCGAAGTTGAAGCCGGCGAACCGCGCGTCGCGCACGATGCCGACGATCCGGTAGGTGTTCACGTTCTCGGGGAGGTTGAGGCCGAAGTGCTGGTCGATCGGATCTTCGGCCTTGGTGAAGAAGCGGCGGACGAAGGCCTCGTTCACCACCGCGACGTTCTCGGACCTCGCGGTGTCGCGCGCGTCGAGGTGCCGGCCCCGCACCAGCTTCACGCCCAGGTTCTGCAGGTAGTTCGCGCTCACGCGATCCCAGGACGAGCCGGCCTGCTGACCGGGCTTTGGCGGCGGATGGCCCGACACCAGGACCATCTCACCCCAGTTGTCGGTGAGTGGGTTGTAGAGGGCGAGCCCGGCGCCGCGCACCCCGGGAAGCCGGGTCAGTCGGTCCTCGACGTCCCGGTAAAGCGCGCCCAGCTTCTCCGGCGCATAGCTCGCCGGCGGCCGGTTCAGCGCGACCAGCACACGGCCCTTGATCGGGTAGCCGAAGTCCTGGCCTTCGAGGTTGTCGAGGCTCCGCGCCAGCAGCATCGATCCGACGACGAGCACGACCGACACGGCGGCCTGCAGCACGACCAGCGCCTTGCGTGTGAACGAGCCGTGCTCGCCGGTGCTGCGGCCGGCACCGCGCAGCGCGTCGATCGGGTTGGTCCGCGTCGCCAACCAGGCCGGCGCCGCTCCGAAGAGGATGCCGGTGGCGAGGGCCAGCGCGAAGGCGAAGGTCAGGACGAGCGGGGACGGCGTCGTGTCGATCGGCAGGAAGGTGGTGCCGGCGAACGCCAGCGCCAGCAGCAGCCGCGCCGTGGCGATGGCGACGGCGAGGCCGACGAGGCCGCCGGCGACTGCCAGAATCACGCTCTCGACCAGCGCCTGCGACACGATCCGCTGCCGCGACGCCCCCATCGCGAGGCGCACGGCGGTCTGGCCGCGGCGGGCGACCGCGCGCGCGAGGAGCAGGTTGGCCACGTTGGCGCAGGCGATCAGCAGCACCAGGACGCACACGCCGAGCAGGATCCGCAGGCTGCGACTGTACTGCTCGCGCATGATGCCGACGCCGGCGCCCGCGGGCACGACCGCGATCGCCTGCTGCGGCAGATCCTGGATGACGTCCGGCATCCAGTTCGCCGGGTAGCCGGAGTCGTGCTTCAGCCACTGGCGCAGGATACCCGTCAGCCGCGGGCCGATGCCGTCGGTGGTCGCGCCGGGCCGCAGGCGGCCGATGACGCGGAGCCACGCCGACACCGGCTGGCGGAGGAGCGCCGTCTCGCCGGCGAGGAGGGGTTCCTGCTGCAGGGGGATCCAGAGATCCGGCGGATCCCCGCGCAACGTCTCGCCGAAGAACCCGGGGCCGGTGATCCCGACGACCGTGAACGGATGGCCCTCGATGACCAGGGTCGTCCCGATGACCTTCGGATCGCCGCCGTACGTGCCCTCCCAGGCGTGGTGGCTCATGACGGCGACCGGCGACGCCGCCGCGGTGTCGTCGGCCGCGGTGAACACCCGGCCGCCGAACGCGCTGACGCCGAGGGTCGAGAAGTAGTTGCCGCTCACGTACGCCGATCGCAGCGCCCGCGAGACCTGGTCCACGCCCTGCCGCCGCACGCTGAATCGACCGTTGCCGGCCTGGAACGCGGCCAGCTCCTCGAACTCGGGGAGGTTGGCCTTCAGGCGCTCGAACAGCGGATACGAGAACATGCCCCAGCGGTCCTGGGTGCCGCCCTGCACGCAGCAGTTGTCGCCGTCGCCGATCCGGTAGAGGCTCGCCGGGTCGGTCACCGGCAGCGAGCGCAGCATCACCGCGTGAATCAGCGTGAAGATCGCGGTCGTGCCGCCGATGCCGATGGCCAGCGTCAGCACGGCCGTCACGGCGAAAATGCGCGCGGTCCAGAACTGCCGT
This sequence comes from Vicinamibacteraceae bacterium, assembly GCA_031407765.1. Classification (GTDB taxonomy): domain Bacteria; phylum Acidobacteriota; class Vicinamibacteria; order Vicinamibacterales; family Vicinamibacteraceae; genus JBDSLU01. The sequence continues at coordinate 8,257 of JANOIR010000230.1, forward strand.
AGTGAATGGCGGATGTCGCCGATGAGTGTGCCCACAGTGTGGTGTCCCTGATCACAGGGGCCCGACAGGCCCCGACGAACGTCCTCACGGATAGACGAGGGGGCGCGGCGATCCGTTGCCGCACGGCGAAGCGACCGCAGCCCGCGAGCCTTCGGCGACCGCGGGCAGCACCTCGACGAACAGGTCGTCGTCGTGGTCGAGATCGGCGTCGTCGACCGGCTGGCGTGAGGAGAACGCGACGACGCGCCCGGTCGCGTCGCTGGCGGCTCCCGTGCTCGCGTTCCACCACGGCTCGCGGGCGGACGGGCCGCCGCTGACGCGATCGACGATGCCGGTCCGCGTGTCGACGCGATAGACGTCCGCTACCAGGTTCACGTCGGCGCGCGGCCCGCAGTGGCCGGCGCATGCGAGGTTGGACGCGTCGGAGCTGAACAGCACGTAGCGGCCGTCACCGCTCACGGCGGGATGCCGGCTGTCGCCGTCGACGGCGCCGCCCGACGTGCTCCGGCTGAGGAGGCGCAGCCCCGGCGTCTGGCTGTCGTAGAGGTAGATGTTCTCCTGTCGCGTCGCGCGGGCATCGTCGTCGAGGTCGGTGGCCGTCGAGACGAACGCCACACGGCTCCCCTCCGCGTTGATCGCCGGGTAGTAGCTGGCGCCGTTGGGCGCGCGGCCGTCGTGCGTGGCGCTGATGCGACGCGTGACGCCACTCGACATGTCGCGCACGAACACGTTCCTGAGCGACGCTTCGCGCCCTGCAACACTTCGGGCCGGGGCATCGAGCGGCGCCGACGACGCGAAGGCGACGAAGCGGCCGTTGCCGCTGATCGCGGGTGTCGAGCCCTGACCGGTCGCAGGCTGCTGGCCGGCGCTGGTGAGACTGACGCGCCGGATCGCGCCATCGATCGCGTCGAAGAAGTAGATGTCGTTGCCGCCGTGGTTCCCGTCGGGATCGGAGAGGAGGTCGGTGGCCCGTGATTCGAAGACCACCGAGCGCCCGTCGTCGCTGATGTCGGGGTGGCCACTCCAGCCATTGCCCGCTGTATCGCCCGGCGTGTGCGAGACGAGCGTGGTCGCGCCGGTCGCGCGATCGCGGCGCAGCACTTGCGACGGGCCGTGGTCGACG
>JANOIR010000231.1:0-19894 GCA_031407765.1 Vicinamibacteraceae bacterium
CCTCAGGCCGGCGGCGGTCACCGGCCTCTCGGCGCTGGTGGCGAAGGCGCCGCTCGAGGTGTGGACGGACTGGCTGGCGTTCCACACCGTGAACCCGCTCACCGGCTTCCTGCCCAAGGCGTTCGCGGACGAGGGCTTCGCCTTCTACGGGAAGACGCTGAACGGCACCCCTGAACAGCGCCCGCGCTGGCAGCGAGGCGTCGACGCGACGAGCGTCGCGCTCGGCGAGGTGGTGGGCAAGCTCTACGTGGAGCGCCATTTTCCGGCCGAGGCGAAGGCCAAGGTGCGGGCGATGGTCGATGACATCACCAACGCCTTCGGCCGCCGCATCGATGGCCTTGCGTGGATGACACCGGAGACCAAGGCCAAAGCCAGGGCCAAGGTGAAGACGCTGTACGTCGGCGTCGGCTATCCCGACCGATGGATCGACTACGCGCCGCTGCAGATCGTCAAGGACGATGCCGTCGGCAACATGCTTCGCGCCGGGCTCTTCGAATATCGGCGTCAGCTCGCCAAGCTGGGCCAGCCGGTCGATCGCACCGAATGGTGGATGACGCCGCAGACCGTCAATGCGGTCAACTTGCCCCTGCAGAACGCGATGAACTTCCCCGCCGCGATCCTGCAGGCGCCGTACTTCGACGCCGGCCGCGACGCCGCCGCCAACTACGGCGCCATCGGCGCGACGATCGGCCACGAGATCAGCCACAGCTTCGACGACGTCGGCAGCCAGTTCGACGCTCAGGGCCGGCTCGCCAACTGGTGGACGCCGCAGGATCTGGAGCACTTCAAGGCCGCCGGCGTAGCGCTGGCCGCGCAGTACGACGCCTATCGCCCGTTCCCCGACCTGGCCCTCAACGGGCACCAGGTGCTCAGTGAAAACATCGCCGACCTGGCCGGCCTCGCCGCTGCCTACGACGGATACCACCTGTCGCTGAAAGGCCAGCCGGCCCAAGACCGGGACTTCTTCGTCAGCTTCGCGCAGAGCTGGCGGGACAAGGCACGGGAGGAGCTGATCCGGCGCCAGGTCTCGACCGACGGCCATGCTCCGGACGCCTATCGTGCCGCGACGGTCCGCAATCTCGACCCGTGGTACGCGGCGTTCTCCGTGACGCCGGCGCAGCGGATGTTCCTGGCGCATGAGAAGCGCGTCCGCGTCTGGTGAGCGCCGCACCTGCGGACGGCCGTGTGCCGCCTTGAACAGCCCGCCAGCGAGGGAATGGATACCCTCGGTGGCGTCGTTCGTGCCCTGAGCCGGACCGAGCACAAGATGAGTCCCAAACCTGCCCTTGCCGTCTCCCGATCGGGTATCGATGTCGCGCTCTGCGAGCTCATCGCCGCCGTCGATCGCCGAGTGCCCCACGTCGAGCGCGCCGGCGAAGTTCGCGTCGCGACGATCGCGGCGGCGCTCAGAACCGAAGCGGTGTGCCGGCTGGCCGAGCTGAGACGGGCCGAGCGGGATCCGCTGATGCCGGACGAGGCCCTGGGCGACGCGATCATGACCGACGACGGCGGCCCGGCACTGACAGAACTCCAGCAGCCTCCGGGCCCACTGGGCTCCGGAGCCGGGACGACTCCGGAGTCGTAGCCGCGAGCAGTGTAGTCGGAGGCGGTGCGGGCCGATTGTCCGAAGACCCGCATGATTGCTTCCGAGGTCGAACGTCAGGTAAGGGACGCCACGCTGCTGCTGAGCATGCCGGCGGCCGCGGACTTCCTGGCCACGGTGATGTACCGGTTTGGACCAGGCTCCGGGCTCGATCCATTCCTGTTCGGGCCATTCTGGCCGGCGACTGTTGCCTGGCGCGCGCTGTCGTTGGTCTTCACGCCATTCATCGTTCTTGCACTCGTGGCCTGGTCCATCGCTTGGGCGCGGCGGAGACCACTGGCCTGGTGGCTGCCGGCCGCCGCCGCTCTCAACGCGATGGTCCTCGCCTACCAGGTCTGGTGGCTGGTCGGTCGATGAGGATCGGCAGAGAAATCGCGTTGGCGACCGTCCTGTTCGTCGTCCTCCCGGTCGCCACTATAGCGGGCGGCTATGCGCTGCAAGAGTGGCTGGACGCGACCCGACCAGCCCCTCCGCCGTTCGACCCGGAGGGCGGAGACGCAGGCGTCTACGCTGGCGGACGACCAGTCGACGGCATCGTCGCCGGCTATCTGCTCGCGGTGCTCGAAGTGATGGTCCTCGGACCGCTCGTCTACCTGTTCCGGTTGACGTGGCGGCTCACTCGGCGATTGTGGAAAGCGGATCCCGGGACGTAGGATACGCGCGGTGTCCTCCCCCGCTTCTCCGGCCGTCGCCGACCTGCCCGCGCTCGTGGCGCGCGTGCTCGACGAATTCGTCGCCGAGGCGCGAGCCGCGCTCGGCGACACGCTGCAGTCGATCGTCCTGTTCGGCAGCGCCGCCGAGAACCGGATCCGCGCCACCTCGGACGTCAACGTCGTGGTCGTCGTATCGGCGTTCGAGCAGGCGCGCATCGACGCGCTGCGACCGGCGCTCGAGCGCGCGCACGCCGCAATCCGGATCGAGATCCTCTGGCTGCTGGCGACGGAGGTGACCGCCGCCGCCGAGGCGTTCGCCGTGAAGTTCACCGACATCGTGCGGCGCCATCGGCCGCTGTTCGGGCCGGATCCGTTCGCCGGGCTGGTCGTGTCGCGACAGGCGACGATCGCGCGGTTGCGCCAGGTGCTGCTGAACCAGCTGCTGCGGCTGCGCGCGACCTACGCCACCGACGGCGGGCGGGAAGAGCGGCTCGCGCTCCGTATCGCCGACGCGGCGGGGCCACTGCGCGTCAGCGCCGCCGAGATCCTGGAGCTCGAAGGCGGGGCCGCGCTGTCGCCGCGCGAGGCGCTGGCCCGCATCACGGAAGCCTGGACGGCGCCGCAGCGCGCGACGGTGCTTGCGGCGATCAGCGAAGCGCGAGAGACACGACAGCTCGAGCCGGGCCGTGCGCGCGAGATCCTGCTCGGCCTCGTTGAGCTGGCCGGCTTCCTTCATGAACGGGCCTCGAAGCTGACCTGAGCCGGCGATGCTGAACCCGTTCGATTTGCGCGGGCCGCAGTTCCTCCTGTTCTACGTGTGCCTCGGCGTGGCGGTGACGTTCGTCGTCTTCCTGCTGCGTCGCGCCGGCGAGCGCGGCGATCCGCCGCGGCCGCTGTCCGACTACCTCGAGATCGCGTTCCTCCGGGGCGGCGCCGGCGAGGCTGTCCGCGTCGCGATCCTGACCCTCATCGATCGCGGCGTGCTGGCAGTGGCCGGTACCAACGGGGTCAAGATCGCTCAGGCCGATGCGGCGCGGCGCGTGTCCAAACTCACCGAGCGGGCGATCGTGAGCCGCGCCGCGAAGTCGGCGACGCCGGCGGAGCTCCTGGCCGATGCCGCAGTGAGCAAGGCCGTCGCCGCGGAGTGCGAGCCCGAGCTGATGCGCCGCGGTCTGCTGCCGACCGCCGACCAGAAGGCGGCGCGCAGGCTGCTCTGGCTGATGTCCGGCGGCGCGCTGGCGATGGTCGCCGTCATCAAGATCCTCGTGGCCCTCAACCGCGGCCGCACGAACGTCGGCTTCCTCGTCGCTCTCGGCTTCGTGTTCCTGTTCGTCACATACGTCAGCACGCATCCGCGGCGGACGCCGGCCGGCAACGCGCTGGTCGACGACCTGCGGACGCTGTTCAGCGGGCTGAAGGATCGCGCCGGCTCGTTCCGGCCGCGCGAGGGCGGCAACGACTTCGCGCTGCTCGCCGCCGTGTTCGGCGTCGCCGCGGCGCTGCCGGTCTACCCCGACGCCGAAAAGCTCTTTCCCAAGGCCAGCGCCTCGAGCGACTCGAGCGGGGGCAGCTCCTGCGGCAGCTCGTGCGGCAGCTCGTGTGGGGGCGGCGGCGGCGGATGCGGCGGCTGCGGCAGCTAGCGATGGTTCGGTGACGGACATGTCGCCGGCGACATCGTGCGACCGCTTCGGCCTGACGTGGCATCCCCGCCTCGCTGGTGAGATCCTGGCCCACCGCGAGCGGCTCGACATCGTCGAGGTCATTCCGGAAGGCATCTTCCTCGACTCCCGCCGCGCACGACGAGCGCTGCGCACGCTGGCGCGCGAGATTCCGGTGGCCATCCACGGCGTCTCGCTCGGCCTGGCATCCGCCGAGGGACTCGACACCGCGAGGCTGGACGCGTTCGCGCGGCTGATGGACGACGTCGTCCCCGAGCACTGGTCCGATCACCTCGCCTTCGTGCGGGCCGGCGGCGTGGAGCTGGGACACCTGGCCGCGCCCACCCGCACGGCGCTGACCGTGGAGGCGACGGCCGAGAACCTGGATCGCGCCGCGCGCCGCGTCGGCGCCAGGCCGCTGGCCGAGAACGTCGCCACGCTCATGGATCCGCCCGGCAGCGATCGAACCGAGCAGGCATGGCTGATGGCGCTGCTCGACACGTCGGGCTCAGACCTGCTGCTCGACCTCCACAACCTCGTGACGAACGGCTGCAACCTGGGCTACGACCCGATGGCCCTCGTCGATGCGCTGCCCGCCCATCGCATCCGCGCCATCCACATCGCCGGCGGCGTAGAAATCGAGGCCACCGGCGGCGAGCGGCGCCTGCTCGACGATCACCGCCACCCGGTGCCGGACGCGGTCTACGCCCTGCTCGAGCGCGTCGGCGAGCGCGTGCCGCACCGGATCGACGTCATCCTCGAGCGCGACGGCGCGTTCCCGCCGTTCGACGTGCTGCTCGGCGAGCTGGATCGCGCCCGCATCGCGCTGAACGCCGGGCGCGCGCGTCGGGCCTGCGGATTTGACGCGGCTGACGGAGATGACGGAGATGACGCGTTGCCACGTGAGGGACGCGCAGCCAGCGATCCCCGGCGCCTGGATGCAGCTCGAAGACAGCAGGTGAGGGTCGAGGCGCTCCTGGCGAAGCTCTACACGGATGCGGCGGCGCGAGAGCGCTGGAGGGCGGATCCCGATGGCGAGGCGCGGCGGGCCGGCCTCGATGGTGACGCGCACGCCGCGATGATGCGCCTCGACCGGCCTGGCCTCGAGCTGACGGCGCGAAGCTTCGCACGCAAGCGCGCCATGCGCGGGCACTGAGCGTCCCGGCCGCCTACGGCCGCTGCCACCAGAATGCTGGCCGCTTCCGTGTGTCCGGCGCGATCTGATCGAGCGACGCCGCGTCGTACAGCCGGCCGTTCAGCATCACCAGCCGGACGCTGTCGGTGTTGCGGATGTTCTCGAGCGGATTGCGATCGAGCACGACGAGATCGGCCAGCTTGCCGGGCTCGAGCGAGCCGATGTCCTTGTCCATCCCGAGGTAGCGCGCGCCGGAAAGCGTGGCGCTGTCCAGCGCCTCGAGCGGGGTCATGCCGCCCTGGGCCAGCATCCACAGCTCCCAGTGCGCGCCGAGGCCCTGCAGCTGGCCGTGCGCGCCGAGCTGCACCGAGGTGCCGGCGTCCTTCAGCGCCTTGGCGTCGCGGGCGATGAGGATGTGGTTGAAGTCGTCCTCGGCCGCCATGCCGCGGCGGCGGGAACGGCCAACCAGGACGTCCCGTGGCGTGAACGCCTGCAGCCGCGCGTTCCGCCAGACGTCGTCGTGCTGGTAGAAGTAGTACTCGCCGGAGAGCCCGCCGTAGGCGACGATCAGCGTCGGCGTGTAGCCGACCTTGGTCTTTGAGAACAGCGTGATCGCGTCGCGATAGAGCTTCGGCACCGGCAGGCTATGCTCGACGCCGGTGTGACCGTCAGTGATCTGGGTGAGGTTCTGGTAGTACAGCGAGCCGCCCTCCGGCACCACCATCAGGCCGAGCTCGCGCGCCGCCTTCAGAATCATCTGCCGCGCGTCGCGGCGCTGCTGGTTGTAGCTCTTGACGCTGATGGCGCCGGCCGCCTTCATGCGGCGGATGTGCATCTTGGCGTCCTCGTAGTTCTCGACGACCGCCTTGAACGCGGTCTCGGCGCCGTAGAGGATCGTGCCGGTCGAGTAGAGCCGCGGCCCGAGCAGCCAGCCCGCCCGCTGCATCTCGCTCTTGGTGAACACCGTCTGCGTGTCGTTCGACGGGTCGTGCGCCGTGGTCACGCCATAGGCCAGGTTGGCGGCCATCGGCCACGCCTGCTCGGCGAGGATGCCATTGTCTTCACCGCGGACGTGGGCGTGGACATCGACGAGACCGGGGATGATCGTCCTGCCGGCAACGTCGATCCGGCGCGCGCCGGCCGGGACGCGCACCGATCCCTCCGAGCCGACCGCAACGATCCGGTTGCCCTCGACCACGATGGTGCCGCGCTCGATCACGCCGCGGCCCGGGCCCGCCTTCATCGGCACGATACGGGCGCCGACGAGCGCGATGGTCCCGGCCGGTTTGTCGCTTGCCTGCTCGAACCCGATCGCGACGCCGGCGGCCTCGGGCTCGTCCGGCTTCTCGGCGCCGTCGCGCACGAACGCAAACGTCTTCGCCAGCTCGCGCGTGTAGAGATCGGCGCCGAGCGTCCAGTGGATCGTCTGCGCGTTCGACCAGTGGAGGTTCCAGCCGGAGTCGCGCGAGATGCGCGCCACCGGAAAGGCCTTGGTGGTCGGCCCGATCTCGATCGGGCGGCCGCTCTGCGGCAGCGCCGCGACATAGGTACGCCAGCGCTCCTCGAACACCACCCACCTGCCGTCCGGCGATGGCACCAGCTCGATGGCGTTCTCCGATCGCGCGTGGACGATTTCCCAGGCGTTGGCGGTCGTGACGCTCGCCAGCACGGTCCGGTCGCCGCGCCGCTCCTGGAAGTAGATTCGCGTCCCGGTCGGATCGAAGCGCGGGTTCGCCCCTTCCTGGCGGACCAGCACCGAGGCGCCGCCCGCCGCCGGCACGATGAAGATCCCGGGCTGCTCGCCGTCATCGGGGCCGCGCACGTCGTCGCCGTCGACGGCGCGGTAGACGATCCGCTCCCCGTCGGGCGAGAACGACGGGTCGACGTAGTGCCCCGGTGTCGCCACCACCTCGCGCCCACCGCTGCCGTCCACGCCGATGGTCCGGATCCGGCCGCGGTCGACGTCGCGCCACGCGGCGTAGACGATGGTCCTGCCGTCGGCGGCGAAGGCCGGGTCGTACTCGAGGTCGTCGCGGGCGGTGAGCCGGCGCGGCTCGCCCGACGGCAACGGCTTCAGCCACAGCTTGCCCAGCGCGCTGTAGACCACGCTGCGGCGATCCGGGGCGACGATAGCGCCGCGCAGCATGCGGACCGGGAAGCGATCCGGCGCCACGGCGACCGGAAAGCGCACCGCCTCGGTGATCGTCTGCTCGACCTTGGCGACGAACGGGATCTCGCGGCCGGGCGACAAGGCCGACGCGACTCCAGCAGCCGGGGCCGCCGGCACGTCCACGCGCCAGATCTTCCCCTCGCCCCAGATGACGATCTCGCGGCTGTCCGGGGTCCACGCGTACTGCGCGTAGGGGCCGAAGATCGACCACGCTTCCTGCTGATCCTTGTCCAGCCGCGCGAAGATGGCGCGCACGGTGCCGGTCGCGGTGCTGCGCACGAACAGCTGGCTGCCGGTCTCGATGCGGCGGATGAAGGCCAGCCACTTCCCGTCCGGCGAGATGCGCGGCGTGATCGCACCGCCGGCGCCGCTGACGATGGTCCGCTCGAGGCCGGTGGCCAGCTCGCGACGGACGACAGCGTAGATGCCGGCGTGCGGATCCTTGTTGTATTCGAAGGTCGGGCTCGGCGTGGTGTCCTTGCTGTAATAGAGGAACTTCCCGTCCGGCGAGAGTGCCGGCTCACCGGCGTCCTTCTGGAAGCTCACCTTCTCGGTCACCTGGACGCCGTCGGCGCCGCTGCGGTGGAACATCCACACCTCGCCGGCGCCGAGCGACCGCGTCTGCACGAAGTGGCGACGGGCGAAGATGTAGTCGCCGTCGGGCGCCCAGGTCGGGCTGTTGACCCACCACTTCTCTTCACGCGACACCGCCTTCGGGTTCTTGCCGTCGGCGTCCATCACCCAGATGTTGAACAGGCCGCCGCGGTCGCTCGTGAACGCGATGCTCTTGCCGTCCGGGCTGAAGCGCGGCTGCATGTCGAAGGCCGGCCCGGTGGTCAGCCGCGTCGCCGGCGCCGCCGCGGTCGATCCGCCGATCGGCATCACGTAGAGATCGCCGAGCAGGTCGAAGATCACGCGCTGCCCGTCGGGGCTGACGTCGACGTTCATCCAGGTGCCTTCGGTGGTGTCGAAGGCGACCTTTGATGTCGGCCCGAAGTCGGCGGTGACGTCCCACTTGGGTTCCTTCTTCTTGTCGTCGCTGTCGTCCTCCTTGGCGTCGGCAGCCGGCGGCGGGGGCGGCGCCTGCGACGCCGGGGGCTGTTGGGCGAAGGGGACGGCGGACGCAAGCAGCAGCGCGAGCGATACGGCGAGGCGGATGTGCATAGGAGTAGTCAAGGACGGGACAGGCGACCCGCGCGCAGCGGATCGAGGGAGACGCCGAGGGACGCGGCGGCCTTTGCCAGCACCGGATCGGCGCCACGTTCGAGATCGTCGGGAGTCGGCAGGCTGAGCGTGTCGGGCTGCACCCCGCGGCGCTCGAGCCGTGTCCCGTCGGGCATCAGGATGTCGTAGACGGTGACCCGGACGGCATAGAGCACCTTGACGTCGCCCTCGCCTGCGGCGTGCGGCAGCGAGCGCCCGCCGCGCACGTTGCCGTCGGTGGCATCGCCGATCACCCGCGCCCCGCGTGTCTGCAGGAAGCGGCTCAGGATCTCCCCGCAGGACGCCGTGCGGCTGTCGACGAGCACGACGATCGGGCCCGTGAACACTGCCGCCTTGCGCTCGGTCTGCAGCGTCGACGTCTCGTCGCGCCGGGTGACCGTGATGATCGGCGTGGAGGGCGGCGCGAACAGGCCGGCCACCAGGACCAGCGAGGTCAGTGGCCCGCCTGGGTTGCCGCGCAGATCGAGCACGAGCTGGCGCGCCCCCGCCAGCCGATCGATCTGGGACTTGAAGGTCGGAAGATCGAGGAAGAAGTCCGGGAGCCGCCAGTAGAGCACGCCGGGCGCCACCCACTCCTGCTTCGGCTTGGGGTCGTCGGCTTCGGCCAGCGCCTGCTGCATCCGGATGGCGTAGAGATCGAGCGCGTTGTCGAGATCGACGCGCTTGCGCAGCTTGCGGATCTTGGAGGCGAGGGTCAGCGTCTGCCGGCCGCCATGGCGTTCGACGGTCACGGCCAGCTGCGGCTGCGGTCGCAAGGCCCGCAGCAGGTAGTTGACCGTGCGCTGGTTGCTGCGGGTCAGCGGGTAGCCGGCCACCTCGATCACGATGTCGCCGAGGTGCAAGCCCTTGGCGTGCGCGTCGCTGTCGTCGTCGATCCAGTCGACCAGGGCGCGGTCGCCAACGTAGCGCCACGACCAGCCGTACTCGACGTCCTGGACGCGCTGCGGCGGCAGGAACGACGTGTGCGAGTCGCGAAGATCGAGGCAGACGCCGGCGATCAGCCCGAGGATCTCGCCCAGCGATTGCGCCGCGTTGATCCGCTGGCGAGCCCGATCGACGAGGTCGTCGAGGTCGGTCCCGCCGAAGGTGGGGTCGTAGTAGTGCTGGACCAGATCTTCCCGGACCTGATCGAGCATCTGCAGCCCACGCTGGCGGTCCACGGCAAGCGATTGCGCCGTCGCGGGGCGGGCGACGACAGCCAGGACGGCGGCGAGCACGACGGCGGTCACGCGACGGGCGGACACGCGGCTCATCTTATCGAACGCCGCCGTTTCTCTCGTTCCGTGGGCGCTATATCCGTTTGTGCTATAGTCACGCAATGGCGACGCGATCCCTTCCCGAGGACAGCCCAGAGGCGTTCCTGCCGCTGCCGCGGGACACCTTCCACATCCTGGTCTCGCTGGCGGATCGCGACCGTCACGGGTACTCGGTGATGCTCGACGTCGCCGAGCGCACCGACGGCGCCCTGCGCCTCAGCCCGAGCTCGCTCTACGCCGCCATCAAGCGGCTGCTGGGGCAGGGCCTGATCAGCGAGCTCGCCGAGCGGCCGGATCCGGACAACGACGACGAGCGGCGCCGCTACTACCAGCTGACGCCGCTCGGGCGACGCGTGGCCAAGGCGGAAGCCCGCCGCCTCGAACGGCTGCTCGCCGACGCCCGCGCCACCGGGCTGCTGCCGAGGCGCGGATGACCGCCGGGCGGACCAGCCCGCCGCATCGGTCGGCGCCGCGCCAGCGCCCATCGAGCGCCGTGCGGCTGTTCCGCGTGCTGCTGGCGCTCTATCCGGGCGAGTTCCGCGACGAATACGGCCGTGAGATGGCGCTGGTGTTCGCCGACCGCCATCGGGCCGCGTCCACCTTCGGCGAACGGCTCCTGATCTGGATCGAGGCCCTGTGGGGCCTCGCCACCCAGGCACCTCGAGAACATGCCGCCATGCTGATGCAGGATCTTCGCTACGCCATCCGCGCACTGCGCAAGGACAAGACGTTCGCGCTGACCGTGCTCATCACGCTGGCGCTCGGCATCGGCGCCAACACGGCGATCTTCCAGCTGATCTCGGCCCTGGGCCTGCGCAGCCTGCCGGTCCGCGCCCCGCACGAACTCGCCGAGGTCCGTGTCGCGGGCGGCACCCAGGGCTTTGGCATCACCACGAGCTTCTACGCACAGTTGACGCGGCCGCTCTGGTACGCGATCCGCGATCAGCAGAAGGCGTTTTCCGGTGCTTTCGCCTGGTCACCGGGGCGCGCACGGGTAGGCGAGCGCTCCGAGGCGCGGTCGGCCAGCGCGCTCTACGTGAGCGGCGACATGTTCGGCGTGCTGGGGGTGGCGCCCTGGCGCGGCGTCCCGATCGGCCCGAACGACACCGACAAGCCGTGCCCGAGCCAACGCGCGATGGTCAGCCACGGCTACTGGCAGCGCGAGATGGGTGGCCGCGACCTGCGGCCGTCGGATCGCCTGCGCCTCAACAACGACTGGATGCAGATCGTCGGCGTCACGCCGCCGGGCTTCACCGGCATGGCCGTCGGCGAAGTCTTCGACGTCCTCATCCCGCAATGCCTGCCGAACGGCAGCGAAGCCAACCTGGGCCGGGAGTTCTTCGACTCGTCGGTGGTCGGTCGGCTGAGGCCCGACTGGACGCTGGACCGCGCGACGGCGCACCTCGACGCCCTCAGCGCCGGACTGTTCGAAGCGACCGTCCCGACCGGGTACGGCGCCGAGGGGATCAAGCTGTACAAGGGCTTCCGTCTGGGCGCCTATTCGATCGCGTCGGGTGTGAGCCAGCTGCGGGCGCGCTACGACCGCGCGCTGTGGCTGCTACTCGGCATGACCGGGCTCGTCCTGCTGATGGCAAGCGCCAACCTCGCCAACCTCCTGCTGGCCCGCGCCGCCGCACGTGACGCCGAAGTCGCCATTCGCCTGGCCCTCGGCGGATCGCGGCCCGCGCTGGCGCGGCAGTTCCTCGCCGAGTGCGGGCTTCTCGCCACGGTCGGCGCGCTGCTCGGTGTCGGTCTCGCGCAGGGGCTGAGCCGCGTCCTGGTCTGGTCCCTCGCGACGCAGGGCGGCGCGCCGACACTCGAACTGGGGCTCGATTGGCGCGTGCTCGCGTTCACGGCCGCGGTCGCCGCCGTGACCTGCCTGGCCTTTGGCCTCGCGCCCATCGTCCGCGCCAGTCGCATCCAGGCGAGCGGCGCGCTCCACGCCAGTGCACGCGGCATGAGCCAGGATCGCGGGCGCGCCGCCACGCAACGCGCGCTGGTCGCGGCGCAGACGGCGATGTCGCTGGTGCTCGTGGTCGGCGCGCTCCTCTTCGTCCAGAGCTTCCGCCGCCTCGCCACCTTCGACCCGGGGATTCGCCGCAGCGGCATCACGGTCGGGACGTTCGGCTATGAGGAAACGTCCATTCCCAAGGAGCGCCTGAGCGAGTACCAGCGTGGGCTGGTGGCGAGCATCCGCTTGGTGCCGGGCGTCATCGACGCGGCGACGACCACCAACATCCCGCTCCTCGGCGCGTCGTGGGGCCACGGCATCACGCTCGGCGGCGTCAAGAACAGCGCCAACTTCACCTGGGTGGGTCCGCGCTATTTCGACACGATGGGCATCCGCCTGACCGAAGGTCGCGGCCTGACGCTCGACGACACGTCCACGTCGGCCCGGGTCGCGGTCGTCAACCAGACATTCGTCCGGCAGTTCACCGCCGGCGCCAGCCCGATCGGCCGGACGTTGACGACGCACGCCGAGCCGAACTACCCCGCGACCGACTATCAGATCGTCGGGGTCATTGCCGACACCAAGTACAACGACCTCCGCACGCCGACGCCGGCCATGATCTACGCGCCCGACTCGCAGTTTCCCAATATGGGCCCGTGGGCCAGAGTGATGATTCGCTCGGATCTGCCGACCGAAGTGCTGATGCGCGCCGTCAAAGCGCGTGTCCGTGAGAGCCACGCCGGCGTGCTCGCGGACGGGTTCGATTTCGGCGGCGCGATCAACGACGGCCTTGTCGGGCAACGGCTGATGGCGATGCTGACCGGCTTCTTCGGCGCCCTGGCGGCGCTCGTCGCCGTGGTCGGCGTCTACGGTATGGTGGCGTATGGCGTCGAGCGGCGCCGGCGCGAGCTCGGCGTACGCGTCGCCCTCGGCGCGTCTCGGTGGCGGCTGATCGCGATGGTGCTGCGGCAGGTCGCGATGATCCTCGCCGTCGGCCTCGGCATTGGCACGGTGCTGGCGGCCTTCGCCGCGCGCAGCGCCCAGACGCTGCTCTTCGAGGTCGGGCCGCAGGATCCGTGGGTGCTGGGCGGGGCTGCCGCGATCCTCGCCGCGGCTGCGCTCGCGGCGAGCTACGTGCCGGCGCGCCGGGCGTCCATGGTCAGCCCGCTCGAGGCCCTGCGGCAGGACTGACCCGGCCGGCGGCGGGGCATGTCACCTCGGCCGGGGTTCGCGCGTCCAATCTGGACGGAGGGTTGATTGAACGGACCTGGACGCAGGGACCCCGGCGCGGCGCACCCATCGGATCGACCCGGCCAAGCGGCCGCGGCTGATCCCGACGACTCGCTCGTGCGGCGGGTCTGCGACGGTGAGACGGCCTGTTTCGAAGCGCTGATGCGGCGCCACAACGAACGCATCTATCGCACGGTACGGGCCGTGCTCGGTGACGACGCCGACGTCGAGGACGTCATGCAGCAGGCCTACGTCAGCGCCTACCAGCACCTGGACCGCTTCGAAGGGCGGGCCCGGTTCTCGACGTGGATGACCCGCATCGCGATCAACGAAGCGTATGCCAGGCTGCGCAGGCGCCACCGCACCGAGCCGGCGCCCTGGGAGGACGAACACGCCATGGCCGACGAGCCCGAGGCGGCCGGCCCCTCACCCGAACAAATCGCCGCCCGCCTGGAGATGAACGCCCTGCTCGAACGCGCCGTCGACACCCTCAGCCTGTCGAACCGGATGGTGTTCGTGCTGCGATCCGTCGAGGGGCTGTCGACCGCCGAGACCGCCGACTGCCTGAAGATCTCCGAGGAGGCGGTGAAAACGCGGCTGCATCGCGCCAACGAGGCCCTGCGGCTGTGGCTGGCCGCGCAGATCGGCGGCACCGTGCACGAGGCCTTCCGCTTCTATCGCCCGCGCTGTGACGCTGTCGTCGGACACGTCATGGCGCGCATCATTCACTGAGCCCGGCGCAGCCAGCCACGGCCTGCGACTGCACGCCTGCCCACACCAGCGGGCCGGGCCGAACGGTCGAGGGTCCGTGATACCTTCTCCTCACGCAGCAGACGAGGGAGGGGCCATGGGTTCGACGAGGCAGCGGACGGGAGTCTGCGCCGCGGCACTCTTGTGGGGCGCGATCCTCGCGGCGGTGCCGGTCGGTCCGCCCGCGGACGACGACAATCCCGGCGTGCGCAACGCGCACGGCTTCGCCTACGACGGCCGCGTCGCGTTGCTCTTCGGCGGAGCCACCGACAGCGCGGTCGTCGGCGACACGTGGGGGTGGGACGGCAAGGGCTGGCTGCGCCTCGCGTCCGGCGGGCCCGCGCCGCGGACGTTCCCGGCGGTCGCTGGCGACAGCCTCTCGCGCGTCTACCTCTTCGGCGGCAACCGCGTGCTGTTCGGCGACGAGACCGCTGCCGAGGCCCGCGACTCCGCCCGCCGCCTCTTCGGCGACACCTGGATCTGGGACGGCTCGATCTGGACCGAGGTCACCGGTCCGCAGCCGCCAGCGCGCGCCGAGGCCGCCGCGGCCTGGGATTCGAGGCGGAAGCGCCTGGTCCTGTTCGGCGGCTACACCTACGCGGCCGGCGTCCGCGAACGCCTGCAGGACACCTGGGAGTTCAACGGATCGGCGTGGGCCCGTTTCGCGACCACCGGACCGTCACCCCGATCCGGCACCGCGATGGCCTTCGATCCCGAGCTCGGCCAGGTCGTGCTGTTCGGCGGGTCTGGCGCCACGAACGACACCTGGATCTGGGACGGTACGGCCTGGTCGGAGGTGCCGGCCCCGACGCCGACACCCGGCCGCTTCAACGCGGCGATGGCTGGCCCCACGGCCGGCAACCTGCTGCGTTTCGGCGGGTGGAACGGACAGGCGCGAACCGCGGACACCTGGCGTCTCCGCGGCGGCCTGTGGAGCGCGGTGAAGACCGGCGACGCGCCACCGGCCCGCAATCACTCGGCAATGACGCACGACACGAAGCGCGGCTGCTTCGTGCTGTTCGGCGGCCACGACGGCCTCAACGTGTTCGGTGACGTCTGGGAGCGCTGCGGCACGGGCGAGTGGAAGCGCGTGGCGAAGGCGGGCCCTCGCGAGCGGGTCCCGAACAACCACTGAACTGGAGTCGCGTCGCGGCGTCCGCACGCGGGCGGCGCTGGGTTTCGCGTTTATAGCGACGCGCCGGCCCAGAGATACCAGGCGGCGACGCTGCGGTAAGGCCGCCAGACGTCGCCGAGCTTCTCGAGCCGGGCCAGCGTCGGCGGCTTCCGCATGTTGTGCAGGCGCTCGAGGCCACGCACGATGCCGAGATCGCCGATCGGCCACACGTCGGGCCGGTGCAGCCGGAAGATCAGGATCATCTGCGCCGACCAGCGGCCGATGCCTTTGATCGACGAGAGCACCTCGATCACCTCGTCGTCGGGCAGGACGTCGAGCGCCTCGAGCGAGAGGTCGCCCTGGGCAACCCGCTCGGCCAGCGCGTGGACGTAGGCGGCCTTGGGGCCCGACAGGCCGGCGCCGCGCAGCGCGATCGTATCGAGGCGCAGCATCGCCGCCGGCGTCGGATGCGGATCCGGTGCGCACAACGCGCAGAGGCGCCCGTAGATCACGTCGGCGACGCGGGTCGAGAGCTGCTGCGACGTGATCGTCTCGCACAGCGCCGAGAACAGGTCGCCGTCGCGGCGGGTCTGCAGACGGCACTTGCCGACGCGCTCGATGAGCGCGCCGAGGCGCGGCTCCTGCTGCATCAGGGCCAGCCGCGCGCGCTCGTAGTCGACCGGTCGCATGCGCATCGGGGCGCCAACCGCCCGCGTCGCCTTGGCCGGGCGCGTCGCCTTGGCCGGGCGCTTCGCCTTGGCCGGGCGCTTCGCCTTGGCCGCGCCTTTCGTCGTGACCGGGCTCATGACAGGTGGACGGCAGCGCGGCGCAGGCGCGCCATCACCGTGTCCCGCCCGAGGAGTGCCAGCATCTCGAACAGACCGGGGCTGGCCGACGATCCGCTGACGGCCAGGCGCACCGTCTGCATCAGCGCCGTCGCCTTGACCGCGCGCTCGTCGGCGAGCGCGCGCACCACCGGCTCGATCGTCGGCGGATTGAACGGCTCGACACCGGCGAGGCGATCGGCCAACGCGGTCAACAGATCGCGCGTCTCGGGCGCGGCCCACAGCTTCTTCTGCGCCGCAGCGTCGTACTCGGTGACGTCGGCGAAGAACGGCCGGCCGCGCTCGGCGAACTCCGGCAGGCGCCTGGCGCGCGGCTTGAGCAGGTCGAGCACGGCGCAGAACCAGTCCTGGCGCGCGCCGGCGTAGGCGTCGTGCCACAGCCCGGCCTCGCGCAGGAACGGCTCCACGCGGCGGGCCAGCTCGCGCGTGTCCATGCGCATGATGTGCTGGCTGTTGACCCAATCCAGCTTCTCGGTGTTGAACACCGCGCTGGCCGAGCCGATGCCGTCGAGGGTGAAGCGCGCGATCAGGTCGTCGGTCGAGTGCAGCTCGCTGTCGTCGCCCGGCGACCAGCCGAGCAGCGCGAGGAAGTTGAGCATCGCCTCCGGCAGGTAGCCCTGCGCTTTGTACTCGAGGACGGAGGTGGCGCCGTGCCGTTTGCTCAAGCGCTTCTTGTCCGGGCCGAGGATCATCGGGACGTGCGCGAAGGCCGGCACCGGCGCGCCGAGCGCGGCGAACAGCAGCACGTGCTTGGGCGTGTTCGAGACGTGATCGTCGCCACGAATCACGTGGGTGATGGCCATGTCGACGTCGTCGCAGACCACCGAGAGGTGATAGATCGGCAGCCCGTCGCGGCGGACGATGACGAAGTCATCGATGACCCCGTTGTCGAACTCGACAGGGCCTTTGACGAGATCGATGAAGGCGGTGCGGCCGGCGGGCACCTTGAAGCGGATCGCGCGCGCGGCGCCGGTCGAGGCCAGCTCGCGCTCCTCATCGGACGGCCGCGCCCACTCGCTGCGCACATACCGCCAGACCTCGCCGCGAGCCTCAGCTGCCTTGCGCGCCGCGTCGTACTGCTCGGGCGGCGTGAAGTCGTAGTAGGCGTGGCCCGACGATACCAGCCGTTCGGCGGCGGCGCGATGGCGATCGAAGCGCTGCGACTGGTAGTACGGTCCGTGCGGGCCGCCGGCGTCCGGCCCTTCGTCCCAGGTCATCCCGAGCCACCGCATCCCCTCCAGGATCCCGTCGACCATGGCGTCGGAGGATCGCTCGGCGTCGGTGTCCTCGATGCGCAGGACGAACACGCCGCCGTCGCGACGGGCGAGCAGCCAGTTGAAGAGGGCGGTACGGGCCCCGCCGACGTGCAGGTACCCGGTTGGCGAGGGGGCGAAGCGGACGCGAATCACAGCCCCTCAGTCTACTTGGATCGGGGCGGCGGACCGGGGCGTGTAACCGGAGGGGCCGAACTCCGTATCCTCCTCGACGGTGATGCAGGCTACGACGACGTTCCACTCGCTCTATCAAGCGCATGCAAAGGACGTCTATCGCTTCGCGCGGTTCTTGACGGGCAGCGACGATGCCGCCTCCGACGTCACGTCGGAAACGTTCCTTCGGGCATGGACCGGGCGTGACGCGATCCGGGCCGAAACCGGGAAGGCCTACCTGCTCGCCATCGCCCGCAACCTGGCGCGCGATCGAGCGCGGGCGAGCAGCCGGATCTCGGACGCCGACGTGCCGGAGACACCGGTCGCGCCGAACGCCGAAGCGAGGCTCGAGCTGAACCGGACGCTCGACGCCATGCGCGCGCTGCCGTCCGACTACCGCGAGCCGCTGCTGCTCGCGGCATCGGGGGTCGGCTACGAGGAGATCGGGCGCCTGCTCGGGCTGTCGGTGGCCACCGTGAAAATCCGCGTCCATCGGGCGCGGCTCAAGCTGGGCACGGCCTTGGCCGCGCCGGGGAGACTCACATGAACGTGACGGACGACGTGCTGAACGACCTGTTGACGCTCTATCTGGCCGGCGAGGCATCCGCCGACACCCGGGCGCTCGTCGAGGAGCGGGCCCGGCGCGAGCCGGCGTTCGCGGCAAAGATGCGCGACGCGAGAGAGGTCGATCAGGCTGCAGCCAGGGCCATCGACCTGCCCGGGATGCTGGAGACGCCACCGAGCGACGTCGAGGTGCGGGCGCTCGAGCGGACCCGGCACGCCATCTTCCTGCGTACGCTCTTCTTCGCCACCGGGCTGTTCTGTACGCTGCTCCCGCTGGCGATCCACGGCGACGAGCACGGCGTCCGGTTCCTGATCCTCGGCCGGCACCCCGGAATCATGTGGGCGTTCTGGAGCGTCGCGGCGGCCTCCTGGACGGCGTGGTACGTGATGAACCGTGAGGTACGGCGCGCCGGCCTCTGAGCGGCGCGGCTGATGGCGCCCGCTACCAGGTCTTCAGGCGGATGTTGCGATACTCGACCTTCATCGGCGGCCCGACGTGCACCTGGACCCCGATCAGGCCGTCCGTCGGGCGGTTGGGCGCGTCGTCGTCGATCGTCACGCTCATCAGGCGCCCGTTCAGCAGGTGCATGAGGGTGTTGCCGCGGACGATCAGGTGGACCGCATTCCAGTCGTCGGTGGCGGTCGCCGCGAGCTGGGCATCGTCGCCGAGCGCGGCGATCAGGACTGGCGGGCGGCCGCCGGTGACGCGGGTGACCTGACCGCGGACGGCCATGAACAGCCGGCCCTTCTCCTCGTAGTTGTTGCCCACGTAGCGCCGCGCCCCGTCGATGTCGAACTGGTAGCCGCGCAAGGCGAACGCGTTGGCCGACGTGACCGGATCGGGCACGCTGGCGCTGCGGTAGTTGATCCCGCTGTTGCCGGCCGCGGTGATCCGGTAGTCGAGCTTCAGCTCGAAGTCCTTGGGCCGGCCGCCGCGCCAGATGATGAAGGTGTTGCTCTTCACGACGGTCGCCGGCGTGATCTCACCGACCAGGGCGCCGCCCTCGACGCGCCAGTAGGTCGGGTCGCCGTCCCAGCCTTTCAGCGATTGCCCGTCGAAGATGCTGACGAAACCAGCCTCGTCGCCCTCGACAGGCGTCGGTCGATCGCTCTGTTTGGGCGCGTACGGCACTTGCTGCGCCTCGACCGCGGCGCCCGACAGGGCGATCAGGACGGCCCACGCAGCCACCGCTGCAGACGTTCGCATCGCTGTGTCCCCTTCCGGTCCCTGCATTCCCGTCCCTGCGACGGCCGCCGCAGGGTCGCCGGCGTCTAGAGTGTCAATCATGGCCCAGCTCGCCCGCACGTTCACGACGCTGCTCGTCACGCTGTTCCTGCCCGCCACCGCCCCGGCGCAGGGGAGCACGATCTCGACCGCGAAGATCCTCGAGGCATTGGCCCTCGCCAGCGGGGGCACCGTTTGCGAGATCGGCGCCGGGGACGGCGCCCTGAGTATCGCCGCCTCGGAAATCGTCGGCGGGCGGGGGCACGTCTACACCAGCGAGTTGGGCTCGGAGCGCGTGAAGGCCCTGCAGGCCAAGGTGAGCGCCGCCGAGCGGCCGCAGATCCACGTCATGGCCGGCGAGGCCGAGCGCACCAACTTCCCCGACGGCGCCTGCGACGCGCTGTTCATGCGCAACGTCTACCACCACTTCGCGGCGCCGGCGGCGATGAACGCCTCGATCGCGACCGCGGTCAAGCCGGGTGGCCGCCTGGCCGTGGTCGATTTCACGCCGCCGGACAGCGAGGCGTCCCGGCCGGCTGACCGGGCCAAGGACGGCACCCACGGCGTCCGTGCCGAGACCGTGACCCGCGAGCTGCGGCAGGCCGGCTTCGAGGTCGTCGCCACCGAAGCGGGCCCGTCGGAGGGGCCAGGCACGGATCGCTGGTTCATGGTGGTCGCCGTCAAGCGCGGGACGTAGTCCCAGCCGAAGACGACTCCGGAGTCGTCAACCGGCCCCCGGCAACAACTCCGGAGTCCATGCGCAGGGCCTCTCCTGGAACTTCCGGTCGGTGGCGCCGTATTTTGCCTACAATGAAGGCCATGCGAAACAGCGGGCCGCCTCGGCTGGCGGAATGGCTGCTGCGCCGGCTGGTGGGCGGATCGCCCGGCGCGGAGGCAATCGCCGGCGATCTCGCCGAAGAGCACGGCGCCGAAGTGCGCGCCCGCGGACGCCTTGGCGCCGGGCTCTGGTACTGGCGCGAGGCGGCCGGGGTCGCCGGCCGGGTGCTGACCCGGCAGCGCGCTCGACGCCCGGCTCCGTCCCCGTTTCCGCTTCCAGGAGATTCCCCCATGTCCGGTCTCTGGCGTGAC